>NZ_SMME01000597.1 GCF_009711465.1 Parendozoicomonas verongulae | reverse complement strand
GCCCGGCAGACCTGTTGACGGTGCAAGATGGGGTTTCACCAGGGTAGTTATGTGTGCTGCCCGCAGGGGGAATAGCAATGCTGCCGGTCGATATCACATCTACTGGCTGTGACGGAGTAAAGTGAAGAGATCTACTCTTGTCTCCTGATGCATAGGTGGCAGATGTAGACAGGCCGATCACTATGCAGAGACTGGTGACAATAACGTTCAACCTGAAGACCATTCTCTTCCTTCCTCCAAAAAGAACAAAGAAGATAGCAGCGTAGCTGGCGGTGTCTTGTGAAAAGGACAGCCAGGGTCACTCAGCCTTCCTGCAGTGTTGGGTGTGCTTGTGCCTGGTGAGATGACTGGGTGTGGTGAAAGACTTGTCGCATCCATCCAAATCACAGACAAAGGGCTTTTCTCCTGTGTGGATACGTTGGTGCCTGATGAGATCACTGGACTGGCTAAAACGCTTGTTACACCCGTCCTGATTACAGACAAAAGGCTTGTTTCCTGTGTGTGTGCGTTTGTGTCTGCTGAGATTGCTGGATGAGGTAAACGCTTTATTGCACCCGTTAAAGTCACAGACAAAGGGTCTGTTCCCTGTATGGGTGCGTTTGTGTCTGATGAGATTACAGGATTGGGTGAAAGACCAGTTGCACTGGTCACAGACAAAAGGCCTGTCCCCCGTGTGGGTGCGTTTGTGGATGGTGAGATCGCTGAGTGTAGTAAACGCTTTGTAGCACTTGTCCTGGTCACAGACAAAGGGTCTGTCCTTTGTGTGGGCTCTTGGCTTGCGCATTCTGGTGATTTTCGTGGGCAACGGACCACTGTCAGACGGAATCTGACTCACTTTATTAAGAGTGTCATCTGTATCGATTATACCTTCCCCTGCACTGGCGCGAAGAACACTCGAAAATGCATTATCCTGTTCTAGATCCGATGACTCCGTAAGCAGAGTGTTATTCTGTTCTAAGCCCGCTAACTCAGGGAATAGACTGTCCAGAAGGGGAGGTGAAGGAGGAGAATATAAGACGTCAGGAGCTTCATTGTTACTGGAAATGCGGCAAATGGTCGAGTGATTCCTAACCCATGTTGTGGCACCCGTTTCAACTGTCAGATGTCGTACAGCCGTTGATCCCGTGAGTGTTAGTCTGGTGTTTTGTTTTTTCCCTCGGCAATGCACAAAGTGATATTCGGCAGAGCTGTTGACAGTGCAAGATGTAGTTTCACTGGGGTGGATATGTGTACCGTCTGCAGAGGGGATGGCAATGCTGCCTGTCGATATCACATCTAATGGCCGCCATGAAATAAGGTGAAGAGGTCTACTCTTTTCTTCTGAGCCATAGGTGGCAGATGTAGGCAGGCCGATCACTATGCAGAGACTGGTGATAATAAAGTTCAGCCTGAAGGCCATTCTCTTCCTTCCTCCAAAAAGAACAAAGGAGATAGCAGCGTAGCTGGCGGCCCTATCAGGGTCTGGTTGTAAAAGTGACAGACCGGGTTACTCATCTTTTGTGCAGTGTGCGCTTGTGTCTGGTGAGATCTCCAGATTGGTTGAAAGACTTGTGGCACCCGTTAACTCACAGACAAAGGGCTTGTCCCCTGTGTGGGCTCACAGATGTGGTCAACGCTTTGTTGCACCCGTCCAGATCACAGGCAAAGGGCTTGTCCCCTGTGTGGGTGCGCTGGTGTCTGGTGAGATCGCTGGATTGGGTGAAAGACCGCTTACACTGGTCACAGACAAAGGGTTTGTACCCTGTGTGGACGCGCTTGTGTCTGGTGAGTGCACTGGACTG
>NZ_SMME01000737.1 GCF_009711465.1 Parendozoicomonas verongulae | reverse complement strand
AAATCTGTTTTTTCCTGCTGATTGTCTTTAGCAGGCAATAAGTGCTCAGGGGTATGGCGGAATGTACGGTATAGTTTTTGAATAAAGTCATCTGATATCTGATTGACGAGCTGTATCATGAAGGCTCCTTTCCAGCTTTCCATGACTTTTGAGTTTTCTGCCCAGATACGGGGATCATAACCATGGTGAAAATACTCAACAAATGATGCCAGAAGCCACATTAATGAGGGCATGGCACCGTTATGAGCGGCATCACTTAAGAATATAAATCCTGCTGATTCTATTCTATCTCCTAAAAACCAATATCCTCTACGATATTGATTGCCATAAACTATCAGATCTGCAAACGCCTCAGTCGCTCCAGGTGGTTCAAATAAAAAATGAACAGGTTCCAGGCTATGGCCGACCTCATGAAAGAGAACGTCAAAAACCATAGGGTCATTGGAATCCAGCCACCGGAATGGGTTATTGAAAGCAAGCCAATACAGTGTGAACCCGTCGACACTGGCTGTGGCTAAAGAGTGGCGCCATTGTTGAACATCTATTGTGAAGCGGTAAAGATTATCCGGGGCTCTGTCGCGCTCATCTTCATCATTGTCACTGAGACCTGTCAGTGCATGGGCTCTTTGAATCACTTGGTCATAAAAGTTGATAATTGGCGTTGGATCTTCAAGATCCCGTACCATGGCGGAGGGCAAAGCAAGAACGGAATATTTCCCTTCAAGTTCTGCCCAGGGTGCAGGGTAGTGGCGAATGTCATTGCGCCATTGCTCGGGTGTATCTCTGCCCAACTTGAACCAAGGCGCCCTGACAGCCCCTGAGATGGTAATATCAAAAGAATCCGACCCGTTTTCATCCGACTCTATGTAAATCAGCCCGGAAGCTCTGTCACGATCTTGTTGCACACCTTCTCTTAGCTGAAACCTATCCGTAGCACGTCCAACTCTCTTGAGTTGCTCGGGGTCATGTTCTGTAAAAATTACACTATGTGCTCCGATTCTCACTCTTGGCCATTGACCCCACGGATCATAAGACAAGGATTTCTGTTCAATCGTGATGGGCTCTCCCGGCACTCGATAAAGCCCCGTGCTTATCTGATGCCGTGGTGGTAATTCCATCCGTAAAGGGGACAAATCCCTTGATTTCAGCTGAAAAGAGAAGGTCTCCGTCACCCGTTCTGCATCGCTGCTGACAGTGCCTGGAAAATCCTCCCCCATGGGCATGTAAGCTTTGTATTTTTCTTCCGGATCTTCCAGGGGCATGCCAAAACATGGTTCATAAGCCACAAAGACCAATAGAACCAGCCACAGAAACCGGGAAACTGAACAGGTGACTTTTCGGTAACCAGGTTTAACCACAGTTATTCCCCCCACAGTGAATACTCTGGCAAAACCTATCATGGCTAGAATGCTTTCTGCCTAACCCTCCTGTCAGGCATTTGGATCAAAGTTCACCACAGTTATCGCTTCATCACTGCTATTCACCGGCTCAGGGATGTTGCCTGAGAAAATGGACTGGTTGTCTTCATGCTCGTACGGCTTGCGCTCACCGGTACGGTCGATGGTGAGATCCTTGAAGTTGAACAATTCAAAGTCCGCCATCTGGGACGGTGCAATGTTCTGCATAGCCGAGAAAATGGACTCAATACGGCTGGGGTGCCTGCGCTCCCACTCCGCCAGCATGGCCTTAATATTCTGGCGCTGCAGGTTTTCCTGAGAACCACACAGGTTGCAGGGAATAATGGGGAATTCCATCAGGTCGGCAAACTGGATGATATCGTTCTCGCGGCAGTAAGCCAGCGGGCGGATAATCACGTTACGGCCGTCATCTGAGCGCAGCTTGGGTGGCATTCCGGAGAGGCGGGAACCATAAAACATATTCAGAAACAGGGTTTCTACAATGTCATCCTTATGATGGCCCAAGGCAATTTTGGTGGCGCCAATCTCTTCAGCAAAGGCATACAGAGTGCCACGACGCAGACGGGAGCACAGACCACAGGTGGTTTTGCCTTCAGGAATCTTGGACTTCACTACCGAGTAGGTGTCACGGTTGATGATGTGGTAAGGGACGCCTAAAGCTTCCAGGTACTCAGGCAGCACATGCTCGGGGAAGCCGGGCTGCTTCTGATCCAGATTGACGGCTACCAGTTCAAAGTGGATGGGGGCGCTCTTCTGCAGGCTCATGAGAATGTGCAGCATGGCATAGCTGTCTTTGCCGCCAGACAGGCACACCATGATCTTGTCGCCATCTTCAATCATGTTGAAGTCTTCAATTGCGCGGCCGGTAAAGCGGCGAAGCTTCTTCTGAAGCTTGTTGAATTCGTACTTCTCGGCGCCAGTAAGGTTGGGTGCTGTCATTCTCAAAAGCTGTTGTTCTAAAAAACGACTTATTATACCGGTAACTGCACTCACCACCAGTTGGGTATTCACGCAGCTGGAGGTTTCCCATTCCTCGCATGCCCTTGGTATTGGGGGAAAAACGGCGCATTATTAAAGTGTATGGTTTGCTACACTCGACCACTCTAACAATAAAAAGCCCGATCCCGACAAGATACGTCAGAAAGAAGAAGTCCTATAGATCAATAACTGTTCCATGTATTTGGAATAAACCGAGAGGGAGTCCGCCATGAAAGGGGAGTATGACCAATTTCGTGAGATGTTACTGAGTCGTCAGTCAGAGCTGCAGGTGCGCTTGGGTAAAATCAAAAGAGATGTCTCTCGTAAAGCGAATGCAGATTGGTCTGAGCAGGCTCAGGAACGTGAGAACGATGAAGTGCTTGATGCTCTGGGTAATGAAGCTGCTTATGAGCTGCGTCTGATTCAGAAAGCTCTCGAGCGTATTGAAGAAGACGAATACACTCTCTGTGAAGACTGCGGTGGTGATATTCCTCTCGCTCGTCTGCAAGTTATGCCCTACACCAACCTCTGCGTGAAATGCGCTGAGGCTCGTGGCCAGTAAACATTCAATCAGTATTAGCGGTATCCCGCACCAGGGCATTGTAATGAATAACAAATTCCTCAACAGTGCCCTGAGGCTTGCTGTGAAAATTGTTATGCCAGTAGCGCCCCAACCTTTCCGGGTCATCCGCCGAATATGCGGGTAAACCTTTGCCCCTGCGTAGATAAACCATCAAGGCAATTGCTGTTGCATAGGACAGGTTGGTTGCCAGTTCCGCATGGGGGTGATTGAGGAATTCGTGTTGGCTGGCTAAACCTCTTACCTTGCTGGCCAGTTCTGGTTGAGTCGCAAGAAAGTTATCCCAGATATTACGATGCATTCTTGGTGTGATTTGGTAGATACCCAGTGCACGATGATCACCTATTTTCAAGTGTTCACCCAGCCCGGACTCCTGGGCCGCGGTACCAAGAAGCAAATTCTCGGCAGCCTCACTCCAAAGGTTCAAATGTTTGAGAGTGGGGCGAATCACCAGTGTGCGCAGTTCCTTGGCGCAAATTCCCATGAGGCAAGTCTCTTCCAGTGAGGGTCGTCTTCTGTACCTAAAGGTATAACAGAAGTTCTCACAAGAGGCATCGGCAAAAAGGAAGAGAAAGTGAGAAGTAAACTCCTCCCCAAAACCTTAACAGGCACAATTTGGGGAGGGATGAGCTTTAGTAGCTGGTCAGTGCAAAGACCGGGATACCAGCTTCTTTCAGCAGGTTTGAACCGCCAAGGGTTGGCAGGTCAATGATGGCAGTGGTTTCAACAACTTCGGCTTCCAGACGTTTCACCAGTTTGGTGGCTGCAAGCAGAGTACCTCCGGTGGCAATCAAATCATCAATGAGTACGATTTTATCGCCAGCTGTCAGAGAATCTGTGTGAACTTCCAGCGCCGCTTTTCCATATTCCAGGGTGTACTCTTCGCAGATGGTTTCTGCTGGCAGTTTGCCGGGCTTACGAAAAATGACCAAAGGCAGATTCAGGGCGTTAGCCAGGGGGGCACCCAGCAAGAAGCCACGGGCATCCAATGCACCAATGTGAGTAATGCCTTGATCCCGGTAGCGAGCCGCAAACGTTTCATGCACCATGCGCATACCTTCGGGAGATTTCAACAGAGTGGTGATGTCACGGAACATCACACCAGGCTCTGGCCAGTCGGGCACAGCCCGGATCAGGCTACGCAGACGGTCTTCGCTAAATTCGGAATAATTCATATCTGTGGCTTATTGAATGTTGACAACCTCAGGGGTGTCAGACAGTTTACCACCTGCCAGAGTGCATAGATCCATGGCGTTGGTAATCTCAATTTCTTTCCCGTTAGCATGGATGAGTTCCGCTTTCTGGAACCGGGTGAACACTCGGCTCACTGTTTCCACTGCAAGGCCAAGATAGTTACCCATTTCATTACGGGACATGGACAGGCGGAAAGACTGGGAAGAAAAACCTCTGCGTCGGAAACGGCTGGCAAGATTAATCAAGAATGTGGCGATGCGCTCGTCAGCATTCTTTTTGGAGAGCAACAGCTTCATCTGCTGGTCTTCGCGGATCTTTTTGCTCATGACCCGCATAATCTGTCGCCGCAAGGCCGGATGGCTGTCCGCAAGCTTTTCGAGCTTATCGAAAGGAATTTCACAGACCATGGTAGTTTCAATCGCCTGGGCCGAAACCGGGTAGGTGTCGGTGTCCAGTCCGCTGAGACCAACCAGTTCACTGGGCAGGTAGAACTCGGTGATTTGCTCTTCACCTTCATTAGTGGATGTGTATGTTTTCAGTGCGCCGGAGCGGACTGCGAAAACACTATGAAATGCATCACCTTCAAGGAACAGATGTTCGCCTTTTTTCAAAGGTCTGCCGCGCTTGATGATATCATCGAGATCGTCAATATCTTCGATCTTCAGTGCTAATGGCAAACACAGTGGACTCAGGCTACAGTCCCTGCAGGCAACTTGGCTGGCATGCCGTACGTTCAGTTTTGGCGCCATTATTGAGCCCCTGAGAACTATTCTGGCTGATGTAGAGAGTGGCCCTATTGTATGGGAATATGGCCACAACTTTAACCCTGTGGTTGATACTTATAGAAGCTCATTTTGCTGTTGTTTTTGTTTGTTTATTGTTCTCTTGTCGTTTTTTTCAGGTCTCAACGGTGGCTAAGTTGCTTTTTTTCTGAAAGTGTTGAGCACTTTTGCAGGTATTGACATTGTTGTTTATCAATAGAGTGTCGGTTTTTCTGTAGAGCTTGCCGTTTGTTTGCTTCTGGTCAATGCCGTCAGTAACACTGACAGAACCGGTTTCTCCCTAGAACCTCTTCTTTTTGCTTCGGTCAATAGAGACCGAATGAACTCATCGGCTTGCGAAGCGTGTATAGGTGTCTCAAGCCCGCCAGAGTCTGGCCGCTGAATATCCGGCGGGCTGTTTGTCTTCATAACAACACAGCTAAGAGTTCAGACATCAAAAATGAGAAGGAGAAGTGACATTATGTATTATGCAATTGGTGCAGCTGTAGCTGGTACTGCTGCCGTTGGTAGCTATGTAGCCTGCAAAAAGTGCAAAAAGCCCGCCGCAAATAGCAGTGAAAAAGTTCAGCCAGCTGTAGAAAAAAAAGTTGGCACTGACAAGAGTCAGGCTGATCAAATCAACCCGGTACCCAGGAAGAATATCTTCTCGCGAACCATTGGCAAGATCTGGCCTTCCAATGTTATGTCTCGTCTGGCCTATGCGATGAAGTTTGGTATCTACAATTATCTGCCGCCTGCTATCGCTGGTGGTGTATTCAGTGCTTTGGGCGCCATTACTGCTGCTGAGATGCAGAGTGTTGCGCAAGCCAGGCTGGGAAGTGAGAACTGCCTGTTTGGTGATGACAGCTGTCTGGCTGATACTCTGGCTGGTGGCGGTACTGGCAACTACGCATTACAAGGTGCTGTTTCCGGTGGTGGCCTGTTCGCGGGTAAAGATTTGATTCAGTGGGGACTGCGTAAGATGACTGGTTACCGCCCTGAGCTGAATGATGCTCTTGGTCGGCAGGTTAAGGCAAATATGGCTGCGATCGGTGCAAACGCCGATAACATTAATACGATGCAGGATGAGGTTAATGGTCTTAAGGACGCACTGCCTAAGCGCTCTGAAACCGATGGTGGTACTAAACGTCCGCAGCGTCACTAATAATTTAACCCTTTTCTTAAGGGACAGTCTTTCCTTTCAGCAGCCTGTACTGCCACTTCAGGAGCCCACCGTCAGGTGGGCCTCTTCTTTTCTAACACTCATGTCAGGCATGCTGACTACTGGGGAACCCCTGTCTTTGGCTGTGGGTCGAAGTTTGTAATTTCAGACTAAAACAAGGACGGTTTGCTATGAATGGAGCTTCACGGTGCTCACACAGGGCGTCTAATCCGCCCCCACCCCAGAGTAATCGAGATGCTTTGGCTCAAAACCTGACGGATTGTGACAAGGCAATTTCCGAGCTTCTTGAAATTCCGGACTCTTTAAAGATGCCTGAAATGGAGCCTCAGCCTAAAAGCAAGTCCCTTGAAAAGATGAAGGTCGCTCTTGTGGATGCAGCGGTGTCTGTCTTTTCTGTTGCTGGCGCTTGTACTGCATTAGCCTGGTTTGTCCCCAGGTATTGCATGCGTCTTTTCCCTCGATTACCCCAGGAAGGCACCAAAGGTTTCTATCGGGCGCTACAGGGTGTTCGCAATCAGTTGACCACGATTTCTTTTGGTGTTGTCTGGTTTTTCACTGAGACGGTTCGCTCTGTCTGTGGCACCAATAAAAGTACAAAGGCTCAGCTGCTGAAGGAGTCTCGTGAAGAAACGCGACGGGCTAAAGAGCAGTATGCCGCCGTTCAAAGGCTGTATGACCTGTATGGTCAGGACGGTAGAGCAAGGCAGTTGGCTCAGAATGAGCTAAGCAAGGCAGTTGCTGATCACACAAATCAGTTTTCTTTAGAGGTAAAAAAGACGAGACCTTAACGACAGGTCATTTGTTATTACTCGGGATTAAGTATTTAAACACGGAGATGAGCCATGTCAGGAAGTCATGTGAAAGAGCCCGGGGGCCGGTCATATCCAACCCCAACCCACAATGCTGACAAGAATACTTCGGGTGTCACTGGACAGTACCAGGGACGCACGGCCAGTACGGCAGAGGGAGACAGTCTGATCCCCCCCTTAAAGCTTCAATATGTTGCACCGAAAGACATGCAAACTACGAACAGTCGTATTGTGACGGTGTGTAAAGTGGCTGTTAGCTTTCTCGCCAGTGGTGCCACATCCTGGATGGGGTATTACGGTTTGAAGGCGTTCCATGGTTTTATGGAAAGTTATGATGTTAACCCGTATACGAACTCCAGTGTTTTTATAGCAGGGAGTATTCTCTGCTGTGTGCCAGCAGTTGTTCTGGCTGTGCGTCTGAGCCTGAGTGCTGGTAATTATCTGGAACGCAAATTTGGAGTAAGTGTCGATGCACAGTATGAAAACGATATTCAGCAGGACAGACAGGAGCGTGCCAGGTATCTCCAGCAGACGCATAAACTGTTGGCAAAATTGACGCAAGAAGAACATGGCCCAAAGCTATTGGAAACCACCTACAAAACGGTCACAGTGAGAACGGCAACGTAAGAACCCAAACCATTGCTTTCGCCAAGGGGGGGGCTGTCTGGCTGCCCCGACACCCTTTTTGTCTTATGAACCCCTCCATTGCAAGCTACATATAAGACCTAAGTCTCAGGAACTCCCTTCCTTTAAATATATCTAACTGACTGGACACACCTCTTTTTCAAAGGGGGCATTATTTTGCACTTGGTATAAGGAGTTACCTATGAGCAGATCAACGAAAGACAGTTTTAAAAACTTACGTCAAGTTATAGGTAGTCATCTTCTTGCGCTGATTCTGCTTGCTGTTACTGGTATCAACACCAATGTCGCCTATGCCGGATTCTGGGATGCCCTGAATGATTTGGGGGATGCCATTAATAATGTGATTGATGGCGTAACAGCAGACGATGACGACGAAGAGGTTGATGGCCTGATCAATAAAGAAACCAATGAGGGCAAAGAGCGAGAAGAGGTAAAAGACTACTTCCGTGGCTATGAAGGGGAAGATGATAATCCTCTGTTTAGCCATCAGGACAAAGATTCTGATCAGAGTGCAGATGCCACAGGTAATAAAGAGGCTGTTCATGCTTCAGAAAGCCTGGGAACAACGCAGGACTCCCATGCATCGTTTGCTGAAGATAGCGACGACGGTGTGAGTTCCTTGAAGAATACTGAAGCCAATAAGGAAGAAGATGCTGAGCATGCTGGTCAGGCCGCCTGGGAAAAAGAGAAAGCCGCCCGAGA
>NZ_SMME01000866.1:32935-68995 GCF_009711465.1 Parendozoicomonas verongulae | reverse complement strand
GTGGTTTTAACCTTGAGAGAGACCAATAAAAAATTCAGAAAACTGCAAGTCTCCTCGATCAAAAGGAAGCCATTCACCATTTTGTAACGTGAAGAGTTCATCTGTGGTCTGATTGTTTTCATCCAGAGCCATCAACACAACATAAGAATCATCCTGCAGAATACTGAGCAGCTCATCAGTTGTGGTATCAAAGGTGTCCTCCACATGAAGCAGAGTCACATGTTCCGGTAACGCCACTTCAACAGGGTAAACAAGCTGCAAACTGGCCGTTGGTTCGTGAATGTATCCTTTTACTGGCCAACGGGTTGAACGAATGCAAAGCCCACTCTCAAACAGTGGGTGTCCTTGCCTCACTGACAGTGAAGGAAGGCGCTCCAGAGAGTAAGGGTCAGGCAGTGGGCATCCTGCAACAGAGAACCCGTGGCACTGCCCACCCACAAACGGTAAAACCTCTTCCATTAACTCGGCCCATGCCGTTGTGAGCGGGTTATCCAGATGCTCTTGCGGCACATAACCCGATACCAGTTTGAGCACGCCCCGCTGTTCCACAAGCACCAGAGCTCTGCGGGAAGCACAAGAGACAATCAGCTGGAGGGAAACACCCAGGTTGGCAAATACACGCTTGCCATCCTTCTCTTCAATACGTCCTTTCTGACGCAGAGCCTGAACATCATCAAAAGAAAGGGGGGCGCCGTAAGCGCAGAGTTCTCCCTCTGCGCTCAGGCTGACTTGCCGGGTACGGAAGTGATCTGCAGGTTCCCTGCGCAGACATTGGAGCATTTAGATAAGAGCCACTTTTACCGCGTTCACATTCTGGGCCATGTGCTTGGGGTTGATCGTCCCAAGTACAGCACTGGTCACGCCGGGATGTGAAAACACAAAGTTCATGCTGGCCTGCACCGGGTCTTCCCCGTCCATACACAAATGGCCACTGGCCAGCGCTTTCTTAACCAGAATGGACTTATTCTGCTGGTGTGCAAAATCAAGCACAGCTTTCTCACCCTGCTCGTTCAGGTTCCAGGTTACCATGGCGCAGTCAGACTGCTCCAGCGCCAGAATGCCACCGTCTACGGTTTTGGTAGACATGCCGCTGGCACGAATCAACCCTTCTTTTTTCAGGTCCGCAAGCACTTCCAGGCAGCCGTATTGACGAATCACATCCACGTCATTGCCATCGGAGTGCACCAGCACCATATCCACGCAATCAGTATTCAGACGCTTCAGGCTGCGCTCGATGCTGAAACGAATATGCTCGGGGGTGAAGTCAAAGCGGGATTGACCGTTTTCAAACTCTTCCCCCACCTTGCTGCAGATAACCCACTGATCACGCTGCCCCTGCAACAGTTTGCCCAGTCGCTCCTCGCTGGTGCCGTAGGCCGGAGCGGTATCCAGCAGATTGATACCAAGATCCCGCGCCTGAGCCAGCAGGTTCAAGGCTTCCCCATCGTCAGGAATTTTGAAAGACGTGGGGTATTTCACCTGCTCGTTACGGCCAAGTTTTACGGTTCCAAAGCCGACCGCAGAAACAGTCAGGCCAGTATCCGCAACCGGGCGTAGCCAGTGGTTATCTGTTGTCATGTTTTAGTCCTGCAGGCGACCGTGCCAGAAAGGTTTGGTAATCTCCGGGCGAGGTTGATTGGGAGCGATAAAACCTTCATTACCTTCTGGTTTGATGCCCTTGGCGTCCAGATTGCGAATCACTTCATCCGTCAGGTTGGGAGCCAGCGCCAGTTTGGTGGGCCAGGTGACCATGCCGTTGTGAATCTGTTTGCAGTAAGCAGCGTCGGGGCGCAGCAGTTTGTTCTGCTTGGGTTCAGCACGGTTAACACGCAAAGTGCCCCAGCGTGCGTTGCCCAGATCCACCCAGGGCAGCAGCTTCTTCAGCTCTTTCTTAGCCAGTGCAATCTGCTCATCGGCATCACGCTTTACGCCAGCTTCGGCCAGTTCGCCGCCCATGTACCACACCCAGCGGCCATTCTCGGAGGGATGGCTGGTCATAGTCAGGCGAGGAAGAATATCGGTGCTGACACAGTGGGCATACACCGGGTGGGGAAAATCATGCTCCACCATAACCATGTGCAGCGGGCGCAATTGCATGGCAGGAGCATCCAGCTGCCAGCGATCCAGTAAATCACCGGTGCCTTCCCCAGCGGTGAACACATACTGTTTGGCGTCGATGGTGTAGTGATCATCGCCACGCACCATCTCAATGCCAGCGATGGATTTATCATCGTTCAGTTTGAGTGTGGTGTCGGTTTCCCAATCCACCTTGATGATGCGATCTTCCAGCCCTTTAACCAGTGCCTTTACAACACTTTCAATGTCCAGAATACTCTCGTTGAGTTTATAGAGTTTGCCTTTGAAAGCAGGGGTATTGAACGCTTCTGGCAGCTCGCTACGGGATACGGAATCTACCCGCCCGCGCAGTGCCTTGCTGCCAAAGAAGGCCGCCATGCGGGAGCCGAAGCCGCCCGGCGTCCACATATACTGGTGATCGGACAGAATCCGCACAGAGGTCAGATCCAGTTCTCCTTCACCCTTAATGGCAGCCATCCAGCGCGCCGGCATACCAGCGATACATTCAGAGGCTTTGGTCAGGTTTCCGGACAGCGCATACTTGATACCGCCGTGGATAATGCCCTGGGATTTGATGGTTTGCCCACCGCCCAGTGTTTCGTTTTCAAGAAGGAGTGCTTTGTAACCCAGGTTGTTCAGGCGCCGAAATAACCACAGGCCTGCAATACCACCGCCAACGATTGTAACGTCAGCTTCGATGACATGGTTCATTAGCTGTTAGCTACCTGTCAGATAAGAGATTTGGCTGTATAAATAAGGGTTAAGGCGCTCGAATACAAGCCTGATGTGAAGATGATTCCTGTACGAAGACAAAATAGACAAAGGTCCTGGCTCTCACGGATAATGGCTGTCCCATACAGGAAAGCGGCTGCCAATGTCCCGTTTCGTTTACACACTGATCTTCTACCTTGCTTTACCCCTTGTTGTTCTGCGCCTTCTCTATCGTGCCTGGCGTGCACCGGCCTATGCCAGACGCTGGCATGAAAGGTTTGGCCTGAGCCTGCCGCCTTTTCCGGCCAGCAAAAGCAGCGGAAAAGCCATTTGGGTGCATACGGTATCAGTGGGGGAATCTATTGCGGCTGCGCCTTTAGTGAAAAGGCTCATTGCCATGTACCCCAAGCATCAGGTTGTTGTCACCACCATGACCCCCACCGGCTCGGAGCAGGTACGCAAGCTGTATGGCGATACTGTTTACCATGTGTATGCCCCCTACGACCTTCCAGGTGCCATCAGTCGCTTTCTGAACCACATCAAGCCGGAGCTGGCCGTAGTCATGGAAACCGAACTCTGGCCCAACACCATCGCAGCCTGCCATAACCGCAACATTCCGGTACTTCTGACCAATGCCCGTCTGTCGGAACGTTCTGCCCGAGGCTATGGTCGTCTGGGTTCCCTCACCCGTAATATGTTGCAGAAGCTCTCCTTTATTGCGGCGCAATCGGAAGACGACGCCCGCCGCTTTACTGAACTGGGTTTCCCAAGAGCCCGCATGCAGGTAACAGGCACTCTCAAGTACGATCTTGTGATTTCAGACGTTCTCAAACAGGAAGGGCAAACACTCCGGGAGCAGTGGCTGACAGGCCGTTCACAACAGGCACGTATTTTTATTGCAGCCAGCACCCATCCAGGGGAAGACGAACAGATTCTCGAAGCCTTCAAAGAGATACGTCGCACGCTCCCCGATATTTTGCTGGTTCTGGTGCCACGACATCTGGAACGGTTTGATCCGGTTTACGGCCTGCTCAAGAACGAAGGCTGGCAAGTAAGTCGCCGGAGTACAAACGACACCGTCACACCCGATACCGATGTACTGCTGGGGGACACAATGGGTGAGCTGCTGCGCATGTATGCCACAGCGGACCTTGCGTTTGTAGGAGGAAGTCTGGTGGAACACGGTGGCCACAATCCACTGGAGCCTGCAGCTTTAGGCTTACCGATTGTCTCTGGCCCCCATGTATTTAACTTCACGGAAGTGACAGCCACTATGGAAAACGCCGGTGCACTCACCACCGTTCACTCCAGCTCTGAGCTGGCTCGCCATGCCCAGATGATATTCACCAATGAACAGGCAGCCCAAAAGGCTGGCAGCAATGCCCTTGGGGTGATGAATAAAAACCGTGGCGCATTGGATCGCCAGTTAATGCTGGCGCAAGCTCTTATCAGCTAAGTCATAAACATAAAAAAAGAGGCCATAAACCCCACAGGTTTATGGCCTCTTTTTATAGGAACACCGGAAGGGTTAAGCGTCCTTCTTACAGACCGGAGTCAGATCATCGTCCTTGCTGGCACGAATCCAGGCATTCAGGTCTTTCAGATCCTGAGGGCTCAGAGTACCAGCCGTCTGCTTCAGTTTCAGGGTGTTGATGATGAAGTCGTAGCGCGCGTTCAGATAATCACGCTGAGCACCGTAAAGGCTCTTCTGGGCATCCAGAACATCCACAATGTTGCGGGTGCCCACTTCATAACCACTCTGGGTGGCCTTCAGTGCACTGCTGGCAGAAACAATACCCTGACAACGGGCATCCACGCGTTCAACGTCTGCATTGACAGTGTTAAACAGGTTTCGGGTATTCGCCGTTACCTGGCGCAGGCTGCTGTCGTACTTCATCTGACTCTCTTCCAGACGGTAGCCGGATTCACGAACCTTGGAGCTGGTGCCACCGCCGCTGAAAATGGGCAGGCTGGCTTTCAGACCGTAGATTGTTGAATTTTTCTTGTTGTCAGGACCGGAGTCACCGGAGTGTCTTACATCATGATTAAATGATGCTTCGAAACTCAGTGTGGGAGCGTGACCAGAGCGACTCACCTTCAGCTGAGACTCAGCCGCAGACACACCTTCACGGGCCGCTTTCAACGTCAGGTTTTGTGCAATAGAGGTGTTGACCCACTGTTCAACAACCAGAGGAGCTGGCGTAGCCACTGGCATGGTCTTATCCAGCTTTACCAGATCACCGATGTAAACATTGGTCAGGGTACGCAGGTTTTCCAGAGAGACAGACACCTGATTGTTTGCCTGAATACGGGCCACTCGGGCACCATCATAAGCGGCACGGGCTTCCAGAACATCTGTCTCGGCAATCAGGCCTACTTCGAAGCGCTGTTGGGTTTGTTCCAGCTGGCGCTGTACGGCACGCTCTTCGGCCTGAGCCGTAGACAGGGCATCTTCTGCACGCAGGACATTAAAGTAGGCTTCAGATACGCGCATAATCAGGCTCTGCTGTTCAACGGCCAGTACTTGACGAGCCTGTTCAGTCAGAATGCCGGTGCGTTCAAAGTTGAACCAAGATGAAAGGTTGAAGAGAGGTTGCGTTAAAGTCGCCCCCCACCCATGATGGTTGTAGTCGCTAGTTGCAGTAGCTCCTTGGCCTACATTCCAATCACGCTGATAGGCTGTATTCGCCTGCACGCCAATACTGGGCAGAAGCAGTGCACGACTCTGGTTCACAGATTCGCTGGAAGCTTTAAAGGAAGCCTGCGCCGCTGCCAGGTCTGCATCATTTTTCAGTGCCAGTTCATAAACCTTCAGGAGGTCAGCGGACTCCTGAGCCTGAATTGTTCCACTCAGTGCCATCACTGCTGCACCGATTCCGACCAGCAATCGCTTGGATGCCATCATTCGAATCCTGTATCTATGCCTGTAATTTATTGAAGGGTCGCCTGTCGGGAAACAGCCACATTCCCCAGATTAATAGCGAAAAGACGCAGGTTTTTGCCTGCAAATGCGCAAAAGTAACACTTAGTCTTCCAAAACCAAACTGATATTTATCATCAATTTGTATTTTGATGAATGCAAAAAGCCTGTCGCGTATAATACGAAGAAGAATTCAGGCGAGTACCCTTATGCTTTTACACACAACTCGCAATCAAAACCGACAGCGTTCACGTTACCACGTGGACTTGACCGGGCTGCAGGCGGTGTGTGATGCAAACTACCTGCGCATCCTGCGTATCACTCCACGAGGCCCTGCTGGAACACAACGCTTCATAAATATTGAAATGCAGGGGCATGAAGCCGAGGCCTGTCTGGAGATTCGGGAGCAAACGAAATACACAACACTTCTGCACCTCTCACTGGTTCAGCCCTTCCACAGATGGCTTCCCCTGCCCAATCTGTCCGTGCGTTTGTATCATGATGTGCGTATGGCGGAAGTTGTTGCTGCAGACCATCATCGGGGGTTAGATGCCCGATACAGTTACCCAAACCCTGAGATGTACCAGCCTGATGAGAAACACCAGCTCAACAAGCTGCTATCGGAGTGGCTGCAACACTGCCTGCAAGCGGGCAAAACGCCAACTCTTTAACAGAACCACGCTGGAGTCTGGCCTTGTTGACCGTTATTATCTTCGTGGGTCTTTGTCCAACACTAACAATATGGGTCGAAAATCGTGCTGCAGCGTCCAGTTAACCTGATACAGCTGAGTGACTGCCACCTGTTCGCAGATGATGCCAGTCATCTTATGGGCATTCGCACAAACAGCGCATTTGCCCATGTTGCCGCCATGGTGAAAGATCAGGAACCTGCCATCGACCACATCCTCGTCACAGGTGATATATCCCAGGATAACAGCCTTGAATCCTATAAATATTGCCAACATGTGCTTTCAGCCTTTACAGCACCTTTTTCCTGGCTACGTGGCAATCACGATGATATGAGCGGCCTGGGTGATGCTGTTCACCAGTTTGCCCCCCTGTTTCCTGACCATATCCAGATAGGTAACTGGGTTATTCTGATGCTCAATACCCAGACCAATGGCGAAATCCATGGCCTTCTTACCTCCGAAGAACTTGATCGCTTTGAAAGCCAGCTGGTTGCGTTTCAGGAGCACCCCACTGTGGTCGCCATGCACCACCACCCGGTTTCTGTAAAGAGCCGCTGGATGGATGATATCGCCCTGCGCAACCGTGAAGCTGTGTTCACCTTACTGAAGGGTTATCCACAGGTGCAGGCCATTATCCACGGCCATACTCACCAGGAGCGGGATATTGTCCACCAGGGCGTGCGGGTACTTGGCGTGCCTTCCACCTGCGTTCAGTTCCAGCCCGGCGCAGAAGGCTTTGCCGTGGATGATCGTCAGCCCGGTTATCGCCGCCTGCGCCTTTACCCGGACGGTGCCATTGAGACGGAAGTCTGCAGACTGCCGGAAGGAAGCTGGCTGCCAGACAGATCCCAGTCGGGATATTGACATCTTCGCGTGCTTCAAAACCCAGCGAAAACAAGCACTTCTTCCTTATTCTGATTAGTTATACATCCAGCGCCCTCGCATGCATGTCTGTTTTCTAAAGTAAGAATTGAGACAAGTAGTACAAAGGAACTGGACCATGCCTCGTGCAACCACAGACTCTGAGAGTCTCTCACCTGATGACGGCCTTCCTGGTGGACTGGAAATACGCCGCAAAAAATCCCGGCACTCAAAATGCAAACGCAAACGTGCCCGCAGCATTCGCAAAGGCATCGATCACTATTTCGAGCGCAAGAATCTGAAAGACGCCCTGGGCGACGAGTACGACGAAGATGACTTTGAAGATTTCGAAGAAGATGAAGACTGGTACCACTGATGCCAGCCTCCATAGAAATCATTAGAGAGTATTGAGAAAGCGTTCCACAATGCCGTTAAACACATCCGGTTTTTCGGCATGGAACCAGTGCCCCGCCCCGGAAACCACCTTTAGCTCTGCCTTGGGGAAGTAGCAACCAATAATCGCTTTGTGTTCTGGCTGCAGATATTCAGACTCGCTGCCTTTGATAAACAGAACTGGCTTATCAAAGGTTGAGTGGTTGAATACGGGAGCTGCTTTGATGTTGTCATAATTCTCCAGCAACCCGCTGGCATTGATTCGCCAGACAAACTCACCACGCTCATTGCGCATCAGGTTTTTAATCAACAGCTGCCGTACTGCCGGTTCTGCAATGTGGTGCGCAAACTGTTGATCGGCCTCTGTACGGGACAGCGCCTGCTCCGGTTTGTAGCTTCTGATGGCTGCCAGCACATCATCGTGCCCCGGCAGGTAATCCACTGGGGCAATATCACCAACCACAACCGCAGCCACTCTTTCAGGAGCCATCAGTGCCAGCTGCATGGCCACTTTGCCTCCCATGGAGTGGCCGATCACAGCCACTTCGTCTATCTCCAGATGATCCATCAAGGCCAGAATATCTTCAGCCATAAGCGAGTACGACATCTGCGCATCATGGAAGGAGCGGCCATGATTTCTTAAATCAGCGGCCACAACCCATCGTGACTCAGCCAGCCTGCGGGCTGTCGGAGACAGGTTATCCATACTGCCAAACAATCCGTGAACAATAATCACTGGTGTTTGACCTTCACCCGGTTGGCCATATTGCCGGTAATTCAGTAAACGTTCGCCCGCCATCTCTTTTCCAAATCTGTTGCTGTAAGTATTTCCGTCAGCGCCCTCTATTCTTACAACAATTGCATAAAACACCAACGACTAATGACGAAATCAATAAGCAGAACACCATCCGGACCGAACAATAAACCGCCTTCCCTTTGGCATCGCTGGAATAATCAGCCAATCTGGCTTCAAATCATTGTTGCCATGGTACTTGGTCTGTCCGTGGGGGGTTGGCTGGGAGAAAGCGCACAAGCCCTGAAGCCCATCGGCACGCTGTTTGTAAATGCCATCAAGATGCTGATCGTACCACTGGTTTTCTGTTCTCTGGTAGTGGGAGTCACCGCTATGGAAGACACTGCAAAGATGGGGCGCATCGGTATAAAAACGCTGGCGCTCTATCTGGCCACAACAACCATCGCTATTACTCTTGGTCTGCTGTTCGGCTATGTGGTACAACCGGGAAGTGGCATCAGCCTTGTGGCACAGCAGCCTGTTGGCAATCAGGAAACCCCTTCTCTGATCAATACGATTGTGGCACTGATTCCTCAGAATCCGGTGGAGTCTATGGCTCGGGGGGATATTCTGCAGATCATCATCTTTGCACTGGCTCTGGGGATTTCACTGTCTCTGACTGGTGAGAAAGGCAAACCGGCCATTGCCGTATTCACCAGCCTTGCTGAAGCCATGTACAAACTCACCGAACTGGTGATGAAATGTGCTCCCTATGGCGTATTCGGATTGATGGCATGGCTGGCTGGTACCTATGGCGTTGATGTACTTCTTCCCCTATTGAAAGTGATTGTGGCGGTGTATATCGCCACCCTGCTGCATTTGTATGGATTTTATGGTTTCTGCCTGAAGGCTTTGGGTAAGGTCAGCCCGCTGCGTTTTTTCAAAGTGGTATTTGATGCCCAGATGATCGCCTTCACCACATCCAGCAGTGCAGGTACTCTGCCTATGAGTTTGCACTGCTCCCGGCGTTTGGGGGCATCTGCATCCACTTCCTGTTTTATTCTGCCACTGGGTGCCACCATCAATATGGATGGTACGGCCCTTTATCAGGGCGTGACGGCGCTGTTTATCGCACAGGCTTACGGTATCGATCTCTCCACGGCAGACTATCTCACCATCATTGCCACTGCCACTCTTGCCTCTATTGGCACAGCGGGCATTCCCGGCGGCGGGCTGATTATGCTCACACTGGTGCTCACCACCGTTGGTCTGCCCGTGGAAGGGGTTGCTCTGATTGCAGGTATCGATCGTATTCTCGATATGGCGCGTACCACCGTGAATATCACCGGCGATATTATGGTGAATATTCTGGTATCCAAGAGTGAGGACGAGTTGGATATTGAGGTATTTGATGGGGTAAAAAAACAGGATACGACCACATGAAATCCCACTGACCGAAGTCGCTAAAAAACGGTTACCAATCGTACAGATCTCGTCTACTTTTCTTCCTGTCTGGGCGTAAGATCAGTGATCTTTTAAGTACCTGAACCATACAAAACAATGGCTTGGGTTCTTAAGCGCCTGAATTGCTGCTCTGTGACAGACAACAGCCAGGTGAATCACCATGAAGAAAGAAAATGGATCTTTAAGAATCAAGCACCTGCGCCGTGCTCTTGTCCTATCCAGTTTTTACCTGATAATTCAGACAGCATCTGCCACCGAAGAGGGTAAAGTTGCTGCAGATCTGGCTCATAAGCTGGATCATGGGATGCAGTTAGGCTCAAAAAGGTCTTCCTCGCTCCTTCCGAGCATTAATGGTGTCGTGGACTCCACTTCACGCATAGCAAAAGATACAACCATCTTTACAGAGCCACCTGTCCCCATACCGACACAAGCAGCAACACCAGTATCCTCTTTCATTCAATCTGTCAGAGATTTCGCCAGTGAGTACCACAAAAAAGCTGTAAAAAGTCCATTAATGAACGCCATCTTCACAGCAGCAATTTCACAGCAGGAGTATGCTTTTTTCCAGTACGCCATTCTTGAAATTTACAGTATTCTTGAAGCCGCCAAAGATCATGAAGACCTTCCCGGATTAAGTGAGTTCCTACGTGAAGCAAAACGGGATATATCCCAAGAGGTTGTCATGGAGTTCCTTGACGATGGCTATCGCACAACACTGGATTCAAACGAAAGCCTGAGCAATTACATTCAACGTGTTGAGGGCATTCAGGGTGATGACGTACTGCTTCTGGCCCATATTTTTGTACTGTTTGGGGGTGATCTGGCAGCCAGCACAATTCTTCACCCAAAGCTGGATCAGGCAGGGATTCCAGAGAGGCTATCCCGACGTTATTCATTCCTGAACGAAGCAGAAAGATTAGCGCTCCAGAACCGCATGCGAAAACTCATTGATAATGTAAATGAACTCTACCCACACCGCGTTGAGGAATTCAAAACAGAAGTGCTTGAGGGCTACAGGCTCAATCTGGCGCTATTTAGTAGCCTATACCCGCTCCCTCCTAAGGTGGATGAATAACTCCAGAAACCTGAAGAGCCGCCGATACCCTTTTGTTGCAGGATTTTACTGCCGGGTATTGGCGCATCAGGTTTCACCTTCATGTTTCGCAAGCTTTTCTTTACCACAATCACGCTGCTACTGATTTTCAGCTTTCTGTTCCATCCGGATATTCTTACGGTAATTGCCGGAATCTCCATGTTCCTGTTTGGCATGTTGTGTCTGGAACAGGGCTTCCGGGAGGCCAGCGGTGGCTTACTCTCTCGGGTTCTTAGAAAAACCACCCGTAACCGCTGGAGCAGCTACCTGACCGGAGTGGTTTCCACCAGCGTTTTGCAATCCAGCTCCCTCAGCTCTGTTATCACCGTCTCCTTTGTCAGTACCGGGCTTATCAGCCTGAGTATGGGCATTGCCCTTGTTGTCGGTGCAGGGCTGGGATCGACTGCTGGCACCTGGCTGATGGCAGCGTTTGGTATGAAGGTTGCCATCAGTCACTACGCCATGCCGCTGCTGGTGATGGGGACGCTGCTGCAACTGCAGAATAACCGCCGCTCCAAAGGAACAGGTTACGTATTGCTGGGCATCGGCTTTCTGTTTCTGGGGATTCACTATATTCGAAACGGGATGTCTGAAGCCGGGGACCTTTCCCTGTTAACCACCGATTACGGCCTGCTGGGTGGTGTGCTGGCCGGCACGCTACTGACGGTTCTGATGCAATCCAGCCATGCTCTTCTGGTGCTGGTGATAGCAGCTATGGCCAATGGACTGATTGGCTTTGAACAGTCTCTGGCTTTGTGTATTGGCACCAATATCGGCACAACAGCGACTGCCGCTCTGGCCTCTATCAGTGCCAACAGCAACGGGCGCAGGTTAGCCTTGGCAAACGCTCTGGTGAAGGTGATAACCGGATTGCTGATTCTGGTTACATTCCCCCTCTGGACAAACCTGACGCAGAGCCTGTCTTCAACCCTGGGAGTCAGCGATTCCCTTATGCTCCAGCTGGCACTGTTTCACAGCCTGTTTAACATCATGAGCGCCATACTCACGCTGCCAGCATTAACAGCGCTGTCTAACGCCCTCTCCAGACTGTTTCAGGATAAAACAGAACATAACGAACTTGAGATTCCACTCCCCGACCAACAGCCTGCACGCGCCCAACTGCTCACATCTGCCGCCCTGCAGCATCCCGACGCTGCTCTGATCGCACTGGAAACAGAAGCCAGGCGACTTTACAGACGCTCTGTCGCTCTGATTGGTTTTGGTCTTTATGTGGAAAACGGCATGCTGTACACGGAAGGTGATAATCCACTGCCAGAATCTGTCCCCCCTTGGCCAAACTGGCGTATTGGCAAGCTCTACAAACTGCAGATTCGTGGTCTCCATGAAGATATTTGCGATTTCTGCGACCAGCTCGAACCCATGGTGGGCCCCGAACAGAAAGCCAGCATTCTGGCTATCCGCACCGCCTGCGATAACTTTGTGTCTGCGATTAAACATCTGCGAGTTCTTCAGAAAAGCCTCAGACGGCATATTCGCAACGATACACCACAGGTTCGTAAACATTACTGGCTGCTAAGAAACCGGATCATTGCAACGGTACGTCGTATCCGCACCCTTTCCATGGGGGATGAAAATATCGCACGGGCTATCAGTGAGCTGAAAACCGATATTTACCGACAGGATCTGCTCACCGGCGATTCCCTGTCCAAACTTCTTGAAGAGGGCCGCACCAGCGCCCTGCATACCACCGCCATGATTAACGACAATGGCACTGCACATGATATCTGTAACAGCATGATAGACGGCGCCGTTATTCTGATGCTGCAGGGAGAAAGCAGCATTCTTCGCCTCGACCCCTCTGCCTTCAAAGCCATGGGCTCCCCACTCTGGCAACATCAGCCCTGACATTCCTCTGAAAAACGGGTAAAACAGGCACAGCAATAACAACACTGAGAGTCGTCGCTATGTCCCTGCTCCAAAGCACTCTGAATGCCATCGACATCCTTCATGCTCAAGATCCAAAGCAGGTTGATGGAAAAGCCGAAGAGCTGATTTACGCAGAGAACTGCAGCCGCTGGCTGGAAGCTCTTTACCCTGACGCTTCAGAAGAACTCACTATCGCCGTGCGCAGCCAGCACCTGTGCCGCTGGGAAATCCCCCGCGCAGACTTTCCTATGGACAGAACCGGCTACTTAAAGTGGCGAACATCACTGGGAAAACTCCACGCCGACAAAGCGGCCACCGTCATGAAAGAACAGGGCTACAGCGAAGAAAGCTGTAACCGCACGGAAAAGATCATTCGCAAACAAGGCATAAAGCGGGATGAGGAAGTGCAGGCACTGGAAGACTGCGCCTGCCTTGTTTTTATTGAGACCGGATTTTTAGCGTTTGCAGCTAAACACCCGGAAGAAAAGGTGATCAGTATTGTGCAGAAAACCTGGGCCAAAATGTCCGACAAGGCCCAGCAGGCGGCTTTAAAGCTCGACCTGCCTGCAGACGCTCTTGCTGTTATTCAAAAGGCTCTGGCGTGAATATCTGCCAGACAGCTCTGTAGCAACGAATGAATTTCATCAGGCCTGTCCGTACTCAAAGGGCTGAGTTGTTTCAGCCCTGCACGGATGGTCTGGGCAACCTGGGGGTTTTCTTCCAACCTGGCGAGGAAAACAGCCTGTTCTGCCTCTGTCTTTTTGTCGGATAAAAGCGGGCAACCGGCTATATCGATATAGCCACAGTACTCAGACTTCAAGGTCAGAAACTCTTGCGTTGGCTGATAGCTGACATCACGCATAAAAACCCAGGCGCAATATTCATCGCCCCCCTTACGCATAATATAATTGGCTGTACGATTTGGCATTCGGCCCTTTTCGCCTTGTTTCCAATGGCCTATCAGTGAGGCCACAGCCTTCGCCATGGTGTCCTTATCTTTTGTCGTCACCTTGATGGTGGTAAAGGGATAATCCAAAATATTCAGTTCAACTCCCTGAGCTGTGAGATGAAAGGCAGGCAGAGGCTGAGCACTCATAACGGGAGGGCTGAAATTTCGCATAACCGGCACATGGTGATGCTGGGGAATAGTCGCTCCAGCGCCATGAATATCCGAGTTCTGGCACACGGTAAAAGCCGGAGCCCCGTCAAGAAATTCAAGATTAGCCTTCACGCTTCCCTCGTCATGATGCATATCCCGATGCTGATGCTCTATCAGCATCACATGGCACTCACCATAAGGATAAGGAGGGGGCTGAATAAAGTAGGCTTCCCCATTCAAAGTCATATCAAACGTACGCAAATGAACATTGGCGCTGTTATTCGGATCGGCAACATTCTGGGGGCAGATTTTGCACAGAGCACCTTCCGGTAAGTAAGCTGCAGGTTGACTATATGTGCGGGAATAGTGGCTGCGGCCATGGTTCACCATGGAGTAAAACGCCACCTGATCGTTTTCATCGGTATGGGTGCGATGAGTGATATGGCGTTGCCAGCCATCCTGAATGTGACCTGTTTGAATCACTGTTTCATGGAGAGCATGAATCGCCGCATCCAGCCCACGTTCAGAGAGAACACGCTGCAAACAACTATTCACCTCTCTCTGGGAGGGATATGCACTGGAATAGAGCCTGACGACTTCACTCCGGTTTAAATGACGAACATCATGGCCCTCAAAAACAGAGGTTTTCAGTGTCTTATCAGTCTGTGAATTTGTCAATGCTCCACAATCAGGTGAAGAAGGTTGCCATGATGCCTGCATATTGAAAAGTCCGTGCCGATGACTGACGTTTTTGGAGGCTGGGAATTTTAATTGGTTCCATAAAAAACGGCCTGCCTGACAAAACAGTCAGGCAGGCCGTCATGGCCGTGCTTTTGAGAAGAAGTGCTTAGATATTCACACTCAAATCCGACTTAGCACGGCAGCTGCAGGAAAGAACATAGCCTTGCTCGATTTCCTCAGGCGTTAAAGTCATCTGGCTGGAGCTGTCCACTTCACCATCGAGAATCTGAACCTTGCAGGCGCCACACACACCCGCACGGCACGCCGCGATAACAGGAGCCCCCTGCCCCTGCAGGACATCCACCAGCAACTCACTGGGGTCAACAGTCACGGCCGCGCCTGTTTTTTCCAGTTTCACTTCAAAACCTTCGGCAACCTCAGCATCTGTTGCCCCTTCCGTACGCTCTTCAATCTCCTTGATCGTATCAGCGTTGAAAAACTCCTGATGGAACTGGTCCATATTAAAACCAGCGCTTTCCACCATCTCACGGACAGCGTTGATATAACCGGGAGAACCACAGATAAACAGATCACGGGAATGCAGATCAGGCACAAGCTGTTGCAGCATTTCCTGATTCAACAGGCCATCACGATCATCCAGAACCGTGCTGAGATTGAAATTGTCATGCTGCGCATCCAGCAGTTCCAGCTCACGGCGGAAAACCACACCGGATTCAGATGCCGCGCAATGCAGAAAACGAATATCCGCATCAGCACAGGTATCCAGCAACCAGCGGGACATAGACATCACGGGTGTAATACCACTGCTGGCACTGATGAAGAGAACCTTTTTGGCCGGAATATCAACAATGTTGAATACACCGTCCGGGCCGGTCGCCTGAATACGGGAACCGGGCTTCAGATTTTCAAACAGCCAGTTGGACATCTTGCCCCCTTCCACACGCTGAATCGTCAGGTTCAGGGTGTAAGGACGGGAAGGCGTGGAGCTCATGGAGTAAGAACGGTAAACCTTCTCTCCATCAATCTCCTGAATCAGGGTAATGAACTGACCGGGCTTGAACTGAAAACGGGTTTTCTGCTCGGTTTGAAACACAAAGGTAGAGATATCCGCAGTTTCCCGAATCACCTGCTGGCAAATCAGTTCAACACTACCTTTTTCCCACACAGGAGCCTGTGCCCAATTCAGGGCTTCATTGTTAGATTCGGAATTCAAAACGGAAACTCAAAATTAACTCAAATATTATTAAGCGAGGCTCAACTGTCTATTTCAAAGGCCATGGATGGCCTTCGAAATAGACAGCTGAGCCTCGCGTTATTCACCGACCTGGATCAGGCAGCGGTACCCAGAATAGCGCCCAGGTCCTGCTCTACAGTAGAGGTCAGTTTCAGGTCGAACTTATCAACCAGAACACCCAGCAGGTTGTCGGTCAGGAACGCAGGAGCAGTAGGACCAACGTGGATGTTTTTGATACCCAGAGACAGCAGGGTCAGCAGAACAACAATGGCCTTCTGCTCGAACCAGGACAGAATCAGGGACAGAGGCAGATCGTTCACACCGCATTCAAAGGCTTCAGCCAGAGCCAGGGCCAGTTGAATAGCAGAGTAAGAATCGTTGCACTGACCAACGTCAAGCAGACGTGGGATACCGTTGATGTCACCGAAGTCCAGCTTGTTGAACTTGAACTTGCCACAAGCCAGAGTCAGGATCACGGAATCCTGAGGGACAGACTGTGCGAAATCCTTGAAGTAGGAACGTTCAGCCTTGTCACCATCACAACCACCGATCAGGAAGAAGTGCTTGATGTCACCAGCCTTAACGGCGTCGATCACAGCAGGAGCAGCTTCCATCAGGGCGTTGCGAGCAAAGCCGGTCAGGATGTTGTGAGGAATCTCTTCGTATTCAAATCCAGGCATGTCCAGAGCTTTTTCGATAACAGCAGAGAAGTCTTCACCTTCAATGTGCTGAACACCAGGCCAGCCAACGATGTTACGGGTGTAGATACGATCAGCGTAGGAACCCACGTTTGGATCGATGATGCAGTTAGACGTCATCACGATGGGGCCAGGGAAGTCAGCGAATTCACGCTGCTGGTTCTGCCATGCGGAACCGTAGTTACCAACCAGGTGCTTGTACTTCTTCAGCTCTGGATAACCGTGAGCTGGCAGCATTTCACCGTTGGTGTAAATGTTGATGCCCTTGCCTTCAGTCTGCTTCAGGAGCTCTTCCAGATCGATCAGGTCGTGACCGGAAACCAGGATGCACTTACCTTTAACAGGCTTCACGTTCACCTGAGTAGGCTGAGGGTGACCGAACGCTTCGGTTTCGCCCTTATCCAGCATGGCCATAACTTTGTAGTTCATCTGACCGATAGCCATTGCGCATTCCAGCAGAGCACCAACGTCTGCAGGGTCAGTAGCCAGCCAGGCCATGTGCTTGTGGAATTCTGCGTAGATTTCGTTGTCTTGCTGGTGCAGCACACGGGCGTGCTCCATGTAAGCAGCAGCCCCTTTCAGACCATACAGGCACAGCAGGCGCAGACCAACGATGTCTTCACCTACTTCTTCCTTGCCACGGTTAGGCAGAGTTTCAGGAGCCTGCAGCAGCATACCAGCCATATCTTCGGCCAGTTCAAAGTTAGCGGCTGGAGAAGCGTCCAGCAGGTTAGCGCCTTTTTCTGCGCAAGCCGTCTTCAGCAGATCGCGGGCAGTGTTGGCTTCGCGAATCAGCGCAACGATGCGATCGTTGTCAAAGTTCACGTTCGTCAGGGTCGCGAAGAACGCACGAGGTACAAATCCGTCAACATCAGCGTTCACAACACCGAACTCGCGAGCGCGTTCTGCGTACCAGGATACGCCTTGCAGCATGTAGATCAGCACGTCCTGTAAGTCAGAAGTCTCGGACGTTTTGCCACACATACCCTGGGCATAGGAGCAACCATTACCGGCAGGAGTTCGAATTGTTTGTTCACACTGAATGCAGAACATTAATAAAACCTCATCAGGACTTTTTAGCGACTTTGCTCGGCGCCTGTGCTTTTGAGCCAGACACTCAAAGATTCATTTCTTTTGCATCTTTAGGATTACATTAAATTTATGTTTTCCGAATACGTAAAAGCCCCCACTGGCTGTCCAAACCTGAATTCCTTAAGATTCATTTGACATGAATCAAATAACCTAATATCAGCCATGCAACTTACACGTTACACCGACTATGCTCTTCGCACGCTTCTACAGGCAGCTTTAATGCCAGAAGGTGAACGTCTGTCTGTTGCACAGATCACCGCAACGTACGACATCTCTCGCAGCCATGTTATGAAGATTGTGCAACGCCTTGGGCAACTTGGTTATCTGCGCAATGTTCGCGGAAAAGGGGGTGGCATTGAACTGGGAAAAGCACCCGAAGAGATCAATATCAGCGCAGTGGTCATAGATATGGAGTCCAATCTGCAGATAGTTGAGTGTAACTCTCCTTATTGCCGCCTGCAGCCCGCCTGTAAACTCAAGCAGGTGCTGACTGAAGCCATAAATGCGTTTATCACAGTTCTGGAAAGCTACACGCTGGCAGACTTGGTTGAAAACAAAGATGAGCTGCTACAGCTGCTGACTCTGGATGAGATTGCAGCTTAAGGGCTGCGCCAGTGTACACGAGCAGGCAGGGCTAACTCAGGAGCATCCAGGGATTGTCCGTCCAGCAATGTTCGGATCATCTGGAAGCTGTGGGCTGCCAGCGATTCACAATCCTGACTGATCGAATCAACTGCTACCGGGATGTAATCCAGCAGCTCATGATCATCAAATGACCCAAGACGCATACCTGAATCCATAGCACTGTGTTCTTTTAAATAACGCAGAACTCCCTGCAGAAGAGAGAACGAAGCACAGAAGAGCCCCTTGGGTAGACGCCCTAACTGGTCACACAGCTGTTTCATCAGGGTATAGCCGGAGTCAGGCTGGAAATCCCAATGGCAAATCAGCAACTCCTGAACAGGAAGACCTGCACGGGTCAGAC
Organism: Parendozoicomonas verongulae; assembly: GCF_009711465.1. GTDB lineage: Bacteria > Pseudomonadota > Gammaproteobacteria > Pseudomonadales > Endozoicomonadaceae > Sansalvadorimonas > Sansalvadorimonas verongulae. The sequence continues at coordinate 50,358 of NZ_SMME01000866.1, read as the reverse complement.
CATCCCGATAACCTTGTAAGCGATGGCGGCTGGGTGATAACTCCAGAAGACCACCAATATAGGCTAATTCATCACAGTCCTGCGCCATTTTCTTAACCAAATCAGCTGTCGCCTTTCTTGCATCAGTAATCACACTGGGAATTCTGGAACCGGCAATATGTCTGTCTAACTGTACGACAGGGCACTGACGGACTATCTGCTGATAGAACGTGTCGTCGGTTAAGGCACTGGCTGTAATCAATCCATCTATCTGCCGATCTAACAGCGACCTCACAACAGTTTGTTCCTTCTCGGGATTATCATCACTGCTGGCAATCAGCAGTTGATAACCCGCATCCCGACACAAAGGTTCCAACACCCGTGCGATTGCTGCAAAACCATAGTTGGTTGGATCAGGAATAATTAACCCAAGAGAGTGGGAGCGATTAGAGCGAAGAGCACGGGCCAGTTGACTGGGTTTAAAACTATACTTTTCTGCCGTATCAAGAACCTTACGACGGGTTTCTTCTGCAATTCTGTATTCATCCGCTCGCCCGTTCAGGACAAAACTCGCTGTTGTATTAGATACACCAGCGAGTCGGGCAAGCTCAGCAATGGTCATTCGTTTTCGGGGGCCAGGCACTTCAAACTCCTTTCAAGAACGGGATTCTACCAAGCACGTATTGGAAGCGATAGCTCCCCATGAATCACTACCCTCGCTCTTGAAAGAGCCATGAAGGGCGCATAGACCAAACCTGTAAATAACCGGGAATGTCAGAAAGGTATTTGCAAACCTGATGGTTTTTTTCAGGAAAGAATCGGCTGCTCATAACAATAGAACCGTCGTTTATAAAAATTTCAAGCGTTGAGCTGTCATGAAACAGACGAATATCGTTCACTGATTTGCAGGCATGCCTGCGGTGCTCCCACTGCCCGGTTCGCCAGTTTAAACGTGATAAAGAGATAAACTCCCCATCCCAGGCAAGCTCTGCTGCTTCCCGAAAGTGCAGGGCAAAGGGCGCTTTTACAGAATTTATAAGTAACTCACAGGCCTCAGGAACGGTGAACGTCTCACTGGTAAGACTATCTATCACAAGCTCCTGCCGCAGATTCATCAACTCTCTGGCAGGCCGCTGCTTCAGGCGGTTGCCATCTGCAATCAATTCACGGGGAATGCTCATGCAGTGAATCCAGCCGTGCTCGATTGTGGGATGACTGCTCTCATTTTCATCTGGCAAGCCAAGCCAGCCGTATATCAGGCGGCGACCGGAGGCATCTTCTGTGGTTTGAGGAGCGTAGAAATCAAAACCCGCATCCAGCTCGGTAAATTCACCATGGCTGTACGTCCCGCTTTGGTAATCCAGCTGACCGCTGAAATAACCACATTGAAACAGGTTCTGGTATTTATCACCTTCCGGTTCCAAACCCTGAGGGCAAACCAGAAGGAAGTCTTTGCCGCCAAGGAGGAACAGATCAGGACATTCCCACATGTAACCAAAATCGCCCAGTGAACCAGTCTGGCTGCCAGCCATTTCCCCGACAAGGTGCCAGTCAAAAGCATCCCTTGAGCGGTAAAGCAGAACCTTACCCTGCATTTGCCTGTCCTGAGCAGCCAGCACCATATACCAGCAGCCATCACTGTGCTGCCAGACTTTGGGGTCTCGTACATGACCGGTGTAGCCTTTCGGCAGGCCAAGCACCGGGCCTTTTTTCAGCACTTCGTCGTCTGTCACTTCCGCCACACACTGCCAGGCTGTCCGACCACCGTCGGAGAACTTCACGTTGCCGGTATAGAAAAGAAGCAAAGCCCCCTCTCGTTCTATCGCTGATCCTGAGTAGCAGCCGTGGCTCTCATAATCCTCAGATGGGACTAATGCAACGGAGTGCTCTTGCCAGTCACACAGATTCTCGGAGCTGACATGTCCCCAGAACTTGGGTCCATGGCCACAGGCAAAGGGATTCCACTGATAAAACAGGTGGTAGCGACCCTGATAATGAATAAACCCGTTCGGGTCATTCAGCAGGCCAACCGACGGGCTTAAATGAAAAACGGGTCGCCATGGCTGGCAACCCGCGTGGTGTTCCTGATTCAGAACATCAGCCAGCTGTTTGCGCAGCTGGCCTTCTTTAGTAGAAACAGTACTCATGCAGTTGCAGGCTTTCCGTTAATCGCTTCGCTGGGAAGAGTCAGGCTAGAGACTACAAAAGCACCGCCAAAGGCAATCAACATGCCGATGATGTAGTGAATCATGGATTCTGGAGCCACAATGGCGGTACCAGGCAGACCGGTCAGACCAACAGCGGTCATACCAACGTGGGCTGCTACAACGTAAGCACCACCCAGTGCACCGCCGATGAGAGCAGCCACAAAAGGCTTACCAAAGCGCAGGTTAATACCAAAAATTGCCGCTTCGGTAATACCCAGCATGCAGGATACACCGGCAGGAATTGCCACCGCTTTCACTTTGGCATCACGGGTTTTCAGTGCCACCGCAAAGCAGGCTCCACCCTGAGCAATATTGGCCATTGACCAGATAGGCAACAGGAAGTTAATGCCAATTTCCGGGTTCGCCAGCAAGCCAGCCTCAATAGCGTGGAAGCTGTGGTGGACACCGGTAATCACGATCATGGAGTAGGAACCACCAAACAAGGCACCGGCTACAAATCCGGCATGGGTGTATACAACGTCCAGCAGCCAGGAGATACCATCACCCAGCGCGCGCCCTGCAGGGCCGATAATCAACAGTGCCATAAAACCGGTGACAATCACGGTTACGAATGGTGTGATAATCAAATCAAGGGAGTTTGGTACTTTTTTGTGCAGCCACTTCTCAACCGTACTCATAAACCAGACAGTCAGCATCACAGGGAACACTGTGCCCTGATAGCCAATCATGGCCACATCAATGCCGAAGAAGTTCATGGTGTCGTAACCGCCAGCGACACCCCAGGCGTTGGTCAGTGCCGGATGGGTAAGAATGCCACCGATAACAGCGCCCAGATAAGGGTTACCACCAAATTCCCGGGCCGCAGTAAAACCAATCAGCACGGGAAGAATAATGAAAGCTGCGGAGCTGAACATATCCAGCATGACAACCAGCGCACTGGATGAATCAACCCAGCCATAGGTTTTCATCATGCCCAGCAAACCCATTAACAGGCCTGCGGACACAATGGCGGGAATAATGGGAACAAAAATATTCGACAGTGTACGGGCAAGGCGCTGAACAGGGTTCAGTTTTTCTGTCGCCTTATTGGTCAGTTCGCTTTTACTGACCTGATCCAGACCAGTGGCCTCCAGAAATTCGGCATGCACCTTATTTACAAGGCCCGTGCCAAAGATGATCTGCATCTGTCCGGCGTTGGCAAAACAGCCTTTTACACCTTCAACCGCTTCAATCTTTTCCTTGCTGGCCTTGGCATCATCAACCAGTACCAAACGCAGGCGTGTTGCACAGTGGGCAGCACTGGCGATATTGGCTTTCCCCCCTAAAGCAGGGATAAGGTCTTGAGCTACTTGTTTTATATCCATCACAATTCCTGTTTATTCCTGTTTCGTCACCTGAGTGACTCAGAGGGTTCGAGATGCTGCCAGCGCATCCAGCTGACTTTGAGTGGGTAAAGCCTGCATGGCACCCTTGGTTTGGGTGACCAGCATTCCGCACAGGCAGGCACGGCGAAGAATCTCTTCAACATCGCTATATTCGGGCCATGAGTCGTATTGAGAGAGGCCCGCCAGCATACCGCCGACAAATCCATCACCCGCACCTGTGGTATCCACAACACTGGCTTTGAGAGAGGGAACAGTGCTGCTCTGTCCCTGATAATTGAACAGTGCACCTTCAGCACCAAGGGTCACAACTATCAGGGAAGCCTCGGTTATATCTTTGAGCCTGGTCAGGCCAGCCTGGGTATCGGCTGTCTGTGTCAGCCATGCCAGTTCTTCAAGGGAGACCTTAACAACATCTGCCATGGCAACAGCGTTACGAACAACATCGAACATTTCCTCAGGGTTAGCCCAGACGTCGCTACGCAGGTTCGGGTCGAAAGAAATCCGACCTCCGGCGCGTTTCACCTGTTCCATGGCTGTCAGGGTTGCAGAGCGCACAGGTTCATTGGCCAGAGCAATAGAGCACACGTGGAGCCAGTCTCCCTCACAGAACTCTGGCAAATCATCAGTCGTAAGAAACTGATCAGCACTGGGGCGTACCATAAATGTGAAGGTACGCTCACCTTCATCATCCAGATCTACAAGCACCAAGCCACTTCGCTGATCGGCTTTGGCTACCATAGAGGACGTATCCACACCTTCTTTCATCAAGGTGCTCTTCAGAAACCGACCAATAGGGTCTTGACCTACAGCCCCGATAAAGCCAGTGGCTACACCAAGCCTGGCAACAGCTACAGCCACATTGGCCGGAGCACCTCCCGGGCATTTCATCAGACGATTATTGTCGTCTGGAAGAAGATCGACGACCGCATCACCAAGCGACCAAACTTTACCAGCCACTCACCACTCCTAAGCTAAATCTTATGTGCGCACACATTAGCTAAAACCTTTTAGTCGAACAATAAAGCACAGCTAAAAGGTTTCAGCCGATTGACACAGATCAATTTTTAAACATTGACGTCTATCCCACCAATGGGACGATAGCTCTGGTTAGAGCCTGTTGAAAATATTCTGGAAAAGCTGAAAGGAAAATGTGTGGAAATTATGACAAGGGGAGCCTTGAGAGCTTATAAGCCAACGGCCTATAAGCTCTCAAGAAAGGTTAGACCGCCACAGGTGCTTTGATATGAGAGTGCGCCTGATAGCCCACCAGTTCAAAATCATCAAAGGTGAAGTCAAACAGATTCTTGATAGCAGGGTTCAGCTTCATCTCCGGTAGAGGCAGTGGCTCACGGGAGAGCTGCTCGCTCACCTGCTCCATATGGTTGGAGTACAGATGAGCATCACCAAACGTATGTACAAAATCGCCTAACTCCAGATCACACACTTGGGCAATCATCATGGTCAGTAGTGCATAGCTGGCAATGTTGAACGGGACACCAAGGAAGATATCCGCACTGCGCTGGTAAAGCTGACAGGAGAGCTTGCCGTTCAGTACATAGAACTGGAACAGGCAGTGGCAAGGCGGCAGCGCCTGACGATTCTGTTCCGCGTTTTCTTTCGGGCTGAACTTTACGTCAGGAAGAACCGTTGGGTTCCAGGCAGACACAACAAGACGACGGGAGTCCGGGTTGGTTTTAATCTCGTTAATCAGATCGGTAATCTGATCAACCACCTCGCCATTCGGACCTTCCCAGCTGCGCCATTGTCTGCCATACACCGGGCCGAGTTCGCCGTCTTCCGTGGCCCACTCATCCCAGATAGAAACTCCGTTCTCCTTCAGATAGCTGATGTTGGTTTCCCCCTTCAGAAACCACAGCAACTCGTGAATGATAGAGCGAAGATGGCACTTCTTGGTGGTTACCAGAGGAAAACCCTTAGCCAGATCGAAACGCATCTGGTAGCCAAACACACTGTAAGTGCCCGTGCCGGTGCGATCATCCTTGTAAACGCCCTGCTCTTTCACATGGCGCATCAAATCCAGATACTGTTTCATGATGTCTATCCCTTTTTCCCACTCTTTCTCACAGGCTTTCCAGTCGCTGCTTTCTTTCCTGCTGTATTTTGGGGTGAGCGCGCCTGCAGCCATTCCTTATCGTCCAGGTTCATACCCTCAACCAATGCGTAACGTCTGTAAGCGTAAACAATAACCCCGATGCCAAGCAGTACCATGGGCGCGCTGAGCAGTTGTCCCATAGTCAGCCAGTCCCAGGCCAGATAGCCCAGCTGAGCGTCAGGCTGGCGGAAAAATTCGGCAACAATACGTCCGCAGCCGTACAGCACCAGGAACAGACCAGACACGGCCATTCTCGGACGAGGCTTGGAGGAGAAAACCCACAGTATTGTGAAGATCACAATACCTTCAATAAAGAACTGATACAGCTGCGATGGATGACGGGTAATCTGCAGCGGGTCGTTAGGGAACACCATAGCCCAGGGCACATCACTGGCACGGCCCCAGAGCTCGCCACCAATAAAGTTACCGATACGCCCTGCACCCAGCCCAAAAGGAACCAGCGGCGCAATAAAATCTGTCGTTTGGAAGAAAGTCTTCCCAACCTTGCGGCAATACAGGTACATCGCCACAAACACCCCCAGCATACCACCATGGAAGGACATGCCTCCCTGATCTATGCGGAACAGCCAGAGCGGGTCTTGCAGAAAGTAATCGAAGTTATAGAAGAGTACATAGCCAAACCGGCCACCCAGAACAACACCAACAGCGCCATAAAAAATCAGGTCCGAAAGATGATCCTCATTCCACAATCCACCGGACTTTTTGCAACGCTGTTTTCCAAGAAGCCAGGCACCGGCAAAGGCCAGCAGGTACATCAGGCCATACCAGTGTACTTTTAAGGGCCCTAGCTCCAGGGCTATGGGATTTATATCGGGGTACTGAATCACACGCTTCCCTTAACTTCCTAAAATAAATTTCAGCCCAACGGCAAACAGCAGGCACGCAAATAAACGACGAAGCACAACCGCCGGAAGGCGATGGGCCAGCCTGGCTCCCACACGGGCAAAAGGAACACTCATCAAAACTATACCGGCAAAAGCAGGCCAGTAAACCAAACCGCTACTTAACTCCGGTAAGCCTTCAATTTTATCGCCCAGAACGATATTGGCTATCGCTCCCATAATGGCAATGGGGACACCACAGGCTGCAGATGTTCCCACCGCCCACTTCATCCCCATGCCAAAGCGGGTAAGGAATGGCACAGTTAAAGAGCCGCCACCGATACCAAATATGGCCGATACCAAACCAATGAGTGTACCACCGGAGAACATCAACGGGGGAGCAGGAAGCGCACCCTGATTGCCACTCTCTCCCTTTTTGCTCAGGAATATGCGCAGGCCAATAACAATAGCACCAATACCAATCACCATTTGCAGAGCAGCACTGCTCAGTTGAATAGCCACTGTCACCCCCAGCCACGCCCCGACCATAATGCCCGGTGCCAGAAGTTTTACCCCCGGCCAGAACACATTGCCATTTTTGTGGTGGGTAAATGTTGAGCTGAGAGATGTGGGAATAATCGTCGCCAGAGAGGTGCCCACAGCCAGATGAGTTATATATTCGGGAGACAGGCCAAGTAGTGTAAATGCAAAGATCAGCGCAGGAACAATAATCAATCCCCCGCCCACGCCAAATAGCCCGGCCAGCGTACCTGCGGCCGCACCGGTGACCAGATAACCTAAAAATTCCACATTAAGATTCCATTATTCGAAAAAGAAACCTGCCAGATGCACCTGAGTCCTTTGTCGTGTAGTGTACGTAAATAACAATACATCCAGGGAAGCAAGGTCGAGCCATGTGCCTGATTGCTCTGCATTGGGATCCTGACAGCGATCACCCGCTCATCATGTTGTCAAACCGGGACGAATTCTATCAGCGCCCGACCCAGAAGGCTCATTTCTGGGTCAATCATCCGGACATTTTTGGCGGGCTGGATTTGCGTGCCGGTGGTACTTGGCTCGCGGCCAGCCAGACAGGTCGCCTGGCTGCTATTACAAACTTTCGGGAGTTGGATACCAGCGGAGAGCGTTCACGGGGGGAGCTAACCAGTGGTTTCCTTACCTCAAACCTACCGGCACAGGATTTTTTGAAGCAGATTCACACACGCCATGGGCTGTATGCCGGCTTCAATCTGGTGCTGGCGGATAACAGCGGGCTCTGGTACTACTCCAATCGGGAAAATATCATCCGTCAGCTGGAACCTGGGCTTTATGGTTTAAGCAACGGGCTTCTCAATACGCCATGGCCAAAAGTAAGGCGTCTGAAAAAACATTTGAAACAGGCGATCGCCAACGGAGAAGTTAACCCCAAGCACCTTGTGAGCCTGCTGCACGATGAGCATCGTCCGCCGGATGATCAGATTCCCGATACCGGTGTTGATCCGGTTTGGGAACGCATGCTGTCTCCCTGTTTTATTCACTCACCCGCCTACGGCACACGTAACAGCGTGGCACTGATTCTGGATCGTTTTGGCAACTTTGGCTGGCATGAACAGCAATATGATGCGGAAGGAGAAGCAGGGCCGATGCGCCATGAAGCACTGACCCTGCCTGAAGAGTGGTTGACTCTGGCTACACCGACTTCAGCTACGCCATCTCAGCAGGCTCCGTGAACAAATCGGTTTGAACGACTTCAGGGGCTTCAGCATCCGCAAGAATCATATCCGAAGCCTTCTCTCCGATAGCGATGGCTGGAGCGTTGGTATTGCCGCCAATAAGCTCCGGCAAAATGGAAATATCCACAACCCGCAGATTCTCCATACCATGTACCCGAAGGCGGTAGTCCACAACCGCCTCTTCTCCTTCACCCATTTTGCAGGTGCAGGCCGGATGATATATATGGCCGCCTTTTTCCCGAATAAACTCCACCAGCTCCTCATCACTTTGCCGATGAGTGCCTGGAAACACCTCTTCGCCATTATGCTCTGCAAAAGCGGGGGCAGCGAAAATCTCCCGTACCATTCGTACACCCTTTACCATAGTGGCGATATCATCAGGGTGGGACATCATATTGAATTGAATTTTGGGAGGATCTTTCGGGTCTGCACTTCGCAGAGTTAACTCGCCACGGCTTTTCGGACGCAGCAGGTTGATATGCACGGAGTATCCCCAGCCCATCATCAGGCGATAGTCCCGACCATGATCATCAAACAGGGCGGGAATACACTGCAGTTGCAGGTCGGGCTTATCCAGAGATGGATCAGATTTCATAAATCCACCAGCTTCCACCGGCGGCATACTGAGAAGCCCTGTGCGGTCGCGCCAATATTTCCACAGCTCGCCAGCCTGCATAACCAGCCGCAGCGGATTTAGAGAGATGCTGTCGTGCTTCTTTCGCCGCTGAACAATAACTGTATCCGCATGTTCCTGCAGATTCTTACCCACTCCCGGCAGTTTATGGGTGAGAGGGATGTTATGTTTCTCCAGCTCAGCCGGATCCCCAATACCAGAGAGCATCAACAATTGGGGGCTTTGTACAGCACCTGCGCTGAGTACAACTTCTTTTTTGGCTGTAACCGTTTGCATCTGCCCAGCATGCTCATAAGCTACGCCTGCAGCCCGCTTGCCGTCCAGAAGAATACGTGTGGCATAAGCCTGAGATATCACAGTGAGATTCTTACGATCTTCTATGGGGAAAAGATACCCCCGAGCAGCACTGCAACGCTCACCACCTTGCATAGTAAGCTGATACCAGCCCATGCCATTCTGCTCAGCCCCATTGAAATCGTTATTGTAAGAATGGCCTGCTTCTAAAGACGCCAGTATAAATCGCTCGGCCAGTGGATGACGATAAGGAGCATCACACACATTCACCGGGCCACCGATACCGTGAAACTCACTGGTACCCCGTTCCTGGTTCATACTGCGTTTGAAGTAGGGAAGCAGATCATCAAAGGTCCACTCAGAATTACCTGGCGGAGTCCAGTTATCATAATCGGTTTTATGACCGCGAATATAGAGCATGGCGTTGATAGCGCTGCTACCACCCAGGGCTTTGCCTCTCGGGCAATAGTGAGAACGGTTATTCTGGGAAGGTTCCAGTTCGCCCTGAAACTGCCAGTTATACAGGCTGCTGTTCATCAGACCGATAATGCCAAAGGGCATAGAGATAAGAGGGGAAGACTTGCCTTCGCGTCCAGCTTCCAGCAGGCAAACACTGTATTCACCACTAGCCGAGAGCCTGTTAGCTAATACACACCCCGCCGAACCACCACCGATAATGACAAAATCAAATGCGGACATAATCATGTTCTTAGTTTTTATTATTTGCTTACGATCTTATCCAGAGCCTTTGGCAAAGTCATTCTCAATTCATCAAAAGGGAAAATATAGACTGAACTGGATACAAATATCGTTGCTAACGAACAGATAGCGAACAACGCATTAAGGATAAGCGACAGTTTCAACTCCACCACCCATACTCACTTGCCTGTTCACGTCAAAAAGCTGAGGATCACACACCTCTGGCCTCAGTAGTGAAGGATTATGGAGAGTGTATCCCATGATAAACAGGCTTTGGTTGATTAGAGCTTTTAAACCCGTCCGCCCTACCTCACTTCGGAGTGAGGCTATGTCATTCACGATATGTTTCATCAGAGAGTGATGACTGAAACGGGCCAGACAAAGAGCGACTTCACAGGAACTGATGCCTTTACTTTCAAATGTCTGTCCAGGTGGGCATGCTCCACAAAACCAGTCTTTATTCAGCAGCAGTTTTATGTCTTCGAACACTTCTTGTGCAACGTGTCTCTCTGCGATTATGCCCAGCTCGACAGGAGCCTCATAACTGTCACACCTGCGCAGTTGCCATGAAAAGTCTTCCAGACAAGTCTGTACATCCGGGCTCGCCAGAAGTGTCATAAGTTTTTCCTGATGTTCAGTACCAGCTTTCAGAGAAAGAATTTGCACACGCTCCTGTGCCTGGCTCATCAACATACCCGGCAACTGCTCTTGCCATTGGGGCCAGCAGCAGCGAATCAACTCCCCTGATACATTAATATTGCTCCGTTCCCCGACATCAACATCCAGAGCTGTAACGGTAAACGCATCGGGTAACGCCTTGAGTTTTTCAAACTGCCCGGATTCATTGCGAGGTAAACTGTCTGCTCCTCCTCTTTCATCATTGCAGTCATTTGCCAGCCAATGATACAGAGATAACATGGAATGACTGGGAGGCTTGAGGTATTCAGGTTTCAGGGGGTCATACCCCATAACCTCGGCCCCTTTTTCAACAATAGATTCAGGGTCACAGCCCCCCGCACTCGCCCCTACCAACAAGATACGGCTGCGCCCTAAAGGCTGACACCCTGCATCATCCGGCCTTACATGGGTGTGATACAGCCAGCCATTCAGTAACCGTCCACCAATCAAGGCGCTGCCATGCTCTGGCTCAATAGCCGGTTTATTCTGTTCCAGATAGTCGAGTAGCTCCGGTGTGGGATAGCGTTTGGAGAGATAAATCACCATGGAGACAGGAAACCAGCAAAATTGAGCAGGTGCTGCAACCTTACTCGTTCCCACAACATCGTCGAAGCGTTTATCCGCCAGCAATGCCGCTGCAAACTCCATACAGGTTTCCCAGTTTTGAGCATTAGCCTTAATATCCAGAACGGATTCGATAAACCGTTCCTCCCCTCTGCCACGGGAAAAATGATAAAATCCGGTTTTCGCCATACGACAAAACACACCACAAACTTCGAGAGGGTGGCCCCCATTCTCTCCCTGATGGGTTATCTCCAGCCCTCTATCGTTCTCCAGACGCCGGATAAGTGGCTCGGCCTTTACAGAACTAATAGGCTGTGTATCAACATCACCAACCTGCAGTGATAAAAGTTGCCGTACCAACTCCCCTGGCGCATCGATCACCAATGGGTCATTCTCCAGCTGACAGTTTCGAGCAAACGCCACCATTGTATGAAAGGCATGACTGGAGCCTGGCTGAAGCTTCTCACTCCCCACAGCGTCTGTTTTCCTGCCCGCAAAAACAGATTCCGCACAATCTTTATGGGATAAAATTTTCAAAGATTTCCCCAATGTAAAGGGGAGCCCGTCAACCGTAGAGTACGCCACACCAGATACCTGAAAGGAAACAATAGAATTGGTGTAGACAAAATCCTTTGACGTTTGACGGAAAGAATGTGTGAATTGTCAGCGCTAATAACAGCTTGATCAGGCGATATTCTTAATTCAGCACACCACCCAGCACCTTATCCAACCCACGGTGACGAAGAGAAAGTTCCACAGCGCTGCGAATGACCCGAGGGTTATCCATACTCAGCACTTCATCCAGCAGCTCTTTTGCCTGCTCCAGTGGCATATTACGCAACGCCCATTTTACCCGTGGCAGGTTTGTGGCGTTCATAGAGAGAACATCAAAACCCATAGCCATCAGCAACACTGCAGCTGCAGGATCACCGGCCATCTCACCACAGATGGAGACCGGCTTACCTTCTTCGTGGGCATCGGATACCACCTTTTTCAGAGCATGAAGCACCGCAGGATGAAAGCTGTGATATAAGTCGGCAACTCTAGGGTTGTTGCGGTCTACTGCGAGGATATACTGGGTCAGATCGTTACTGCCAATAGAAAGGAAATCGACCCGACGGGCGAAGTCCGCCACCTGATACACTGCCGCAGGCACTTCAATCATTACCCCAACTGGCGGCAGTTGGATTTCCAGCCCTTCACCCAGCACCTCATGGTAAGCCCGGTGAATCAGATATAATGCTTCCTCCACTTCCGGCACACCAGACACCATCGGCAACATAATGCGAAGATTATCCAGCCCAACGCTGGCTTTCAGCATGGCACGTACTTGTACCAGAAAGATTTCCGGGTGATCCAGTGTCACACGGATGCCACGCCAGCCAAGGAAGGGGTTTTCTTCCTTAATGGGGAAATAGCTCAGGGATTTGTCGCCACCAATATCGAGGGTACGAATCGTCACCGGACGCGGGTGGAAAATCTGCAGCTGCTTCTGGTAAATTTTTTCCTGCTCTTTTTCACTGGGGAACCGTTCCCGAATCATAAACGGCACTTCCGTACGGTACAGCCCTACCCCTTCTGCCCCCTGATCCAGTGAACGAACCGTATCACTCATCAAGCCAGTGTTCACCCACAGAGGTAAACGATAATGGTCAGGAGTTATACAGGGCTCGTCCTTCAGGGATTCCAGCCCTTCCACAAAGGCTAATTCTTCATCTACAAGATTACGGTACTGGCTAAGAAGCTCCACAGAGGGTGAGGCATAAACCCGTCCCAGATTACCATCCACAATCACGTCTCGATTTCCCATGCGTTCCCAGGGTAAATCTACAGCCCCCATGATTGTGGGAACCCCCATGGCCCGTGCGAGAATAGCCACATGGGAGTTACCGGAACCCTGCACAGACACCAGCCCCACCAGTTTATCCCGGGGAATTTCTCCCAGCATGGCCGGAGTGAGCTCCTCACTGATGACTATGGCTTTTTCCGGCCAGGCCACTTCACCTTTTTGCTGTTGCTGAAGAACAGACAGTACTCGGCGGCCAAGATCTTTGATATCCACTGCTCGCTCTCGCAAGTACGGATCTTCCATCAACTCAAAGTGGCGCACATGCTCTTCAATCACCTGCTTTAGAGCACCCTGTGCCCACTGGCCTTTCTGAATCACAGCATCCACTTCCGCACCGAGAGCATTGTCATCCAGCATGCGGAGATAGACGTCAAAGAGCGCCTGTTCTTCGGCTGGCACCTGATCGGAGAGTTTGTCCGCCGTCGCTTTCATCTGCTCGCGAACGCTGGCTAACGCCTGAAAGAAGATATGACTTTCCGAATCTGTATTTTCAGTGTCTTTATCGGGCACAGCCCCCAGATCGGCAGGAGGGGCCAGTACCACTGCATTTCCGATTGCAATACCGGGGGAGCCAGCAACACCGGTAAAGCGGGATTGTTTGGGGCGCTCATTTTCAGAGTTCGGTAACTGCAGGGAGCCCGTGGCTTCTGCATGGGCAATCACACCGGCCAGCTGTGCCGACATAGTGACTAGAAACGATTCTTCACTTTCATCGAAACGGCGCTGAGCATTTTGTTGAACAACCAGCACACCCAGCAGATTACGGTGGTGAATAATGGGAACACCGAGGAAGGAGCGATAACGCTCCTCCCCGGTTTCTTTGAGGTAACGGAACTTGGGATGCGAAGCAGCATCCTCCAGGTTGATCGGCTCTTCCCGAAGGCCCACCTGCCCCACCAGGCCTTCGGAACGGGACAAGGTGACCCGGCCGACCGCCGAGCGGTTCAGACCTTCAGAAGCCATTAAGGTATAGCGACTGGTTTCTTCATCATAGAGGTAAACGGAACACACTTCTGTGCACATCGCCATGCGTACGCTGCGAACAATCACATCCAGTGCTGCCTGCAAATCTCTGGCAGCGCCAACCTCCTGGACGATTCTTCGCAATGTACTCAGCATGCTTCCGTTTCCCCCTTTCGTGCTGTCTGGTTCAATAGCCGACAGTTTTCAAGCTGAACCTACGACTTATCGCCTAACATCTGCAACAGCCGTGGTGCCAGTTCTTTCATGGCCCGGCGGTACACATCCCGTTTGAATGTCACCACCTGTCCAACCGGATACCAGTAACTTACCCATCGCCAGCCATCAAACTCCGGCGTCTCCGAAAGATTCACCCGTACACGATCATCACTACTCACCAGCTCCAGCAAAAACCACTTCTGTTTCTGGCCAATACACAATGGCCGACTGTCCCTGCGAACAAGCCGTCGTGGAAGCCTGTAGCGCAACCAGCCCCGAGTGCAGGCAAGAATCCTGATATCCCTCGGTTCCAGTCCCACTTCTTCATAAAGCTCCCGGTACATGGCGTCTTCCGGTGATTCATCACCGTTTATACCACCCTGGGGAAACTGCCACGCATCTTGTCCGATTCGTTTAGCCCACAACACCTGTCCGCACCTGTTGGTGAGGATGATGCCGACGTTGGGCCGGAATCCATCAGAGTCAATCACGTGGTTATCCTGGCAAAGTCTATTACCTGCATTGTTCCACAAGGGTGAGGCTTCGGCAAACCACTAATCATAATTCGGCATTATCTTTGCAGAGCAATTTTGTCGTGTGCTTTGCAACATGCCCGAACATTGTGATGGTATGACCGAATAAATATAGACAGAAATATACCGGTGACTCGCTGACAGGCAGTCAGGTGCTGGTTATGATTGCCGTCACTCTATAAACAAAAGAGAGGCCCACGGTGACTGTAGCCATCTTTGACCTGGATCACACGCTCCTTGATACTGACAGTGATCATGCCTGGGGAGAATTTCTCGTTCAGAAAAAAGTGGTTGATTCAGCCACCTTTCAAAAGGCTAACGACTACTTTTATAAACAGTATCATCAGGGTGAATTGAACCTCGAAGAGTATCTGGCATTTTGTTTGCGGCCGCTGGCAGACAATGAGCCAGAGTTTCTGTACAAGCTAAGATCGGAGTTTGTCGAAACAATCGCTCGCCCACTGATCAAACCCGGCGTATCAGCTCTTCTGGAAAAACACTGCAATCAGGGGCACGCATTACTGGTGATTACAGCCACTAATCAGTTTGTGGTTGACCCGATCATTGATGCCATCGGTATTCAGGATCGCCTCGCTATAGAAGTTGAAATGGTAGACGGACGCTACACTGGCAAACACATTGGCATTCCCTCATTCAAAGAAGGCAAAATCACCCGTTTTAAAGAATGGCTGAAAGAGAATCCTGGCCACAATATAGATGAATGCTGGTTTTACAGTGACTCAATGAATGACCTTCCTTTGCTGGAGCACGTTGGTCACCCAGTGGCTGTTGACCCTGACGAAAAGCTCAAAGCTATTGCCGAAGAGCGTAACTGGCCGGTTATTTCCCTCAAATAAGTCAGTACCCAGACCATTGCTTTCGCATAGTCAGGATAAGTACCCGGACCATTGCTTTCGTATAATGGTGGCGAGTGAATTTTTTCGCTCTTCAAGGAACAACGTCGGGAGCGTAGCCCGCAACGTGACCAGAGTTGTGACGCAGCAAGGGCGGAAAAAGACGCCGTCAGACTATGCGAAAGCAATGGTCCGGGTACTTATTTAGGCCCAACTCTGGAAGACCTTTCACTGACTAAGCTAAAAGCAGTAAAGGACTTTCAGAGAACCCCATGCCAAAACCTACCTCCTCACAAATTGCCGGCACAGAAATTCACACTTTCAAGCGGAAGGATCCTTTTCATCCAAAGGGTACTGTCGAAAATGAGTCTGGAGAAAAGGGGGTAACTACCCGGGGAGTCACTGTCACCACCTGTGCAGCGGATATGGAAACCCTGCAAAAAGGGTTGCAATTTGTCAGCCTCGTCAATCATAAACCACTCCATCAGCGTGAAGTGGTCTCCCTGAAACGTGTCTTCAGTTTTTTCAACAAATTGACACAGTGGCTGAGAAACAAGTTCCAGTCTCGCCAGAGAGAGTCCTTTCGCTCCCTGCAAGCGGCAGGGCGCCCTTTCCTCCCTGCCAGACGCTCAAAAAACCCAAAAACATCCTTGGCGAATGTTGACCGTTTTATAGCTGCAACCGATTGTTCAAAGCGTATAAAAAGCCTGATGACACAGGTGGAAAAGCTGGAGAAGGAATACAACATTCTGGGCAGGGAGGGTGATTTGATTATAAGGAAATTATTACTCCCTGAATCCACAGAGTATGGGACCAGTCTGCAGACAGTAAAAACTGCACTAACCAGGCATGGAATAAATCTTCATGCACATCTGGCTTCACCCGACGCCCAAACCGGGCTGGCCGAAATCAAACTCACCCTGAGTGATGAGCAACTGCACGCGATGAAGGACACCCACTTTTTTCATGCTTACCAGCTTTTTCTGATCATCAATGGCCTGCAACAAGCCACGAGTATTCGCAGAGGAGAGTTATCAATAGAGGAGGGCAAGGAAGCCAGAGAAGAGGAAAAAGCTCTGCAAGCTTTTTCCCAGACACTGATGGAAATGGTTAACCTGACCACAGGTTTATGTCATGCCACCATGAAAGCAGAAATGCCGAAGCTGTATAAAGATGATTTTTACACAGCCCTCAGCCTGCAGGATGAAAGGGGACGTTCTCATTTCCGATCCGATAGCGTCCAGCCCCGAGGGGGCTGGAAAGATCTGATTTAATAAGGGGTAAGCAAAAATTACGCAACAGCTTCCTGACGGCTCAGAACCCGGTAGAGAAGATCTTCTACCTGGTGGAGATTGTCGGAACGCTTTCCTGTTTCCTTGGCCAGTTCATCATAACGGCGCAGCATAAGCACCTCCTCCAAATCGCTGCGACTGCTGAAGTCTGACACCTCCTGCATAGACATTCGGCCACCCTGCCAGCGCAGGGTTTCCTTACTCGCGTCAGAGAGCTGCTCTTCATAACCCTCTTCAATAGCGCAGAGATAACGCTTCGCTTGAACATGGCTGCCTACCAGCATGGCAACCCGTTCTGAAAAACCAAGCCCCAAAAGGTAATCTGCCCCCAGCTGATCATGGGCCATAGAACCGTAATCTCCCATAGGAATGACACCATCCACTTCCAGCAAATGACCGATGTCATGCAGAAAAACAGCAGCAACCAGCTCCTCGTCACAGCCATCCGTAACAGCCAGCTCCGCCCCCTGCAGGGCATGCTCGAGCTGGGTAATGTCTTCACAATACTGCTCGGTTCCATACTGGCGATAAAGGTTCAGTATATTGGCAACCGCTTTCTTTATTTTCATGCCTGCTATCCAGCCAGAATCTGGCCGCCTTCCTCTGTGACAAGCGTTTATCGGTTTA
>NZ_SMME01000866.1:13293-32625 GCF_009711465.1 Parendozoicomonas verongulae | reverse complement strand
TATGCGAAAGCAATGGTCCGGGTACTTACTTACTGTGAACGTTCAAGCTTTCGGGTGAGCTTTTCTATGATCCTTGAAACAGCCACAAACCCGAACGTCGCTGTTACCATTGTTGCAGCACCAAAACCATTGGCACAATCCATTTTCATGGATTCCATACCATCCGTTGATCCCGGCTTTTTCTCACAGACAGAACCATCAGGTTGAGGGTATCGGGCGGCTTCTTCCGAGAAGATACACTCTACGGCAAAGCGACGCTTGTTATTCTTAGAAAAATTATATCGGTAACGCAGAAAATCCTTTACCTTTTTTGCCAGCGGATCCTGAAAAGTTTTTGTCAAATCTGTAACACGAATTTTCAGCGGATCGATCAATCCACCAGCAGCCCCCACTGTAACAACCGGAATTTTGTTACGTTTGCAGTGAGCGATGATGGCGGCCTTTACCCGGAAGCTGTCGATAGCATCCAGTACATAATCGAATTCCTTTGTTATGTATTCCTGCACATTGTCATCAGCCACGAAGTCATCAATTTCGTGCACCTGGATTTCAGGGTTTATTGCCCGCATACGCTGGGCCATCACTTCGATCTTGGATTGCCCGATGGTATCAGCCGTGGCATGAATCTGGCGATTAGTGTTGGTGACACAGATATCATCCAGATCAATCAGAGTGACAGAGCCCACGCCTGTACGGGCAAGAGCCTCTGCAGCCCAGGAGCCCACACCACCTATACCAATCACACAAATATGAGCATTACGGAGTTTTTCAGTAACATCCAGGCCATATAGGCGCGCCGTGCCACCAAAACGAGCAGAGTAACTGTCTGAGAGCATAATCAGGAAAAGTCCAAAAAATAGACAACAAAAATTGCCCCGATTATATCATCTGCCGTGACTATAATGCTCACAGCCTAGGGTCTGGAGACATCTTCGTGTTGAACTCAATCAGAGCACTTATCCTGCCACTTCTTTTGTTGCTGCCAGTTGCAGAAAATGTAGAGGCCGCGCCACAGCCCCTCTCGGAAACATGGAAGCTCTATACCGACCGATACCCCGTAATCACCTATTCAGATCTTAAGCAGGCGATGAGGGAAGGCAATATCACCCTGCTCGATGCCAATAGCCCCACTACTTACAACAATGGTCATATACCAGGCGCACTCTCATTGCCGGCACTGATCAAGAAAGAAGAAAAACGTCCCTTGCCCAGCAGCAAAAATGATTTGGTGGTTGTGTACTGCGGAGGACCACAATGTTCAGCATGGTTTAAAGCCGCCGATTTTGTGGTAAAGAAAGGTTATAAGACCATCCGGTACTACCGGGGTGGCCTTAAAGAATGGAAGGCCAAAGAGGAGCCTGTAGAAACCGGAGACAGAACACGTTAAACACGCAGCTTTTATAGCATGCCTTCAGTACGACGAAGAATTCGCTGGTTGGCACTTCCGCGCCAGGCCAGACTGAGATTGCGTTCAGCCATTACAAAGCGGCCGTCTATCAGAACGTCCACATATTTCACAACAGCGAGCTGGGCTTTACTGAGTTCTTCCAGCTCGTAGCCTGTCCACATCCAGATATCCTTTTCTGGATACATCTCTTTGGCACGGCGAACCAGGCGACCAACGTCGTTGAGATTGGAAGGAAATAGCGGGTCACCACCAGACAGGGACAAACCATCCCGATGGATACGGGTATCCCCCAGGTCCTTCAGAATCTGCTCTTCCAGTTCGAGAGTATAAGGATGGCCGGAGTCTGGCTTGATTGTGGATGCGTTATGGCAGCCCACACACTTGTGGGCACAGCCACTGACAAAGAGAACGCAGCGCGTCCCCTCACCATTCACAACATCCAGCGGATAGTACTTGTGATAGTTCATCAAACGTCAGATTCTCTTACAGATGCTTCACCCTGCGAGTCACCTCTTCCTGTTTACCCTTGATAAACGGGCGGCTGTTGGGCTGACCGAGATAACCACACACACGACGGGTTACAGACATCTTGGTGGAATCCCTGTTCTGACAGGACGGGCACTCAAAGCCACGGGCTGTTGCTTCAAACTCGCCTTCGTAACCACACTTGTAGCAGCTGTCGATGGGCGTGTTGGTGCCGTAGTAAGGGACTTTGTCGTAGGTATAGTCCCAGACATTTTCCAGTGCCTTGATATTGCGCTGCATGTTGGGGAATTCCCCGTAGCAGATAAAGCCACCAGAGGCGTGCGGAGGATAATCCATCTCAAAGTCTACCTTATCGTAAGGGGTGGCATTCTTCTGCACATCAAGGTGGAAAGAGTTTGTGTAATAGCCTTTGTCGGTGACACCTTCCACAACGCCGTACTCTTTTTCATCCAGACGACAGAAGCGATCACACAGACTTTCACTGGGCGTTGAGTAGAGGCTGAAGCCGTAACCGGTTTCCCGTTTCCAGCTTTCCACGGCCTTGCGCAGATAGGCCACAATTTCAACGCCTTTGCGCTTCAGTTCTTCGCTGTCGTAGATATGCTCTTCATTGCCGAACAGAGCGTTAATGGTTTCGTGAATGCCGATATAACCCAGGGAGATACTGGCGCGGCCGTTCTTGAAGACTTCACTGATTTTGTCAGTGGGCTTGAGGCGCACACCACAAGCACCTTCTACATAAAGGATTGGCGCAACACTGGCAGTGACATTATCCAGACGTTGGATACGGCTCATCAGCGCATCTTTCGCTACAACCAGACGCTCGTCCAGCAGTTTATAGAAACTGGTTTCGTCTGTGCTTTCCAGAGCAATACGAGGTAAGTTCAGGGATACAACACCCAGATTATTACGGCCATCGTGAATCAGCTCACCCTTCTCTTCGTATATACCCAGGAATGAACGACAGCCCATAGGCGTTTTGAAACTGCCAGTGACTTCCACCAGCTTGTCGTAGTTCAGGATGTCTGGATACATGCGCTTGCTGGCGCACTCCAGAGCCAGTTGTTTGATATCGTAGTTAGGATCTTCTTTATCGAGGTTCACCCCTTTACGAATGCCGAACACCAATTTGGGGAAAATCGGAGTTTTCTTGTTGCGGCCAAGGCCACGAATACGGTTCTTGAGAATAGACGTCTGAACCAGGCGCTCTTCCCAGCTGGTACCCAGACCAAAGCCGAAGGTCACAAACGGAGTCTGGCCATTGGCGGTGTGCAGAGTGTTGATCTCGTACTCCAGCGCCTGATAGGCATCGAAGCAATCCTTCTCGGTCATCTCCAGCGCGTATGCTTCGGCCTTCTCTTCATCGCCAATCCAGCGCATGCCCTGAGCCCGATGCTTCTCGTAGGTTTTGCGCACGTAAGGAGCATGAATACGATCAATCTCGTTAATGCTGGTGCCGCCGTAGATATGACTGGATACCTGAGCAATAATCTGCGCAGTGATCGCCGTTGCCGTGAGAATGGAGCGCGGCTCTTCAATCTCCGCATTCCCCATTTTGAAGCCATTATCCAACATGCCTTTTACGTCAATCAGCATGCAGTTGAACATGGGGAAGAATGGGGAGTAATCCAGATCGTGGTAATGGATTTCCCCACGATCATGGGCTTGTGCAACATGGCGGGGCAGAATGTGCTGGCGCGCGTAATGACGCGCTACCACACCGGCCAGAAGATCACGCTGGGTAGGAATGATCTTGCTATCTTTGTTAGCGTTCTCGTTCAGGATCTGCTCGTTGTCCTGATTGATAATGCCCAGAATTTCTTTGTTCAGGGAGTTGCGGGACTCACGCTCGATATCGCGTTCACGACGAAACTCAATGTAGCAGCGAGCAGCATCCTTATAGCGGCTACGCATCATTACATTTTCAACTTTGGCCTGAAGATCGTAGATATCCACAGTCCCCTGACCATTAAAGGCATGGCGTATTTGTTCGGCCACAGAGCGGGCAAAGTCATCATCACGCAGACCCGCATCGTTCATAGCGCAGGCAACGGCTTTCACAATACGGCTTTCGTCAAAACGCTGCCGCGATCCATCGCGTTTGATGATGTCAGTCATTGGGGTGTTGCTCCGGAGCATTTTTATCGAGAGGGGTCAGACCTATATGTAGTGCAAATCACCACAATAAACACTATATATAGACCCAGCGACGCATATTGAACGAAATAGCCAACACCTGCAATAACGAATTTTCACACACGGGATAAATAAAAAATTCCAGTTAGTGGTTGCATTCGTTCCACCCCTTGAACGATTAAGAGCAAAGTGACATTCATCAAAAAAGAGCACATTTTCCGTCTACTTTTTCCCACTCACTTGCTCCGCTGGAATGTGCTCAGCGGGCTAACAGCCATTGGTGCAAACAAACAGAAAGAGCAACTTAGCTCGCCTTCGTGTTTGTTACACCGTTACAAATCAATTTCTTCCGATTTGCAATCATTTTTCCAGATCAGGCAGAACACACAAATAAACTCTTCGAGGAGAAGAACAACTGCTGTCTGGTAAGTACCCGGACCATTGCTTTCGCATAGTCTGGCGGCGTCTTTTTCCGCCCTTGCTGCGTCACAACTCTGGTCACGTAGCGGGTCAAGGGTTGGCTGGGTGGTGTTTTCCACGGTGTTGGAAGAGCAACTCAGCCTGCTCAGCGGCTTTCCCCTTCCCAACAACAAACATGCCCCCTACAATCACCTGCCTCATGAATGGAAACCATTATGCAGATCACGGTTAACAACCAGATCCATGAGCTGGATGATATTGCCATCACCCTGACTCAGCTTTTGAATCAAATGAATGTTCCTGAAGCAGGAACTGCTATCGCCAGAAATCAAAATGTTGTGCCCCGCTCCCAGTGGGATGAATCAACACTGGAGAATGGCGACCAGATTTTGATTATCCGCGCCACCGCTGGCGGTTAAACGGAACAAGAAAACACAAATATCGCTCTTAATCAGCAGGACGCCGCCCCGATGCTCACCCTTGCAGACCAGACATTTTCCTCACGCCTACTTCTGGGCACCGGCAAATTCAGCAGCCGTCAGGCTTTGGCTGATGCCGTAAAACACTCCCAAACCGCTATGGTGACCATGGCTCTGAAACGGGTTGATACCGCTGATCAGGACGACGACATTCTCGCCCCGTTGCAGGAATGCGGTGTGAACCTTCTGCCCAACACCTCTGGCGCCCGCACCGCCGAAGAGGCCGTGTTTGCGGCACAACTGGCCCGCGAAGCGCTGGGCACCTCCTTCCTCAAACTGGAAATTCATCCCGACCCTCGCTACCTGATGCCTGACCCGGTGGAAACCCTGAAAGCTGCTGAGGTACTGGTAAAACAAGGTTTCCATGTGTTGCCTTACATCCATGCTGACCCGGTGATCTGCCGCCGTCTGGAAGAAGCTGGTTGCGCCGCTGTTATGCCTCTGGCGGCCCCTATTGGCAGTAATCTTGGTCTGCGCACCAAAGACTTTATCCATATCATTATTGAAGGCAGCAACGTGCCGGTGATTGTGGATGCCGGTATCGGCAGCCCGTCCGATGCGGCGGAAGCCATGGAAATGGGTGCTGATGCGGTTCTGGTGAATACCGCCATCGCAGTTGCAGGTGATCCCGCGGCTATGGCTGATGCCTTCCGCATGGCTGTTATCGCAGGTCGTCAGGCTTATGAAGCCGGCCTGGGTGGCCGTCAGCTCGTTGCCGAGGCCAGCAGCCCTCTTACTTCCTTCCTGGATTTGCCATGAGTTTGCCGATAAGTTATTTCAGCGACAAATATCAAAGCCTTAGCTGGGATGATATCCGTCTGAGTGCACACAGTTACACCGCCACTGATGTGCAACAGGTACTCAATAGCCCTCATAAAACAGTGGACGATTTTCGTGTACTGATTTCACCCGCTGCGGAACCATTTCTGGAGCAGATGGCTGCCAACAGCCTGCAGATGACCCGTAAACGTTTTGGCAATGCAGTGCAGCTTTATATTCCTCTTTACCTCTCTAACAAGTGCCACAACATCTGCACCTATTGTGGGTTCAGTCTGGACAACCCGATTCGCCGGGAAACCCTCACTACGGAGCAGCTGGACCGGGAAATCGCCGCCATCAAGCGCATGGGGTTTGAGCACCTGCTGCTGGTCACCGGTGAGGCTCCCGGTACCGTGGGTATGCAGTACTTCCGGGAGGTTGTGCCTTACATCAAAAAGCACGTCTCCCACCTGAGCATGGAAGTGCAGCCACTGGATGAAGATGAGTATGCAGAGCTGATTGATCTCGGGCTGGATGCCGTGATGATTTATCAGGAAACCTACAATCGCCCTGCCTATGCCAACTATCACAAACGCGGCAACAAGCAGGATTTTGTATACCGGCTGGATACAGCCGACAGGCTTGGTCGTGCCGGTGTGCGAAAAATTGGTCTGGGAGCACTGTTGGGGCTGGAAGACTGGCGTACAGACAGTGCTTTTCTTGCTCATCATCTGGATTACCTCCAGAGAACCTACTGGAAAACCCGTTATTCCATTTCCTTCCCACGGATTCGTCCCTGTGAAGGTGACTTTCAGCCTTCAAGCCCTATCAGCGACCGCCAACTGGTTCAGTTGATATGCGCCTGGCGTCTGGTCTTTCCACAGGTCGAACTATCACTTTCCACACGGGAATCCGAGGTATTTCGGGATAATGTATCTCGTCTGGGCATCACCAGTATGAGTGCAGCGTCCAGCACCCGTCCCGGTGGCTATGCGAATCAGGAAGAAGGTAAGCCAGAAGCTCTGGAACAATTCAGCATTGATGATTGTCGCTCACCACTAGCGATTGCGAAGATGTTGAAAAAGCAGGGATTGGAAGCGGTTTGGCGGGATCGCGAATTGACAGGAAGTTAAAATACAAAAAATGGCCATGATCCGGCCTCTCTGCAGGGTCTCTCACCTCCTGCACCAGATCATGGCTTAAGTTACCCGAGTGGAATGTATCGGGTTGCCTCTATCTACACAGCTTGGGGGTCAATTCGTAACGTACTATTTCCTGATTGTGCCACTTTGATAATCAAAGTATCTCTCTCAAAGTGACTGAATTTTTTAAGCCCGTGTCGGCTTGGTATGGCTCTATTAGACAATTAAGTTGTCGTATAAATATCACAGGTAACAGAAACTTTGTCGCAAAATGTCGCAGAGCTTACCTAAAGTTTGTCACACTCTGACTGACGCTCTCATAAGTACCCGGATTGCAACTGAGCACAGCCACAAGAGGCATTCTTCAGAAGTTTCAGAAAACCAAACGATTATTGTCGCAAAATGTCTCCACTCCCCCCTGATCTGCATAACTTTGCTACAACCCACCGCTACACCTTAGACACTGCATGTCCCTATAATGCACCCAGCACAAACTGGATTTTTTTATGGAAAACACCGAGCACATTTTAGTCGTCGATGACCACGACGAAATCAGGGATCTTCTTGGACAGTATCTTTCCCGTCACGGTTTGAAGGTATCTCTCGCTATGGATGGTGTATCCATGCGTGAGGCTCTTGAGAAACACGACGATATCAACCTGATCGTACTGGATCTGATGATGCCAGGAGAAGATGGTCTCAGCCTGTGTCGCTACGTTCGCAGTATCGATGGGCCACCTATTATTATGCTCACCGCCATGGGCGAAGAGAGCGATAAAGTTGTTGGCCTGGAAATGGGTGCTGATGACTATGTCTGCAAACCGTTCAGCCCCAGAGAGCTATTGGCTCGTATCAAAGCCGTACTGCGCCGTGCCAGCAAGGCGGAAGCCGTACCTGAAGAAAAAAGCTCAAGCGAACGTCTGCAGTTTGATCGCTGGACCCTCGACAATAACCTGCGCCAGCTGGAAGACGACAAAGATATCGTAATTCCTCTCAGTACAGCAGAATACCGGCTTCTGAGCGCATTCATATCCAACCCTCGCCGAGTCTTGAGCCGGGACCAGCTTCTGGATATTACCCAGGGGCGCGAAGCCATGCCCTTTGACCGAAGCATAGACAACCAGGTCAGTCGCCTGCGTCGCAAGGTGGAAACTGACCCGAAAAACCCAACACTTATCAAAACAGTCTGGGGTGGCGGGTATATGCTGACAGCCGAAGTGATGTCTGAATGAGTCGCTTCTGGCCCTCCAATCTCGCGGCACAAATGGTCATGGGGGTTTTGCTTTCGCTGGTGATAGCCCAGATCCTCACGGCCATTGTTCTCTTTGATGCCCACCGTGAGAATATGTACAACAGTGCCCAGTGGCAGCAGGTTAAACGTACTACAAAACTGGTGAGGGAATTGGCCAAGACACCGGCCTTTTATCACCAAACCATGGTGAAAGCTGCGAGCATGCCGCGCTCTCAATACACCATCAATCTACGTCCGCTGCTGCCTGAAAAAGAAAACCGCTCGTCTCTGAAATACATGCTTGTTCGCCGTATCGAAAGGAGTATAGGCCCCGAGTTTCAAGGCCATGTGCGTGTGCACATGGAAACCAGTACCTGGCGAACCCGTAACTACTGGGGGGGCACCTGCTCGGAAGAGGATGAGAACGACGATGGCAGCCCCTGCACTAAATCATCCAAACACCATGGCCAACGTGATCATGAACACGAAACCAATTTCATCGTTATGTCCGTGCAGTTACCGAATAAGACCTGGCTAAACCTGAGAGCTGAAGCACCGATTAGCGAACCTCTTGCCGCACAACAAACTGTTCTATTTTTATTGATTGCTTCTGCGCTGGTGATGGTAGCAATCGTCTTTATTGTTCAAAGAATTACCCGCCCACTCAAGCGGTTATCCAATGCATCCAATCGCCTTGGCCGGGGGGAAGACGTCAAGCCACTGCCGATGACCGGCCCTGAAGATATTCAACGGGCGACCCGTGCTTTCAACCAAATGAATGAACGGATCAATCGATTTGTTGCCGATCGTACCAGCATGCTGGCGGCTCTGACCCACGACTTGCGTACTCCCATGACGACCATGCGCTTACGCATTGAGTTACTGCCGGATTCCAGCCAGAAAGATCATCTGCTTGACACTCTTGATGAGATGCAACAGATGGCGGAAGCGACCCTGTCATTTGCCCGGGAAAGCTCTATTAAAGAACCCTCACGGCGTGTGGAGCTTAACGCTCTTGTGGATAGTATCTGTGAGGACCTGAGAGATATCGGCATGCCGGTAGAGTTTACAGAAGGCCTTGAAGCAGTAAGTGTCTGTCGTCCAGTCAGCCTGCGCAGAGCACTGCGCAACCTGATAGAGAATGGTGTGAAGTATGGCAAAAGCGCTGAGGTATCCCTGTTATTATCCAAAAATGCCACAACCATTGTTATTAATGATAATGGCCCGGGAATGGACGAAAAAGATATGGAGAGAGTATTTGAGCCATTTGTACGCCTGGAACAATCTCGCAACCGTGACACCGGGGGCATAGGTCTGGGTATGGCAATTGCTCGTAATATTATTCATGCTCACGGTGGCAAAATTCACCTTGCAAACCGACCTGAAGGTGGTTTGCAAATACAAGTCGCATTACCTTTATAGACAAGTCAGGTACCAAGGCCATTGCTTTCGCAGACTATACGAAAACAATGGTTTGGGTACTTATTTAAGCTTGGGTGAGCCATTGGACATAACTCACCTGTCACTTTTCCACAGCACTTTTCAAACGCCGTTCGGGCTTCATATCCCTCACTATCCATGTTTTCAGCTTATCATTCCAGGATGAGGCCTCACTCCCATGAACGGCTCCAAGCTGCTTGAAAAAGAGCCTCGGATAGAGATAGTACACATCACCCTGCAGGGTGATGTAGCTAGCAGGAAGATAATCACCATACCCCTTCTTAGATTTAGCACCATTTGCCAGGTTTTGATAGATGCTGCGTGCACTCTCGTGAACAGCCCGCACCTGACCAAACACATTCTCATCCATAAGTGTTTTTAGTTCTCTGGGGCTGTTGGCATCAGGTTTTACAGACGCCGCAGCAGAGGGAAGAACGTCTTCGCTGTACCCTTGTCTATAGCGGGGTACTAAATCCTTTATAGTTACATCAGATTTGTTAAGGACGACAGCCAGTTCTTTCTCTTTGGCATTCAGACTGACAACCGCTCCAAATAGATCTTCTTCGTCTTTTATTGCCATATCACAGCTTTTCCTTACCTGCTCATCCTGAATACAGCGGTATTGATAGTGCTTATTGAAGTCACCCACCCAAAGGTAGCTATCAGCCCAACTCATCAGCTCTTTCAGTAATTCAGAGTCTTTAGACAATGCAGAGGGGTCATCTGGATTGGTAGTTAATGAGGCCACGGTATAAGTCACACTGGTGTTTGAACCCACCTTCACGGGGTGATAGCGCTCAACAGCGTACCGGCCTCCATCTTTGGCTGTGAGTTCCAGACTTTTGCCATGAAGGCGTTCCAGCAGTGTCGTCTTACCAACCCCTGGCTGTCCAAGCACTAGCACCTTGACATCTCCGGTTGTTTTTACACACAACTCATCCGGGGCACGACACGTTGCTTTTGTTTCTGAAACGTCTGCATTTTCAACAGCTTTGGACTGCAGGGTCTTAGGTTGCTTCTCTCTTTTTTTGAGGAAAGTAAAGCTATCAATATCCCTTTGGAACTCTACGAGTGCTTGATCAATGTTCCCGCTAACAGGCGGAACCTTTACTCCTTTTCCAGTAGGAAAATCATTCTTTATATCTGTGGCTAAAATATCTACCCTGGTGGCCATTTCCGCAACACAGCTCCAGTTTCTCTGCGAGTTGCTCATGTCATCGACATCCAGTGTTGGACTTAACTCCTTGTAAAGCTTATTAAGTTTTTCTGTCTGCTCTTTCAAAGTGATAATACGCAGAGCCGCCTTCTGGGGCGCAGTTTCACCATCACGCCCCTTACCCTTAGAGGCTTTACAAATGTTGGCTTCAATAGTCTCTATAGTTTCACGTGTACGGGTCAGCAGCTCATCTGACTTTCCTGCAGCTCCTTTTACCAGAGCCTCTGCACGACCAACTAAGTGCAGATAGCGCCTTTCACTGATATATGCTGTGGATTCCCTTTTCTCTTTACGTTTCAGGGCTTTCAGCTTTTCTTTTTCTTCTTCCCATTTCAGCATGTAGTATTTGTTTTTAACGTCTTGATTCCAAGCCTCCAGTGTATAGGCATCTATTTTTTCCCAGTCTTCAAGGTTTTCCCAAGATACTGGTGTTTTGGATATCAAGCCCAGATCGCGCTTAGACTCTGGCATCACCTGCCACCGACTCTCTGTTTTATGCACGTCTTTTTCTTCAAGAGCTGTAGCCTGTAATGTGCCTTTCTTTAGCTCTGGTTGAAACGGAATATCATCCCGAGTATCAAAGTCTACCGGTTCAGGTTCAGGAAATTCTGCATCCAAAGCCTCACTTTCCGTTGTAGCTGAGACCGTTAGGGTAGTTTCAGGCGCTATCGAAACCTTGGATAACATCCAGTCAAAGGCGGCACGATAAGCAAGAGTGCGAACAACATCTGTCGTGAGCTTGAATAAACCTCTTGCCGGAGCCGGGCTGCGCTGCTGATCCATTTTACGAATTGCTTCTACAGTCACCTTATCCACAGGTTTTTCTGTATTGAGGAAAATTTCCGGAATCTCGTAGCCCCTGGTACTATGGGTATCAAATAACAAAAAGCCCTCCGGCCCGATCGATACAGCCGACAGTGTCCCGGTAAACAGATGCTCATTCCCCGACCCTATACGGCTGCTGGACAGAGTGACAGGCTTTATTTTTTTTCCAGATAGGACAGTTGGCAGGCTAGCCAGTATATCTGTATGCAGTGGGCTGATAATTTTAGAACTGCTCAGAGATGAGTGGCGCTGATCCATAATCTGCGTCCACCATCTGGATTTCCCTTCAACACCAAAACGACCGGGAACCAGAACCGCTTTATCCACAGCTCCCCGGCGCACTGATGCCGCCCAGAGCTTTAAACGATTACCCAGCTTTCCGGGATATAGGTGTATACCTTCAACTCCCTCTTCCAGCGCCCAATCCCGCAGTTCTATCAGCTGTGCCTCAAATTCGCTGACCGGTTCAAAGTCAGCATCATCATAGGAGAACGAAATGCTCACCCATGGGGCACCGGTGTTTGGAGTGAAGCTGGCATCGGGAATGTGGTAGTAGAACCTGAACAGGCGTAACAGCGGTGAACCTGCACTCACGATCTCCCGAGTTCCAGAAAACCGTGGGAGAAAATATCCCTGCCAGATATCGGGTAATGTATCGTTCAGAAGAGTACCATGGCTCAGGACATAGCGCAGAACAGTGGGAGGAACCGGACCGAGCTGCTCACCTAAATACCAGCTGACGCCACTTACCAGCAGCCGATAACCAAAATCACTCCAGTTTGATGAGAGGGCATAATCCAGTCCGGCATCAGCCAGAACCTGCCCGTAAGCGCCAAAGAATGTCCCCAGTTTGGCTTTGACAGCCTCCTGATAAACAGCTGTGCCGCCCATTACAGCCAACACACTGCTGGCGGCGATGCCTTCTTTTACAGCGAGGTCAACCCCGTAATTCGTCCAACCATAAGGGCTTTGACGAAATGTCTTCTGCTTATAGGCTGGCAAACCGGTAAGAATCTGCTTCCGGACATCCTCTACAGATTCAACAGCCTCAACCGCTCTGGGTACTCCCTGATAATGAGCTTGCGTTTGTACAAAAGAAAGCACGCCCCCAAATAATAAAACGAATCTGTTCACCTGCACTCGGTGTCACGCCCCCGGACTGTTATTTGTTCATGATTGTTAGCGGGGAGTAAAAATAGACAATCCGTTCCAGGTTTCCAGAGAAGGAGGGGATACCTTGAAATATTTACCTCGCTTAAACACGCGTACGCATTAGCACCTACCCCTGCAAAGACTGACCGAAACCGGTTTATCCACCACTTCTGTGGATAAACCTGTTGGTTATTTCAAATCTGCTTCTGCACGCCGTGGCAGTCTTGGGAGGAGTACGAATTGTTCACTTTTTAACCAAAATATAAATAACAACTACGGCGCATCAAAAAATACTTCACAGCAATTGGCCGGAATTGACCGGAAAAAATGACCAGAAGGCAAAACAAACACAAAAGGCTGGGATATAATCAAGTGAACCACTCTGTAAAAAAACAGCGGTATACCACTAAGAAAAAGCACAGAGGCACCGTATGTATAAGCAGAACACTATAAAATCGCCCACTAAGCTGGATACAGCGCTGGATGCCATCCGGGCTGTTAAGGATATTGCCAGCTTTGTGAGTGAGCGTTCTCTGCTAAAGAGTGCCCCTACAGGCGATGGCCATACGGTTATGGTTCTGCCGGGCTTTCTCACCAGTGATCCAGCCACGTCATTTATTCGCAACCGCCTGCGTAAATTAGGATACAACGCCCAGCCCTGGCGCCTCGGCCTCAATCTGGGCCCAACCCCCTCCCGAGATCTGGAAACCCTGTTGCTGGAACGCATCAAAGAACTTTATGTGACATCCGGACACAGAATCAGTTTATTGGGGTGGAGTCTGGGAGGTGTATTTGCCAGAGAAGCGGCTCGCAGCCACCCAGAAATGATCCGCCAGGTCATAACACTGGCAAGCCCGGTTGGAGGCTCTCTGGAGCACACCAGCCTCTGGGATCTGTATATCAAAACCTTTGGCCGGGATATTTGCCAGGAAGAGCTGGAAGAAAAGGTGGAACAGATTCGCCAACCGATTCCCGAGGTGCCTTTCACCTCAATTTATACCAAAGAGGACGGCATCGTTGCCTGGCAGATCGCTCAGGTGGAAGAAACAGAGCTGTCGCAAAATGTGAAAATAAAAGCCAGCCACGTAGGTATTATTTTTAACCCCCGCGCACTGTATGTTATTGCAGATCGTCTGGCCCAGCCCGATGGGGAGTGGAAGCGACTGGACGAAAGCAGCCAAAGGCTTTTGCTCTCATAAAAATATTCTCCAATAACCTTTTTTGACCGGCTTTTACGCATAATGGCTCTTCCGAGTCATCAGTCGCACTCCATAAAATAACAACAGGCGGCAGTAGGTAGGGCCCTAGCCATGCATCAAGTTTCTCCCCAGAATAACCTGTTCCTCCATATGGAGTCTGGCACCACCCCTATGCATGTGGGGCTGTTGTGTATTTATAATCAGTCCACAGCTGATGGTGGACAGGTGCGATTCAAAAACATCATAAAAACCTTTGAATCCCGTCTTCACAAAGTGTCAGTGCTGCGCCAGCGACTGGTGAAGATACCACTGAAGCTGGACTACCCCTACTGGATTGATGATCCGGATTTCGATATCGAATACCACATGCGCCATATCGCCCTGCCCAAACCTGGAGACTGGCGTCAGCTCTGCATTCTGATAGCTCGTCTGAACTCACGTCCACTGGATATGGGTCGCCCACTCTGGGAAGTGACGGTGATTGAGGGGCTGGATAAAATCGAAGGTTTACCAAAGGGCTGCTTCGCAATTTTTGGAAAACTGCACCGCTCTCTTTTTGACCGGGATACCGGTGGTCAGTTGATCGCCGCACTCCATGACCTTACACCGGAAGGTATGATTTCTCTGCCAGACCATCCGCTGACAGTCGATCGTGTACCCAACGACCTGGAGCTACTGAGTCGCGCAGTGGTCAACAGAGCAAAAATTGTGGGTAACTACGTAAACCTCGCACGCAAGTATACCTATCCAGCAGCCAAAAAACTGTTCGAGAGTGCCTGCAAAACTAAAAGCTGTGCCTTCGGCCACGCCCCCCACACACGCTTTAACTCACGGATCTCCCCTCACAGGGTATTTGCCGGAACCAGCTTTTCCTTTGACGACATCAAACGCATACGAGCACAGTTTCCAGAGTCTCGCTTTAACGATGTACTCATTGCCGCAGTGGGGGGAGCCCTGCACCGTTACCTGACGGCCAAGGGTGAGTTACCCAAAGAGTCCATGACTGCCATGTTCCCGGTGCCGGGACAGCCACAGACAGGCAGCAACAAAATGGTACACCAGTTCTCGTATATTTTCCCAAGGCTGTTTACCGAGATAGAAGATGACAAGGAACGTTTAAACACTCTCATAGAACACCTGCAGCGGTGCCGGTCAGAAACCGCCTGGCTGGACTGGCAGTTTGCAGACGACGCTGCCCATTTGTTTCCCAATACCGCCGCCGACATGTTTTTAAAAACCGCCATTGGTTACCAGAATGCCCGACATAGCGGCCCGTTTTTTAACACCTTCATCAGCAGTGTGGCAGGACCACATATTTCCCTCTACCACGCTGGAGCACAACTCCATGCCTGTTATGCTACAGATTCTATATACAACAACCTTGGCCTTGCCCATAACGCCTTCAGCTACAACAATACCTTGAATATCTCTGTGAACTGTTGCCGAAATATGATGCCAGACCCGGAGTTTTATATTCAGTGCCTGAACAGCTCATTCAAAGCCTTGTTGCCCGAGGGTTGACGACACAAAAATGCCCGCAAATTGCGGGCATTTTTGTGGAAACGACCTCAGCTTATTGAGCCCGTTAAGATGTTTGCTTAGCTGCCACCTTATCAACAACTGGTTTCTGAGTTGTAGTCAGAGCTTTGACAGCCTTGCTCAGTTCATCGATCTGCTTAGAGAGCTCCTGCAGATCATCTTTCTCTTCTTCTACTCCTGCTTCTTTAATACGCAGAACTTCTTTCAGGCGAACCGTTGTATCATTCACTTTTTCCTGAGCTTTCTGCTTCAGATCTTCAACCTTGTCGTTGGCGCGGTCACGAACATCTTCGCCATCTTCAACCAGCCCATCAAACAACTTACGACCTTCAGTACCGAGTTTCTCGTACCGGGCATAAGCACCAAGACCAGCTAACCATATTTTCTCGTACATGATGTTACTCCCTTCCCCACGACTTTTTTGATATGCAGGTTCATTATAAGAACCGTACCCTGGATGAAACATATGAAAATTGTCGTAAATACCTGTCATTTCAGCAGCACGTCAGGTGACAATGGCTTGGCTGTCAATCCACGGTAAACGCGTGGCCAGAATCAATGCTTTCAATACTCACTTCCAATAAAATGGCTCTCAGGTATTACGGAGATTAGAAATGAGAAAAGTAACCGCAACTCACTCCTACACAATTGATGTTGATAGTGTATTCAGTTTCTTTGCTGATGAAGAGCGCGTAACGGCCAAGCATGAAACAATTGGTGCACGCCGGTACCGTTTAAAAAGTGCAAAAGAGACGGGCTCTACGCTGAGCATTGACTCTCGCCGTGAAGTGCCTGTGGGCCAGGAAGTACCTTCCGCCCTGCGCAGGTTTACCGGTGAGTGGAACAAGGTTCGCCAGAGAGAAACCTGGACACTCAACGACGATGGAAGCCGCCACTGCCAGCTCCGCGTTGACCTTGATAGCCTGCCTGTAAAGGTTCAGGGGGAAATGAGAATTACGCCAACTGAAAACGGCTGCGTGAACAATGTGGAGATAGAAGTCAGTAGTAGTCTGCCTCTGGTTGGCAAACTGGCAGCAGAGTTTGTGGGAAAGAGTATTGAGCTGCAAATGGAAGATGAATACGAGTACATTAAGGGAGCTTAACAACTGTACTATCTGTTTTGTTAAAAGCAGGCAGAGTTAATGAAATATAACTCTGCCTGTGTCAGGCCTTATTCGTTCAACACCGGCCTACGCTCAAGCAATTCGTTATGATGCACTATTCGGCTTTTTCGCTGGTGCTTTTCGCGTTGTGGTTTTGCGGGCTGCTGGCTTACGGGTTCCCGTTGCAGTCTTATGTACGGGTTTCTTCGTCGGCGCGGGCTTTTCTTCTGTAGCCTTTACTGCAACCGGCTCAACAACCTTTTCCTCTGCCACTGCCTTTTTAGCAATATCTGCCGAGACCTTACGAGTTACACGGCGGGAAGCCGCTTCTTTTTTGGCAGCCAGTTCTTCTTTCGGCAACAGAGCTTTTTGCATTTCCTTCATAGAGTAACGCAGGCAGTCCGCATAGAAAGCTGGGTCAGGCATCATGCTGCGGCAACAGGTTACGCTGATCGAAATTTTCCCGTTGTAGCTGAACAGGATATGGAACAACCCCATAGTGTCGTAGCTAATGCCTGTTCCGTAGAAGTTAACCAGTTTTGCACCAGCAAAATACAAAGGCAGCTGAGGGCCAGGTACGTTGGTGATTACCGTGTTGAACAACGGTTTCAGGTAATTGGTCAGATTGTATTTCAGTGCGGTGCGCAGGGCAGCATTAGTCACCGTTGTCGGCAACAGTTGTGCAACATCCAACATCAGGCTTCCACCTTTCTTATCGTTAGCACTTTTACCCTTGCTGGTTGCTGCATGAATAGCGTCCAGACGCTCGGATGGATCTTCAATATCCGTGTACACTTTCGGGAACATGAAGGATATCTGGTTACCCTGCACATTACTCCTGTCCTGGGGCCGCACGGAAATTGGCAACATCGCAGTTAAGGACTCTTCCGGCAGCTCCCCTTTTGTTCTCAGGTAGCGACGCAATGCACCTGCCACAATACCAACCATCACATCGTTCAGGCTGACACCCGCTTTGGTATTTTTCAGAGCCTTGATATCTTTCAGATCAAAGTCCACTGCCTCAAATACACGGTGTGCACTGACCTGATCGTTAAAGCGAGTTTTTGGGGCCTTGAACAGCATATTGCCGCTGTCTTGATCCGGCTTCCCTTTGATCAGGTTACGGGCCAGATCCACGCCACCCGGCAATACATGCTGGCTCAGGGCCTTGCCCTTTTTGGTGAAGTTTCGCACACCGTTGAAGGCCGCCCGACTCAACAGCTCAACACCAGTGGGAACACGATCAACAATCCAGGGCTTATCCACCTTGATCGGGGATGTTTTGGGGCCAAGGTCATGGAGAGCGGTGAGAAGTTGTGCACCAAACACGCCATCCACAAGGGAGTGATGCACTTTAGTCACAACACCAAAACAGCCCTGGGGCAGACCGTCGATATTATCCAGCCCTTCAATCACATAAATTTCCCAAGGCGGGCGCCCCATATCCAGTGGGCGGGAGTGAATGCGGGCAACCTGAATGCAAAGCTGTCGCCAGTCCCCTGGTTGAGGCAGTGCAATATGACGGAGGTGAAATTCAATATCGAAATCAGGGTCGGCAATCCAGTAGGGGTAATCCAGCCCCATAGGCACTTCCACCATGCGATAGCGCAGTGAAGGCACCTTATGCAGGCGGCTTTCAAAAAACTTGATAATCTCCTTGAATCCAAGCACAGCACCATCCACTGTGGATTGGTCGTATATACCCAAAGAGCCAACGTGCATGGGTGTGTTGCCGGTTTCCAGATTCAGAAACGCTGTGTCCAGCGGTGATAGCTGTTCCATACTTCCCCCGAATTTTTACTGTCGTCTATTTTCCGGCATCCCTTTCCTTCTGGTCAATATGCTTTACTGCATAGTTTCCGGTCATAAGTACCCGGACTGGAAAAAAAGTCATTTAACACATACTTTCTTTACTCTTTTTGCGTTTATAAGAACAAGAATGATGGTAGAGACAGACTTCCAGCTTATTGAGAAAACTGGCCGTGTACGTCAGGGGTTGTTTGAGCGCCCGGTGGGGGAGATCAATTATCGGGACTTCCGTCTGCGCACCCCCATGGGCAAAGAGGCGAACGCCTTTCAGCGCTGGTTTGGTTTTAACCAGTTCCAGTTTATGTCTGCCATAAGCCCTGAGTTAATTGTCTGCGCGGCAATTGTTGATGTACGTATCGCTGTCACGTCTTTTGTTTACATTTATCATCCCAAAAGCAGCTCACTGAACAGCTATCAGTTCAAAGCACCTGGGTTTGGTAGCTTCTCGAAAGTCAACCAAACCCCCGATAAGGGTCTGTGGTTCTTTCGTCAGGGGAGTAACTCGGTAGAACTCAACTGCAATGGTGATACAAGAGTACTAACCGTCCGCCTGAAAGATGGCACCACTATCGATATGAATATGGAACAAGGCGGACTCGACCCTATTCGCCTCGCAACCCGCGTAGATATCAATGGCTTTGCGTACACCCAGAAAATGGCGGGAGCCCCCTGTAATGGCAAAGTCTCCTGCAAGGCTG
The DNA here is from genome assembly GCF_009711465.1 of Parendozoicomonas verongulae. Taxonomy (GTDB): domain Bacteria; phylum Pseudomonadota; class Gammaproteobacteria; order Pseudomonadales; family Endozoicomonadaceae; genus Sansalvadorimonas; species Sansalvadorimonas verongulae. Next base: position 13,583 of record NZ_SMME01000866.1, on the reverse strand, counting down.
GTGAGTTCGATTTGAAAGAGATTGGCGCAACAGCCACGCTGGACTGGTCTGCCGGTTATTTGAAACGTCGCTGCTTCTGGAACTGGGTATGCCTGTCCGCCATCCTCCCGGATGGGCGCCGTCTGGGTTTGAATGGTGCCTGCAGTACTAACGAAACCAGTTTTAATGAAAACGGTTTCTGGTTGGATGGCAAGTTACACCGTGTTTCTGGGGTCGCTTTTGACTATGACCTGTTTGACCTCAACAAAACATGGCGCATCACATCAGAGGACGGCAAAATCGACCTCACG
>NZ_SMME01000866.1:0-13129 GCF_009711465.1 Parendozoicomonas verongulae | reverse complement strand
AGAGAGAGATAATTTCCTGATCATGGCCAGCAATTTCAGCCAGATGTTCGGGAGCTTTACCGGCACACTTCGAACCGATGACGGAGAGAAACTGACCGTTAACAATATTTTTGGCTTTGCCGAAGAGCAGTACGCTAAGTGGTAAGCCTCAGCTCTTTTGATGATTTTGGCGAGAAGAAATACGTCAGTCAGTGTCGGAGGAAACCCGACACCGACTCACGTTTATGTATTAAGCCGCTGGCTTCTGTTCAACTGGCTTCGCTACAGCAGGAGCAGGTTTTTCTTCAACCTTAGCTTCTTCCTTAGTTTCTACCTTTTTCGCAGCTGGCTTCTTTGGGGTAATCTTCTTGCGAGGAGCGCGTGCAGGCTTCTTCTCAGTAGCTGCCAGATCTTTTACAGCCTTGGTCAGCTCTTCGATCTGTCCACGCAGTTCGTCCATTTCGCTGACCTCTTCTTCTTTCTGAGCGCCAACGTATTCTTTCAATTTGCTTACAACTTCATCAACCTTGGCCTGCGCCTTGCCCTTGATCTCTTCAACCTGATCAGTGGCACGATCTTTGACTTCTTCGCCGTCCAGAACCAGATCTTCGAACAGTTTACGGCCTTCTTTGCCCAGCTTTTCGTAACGCGCGAAAGCCCCCAGACCGGCCAGCCAAATTTTATCGTACATAACTCATTCCTCCGTTGTAGCCATTCGCTCTTCTTGGGGATGGCTTTGTGGTATCGCTGCCAGAAGCTCCTTCCAGGATTGCTTCAGGCAATCCATATACATTTCAGGGTCTGGCATCATTTTCCGACAACAGGTGATGCTAATGGTGATCACCCCGTTGTAACTGAAAATTACATGGAACAGGCCTGCGGTGTCGTAACTCAGCCCTGCTCCGAAAAACTTCTGTAACTTCGCACCCGTATGGTAAACAGGAAACTGGGGGCCAGGCACATTGGTAATAATGGTGTTAAATAATGGCTTTATATGGCCTGCCAGTTTGTACTTCACCGCACTGCGCATTAGCAGATTAGTCACTGTAGACGGCATCAGGCTGGCAGCATCCATCAGCTCCTGCCCACCGAGATCTTCGCGGGTACGCTTGGCTGCTCTGTTGGCCTTGTTAATGGCCCGCAACCGCTCCAGCGGATCTGCCTCACTGGTAAAAATACGGGGGAACATAAACGACAGATGATTCCCCTGGGTGGCGCCTTTCTGATCATTACGGGTTGGATCAATATTTACCGGTACCATAGCGGTCAGTGATTCATCCGGCAGCTCACCTTTACGCTTAAGATAACGCCGAAGCCCCCCCGAAACCACGGCCATCATCACGTCATTTATGGTCACTTTCGGCTGACTGTTCTTGACCATTTTGACCAACTTCAAATCAAAGCTCATCGCTTCAAACACACGATGAGGGGAAACCTTGCCATTAAAGCGGGTGCGGGGAGCTTTCATCAAATTGCAGGTGGAAGTTTTGGTGAGGCACCGGCTCAAGCCTCCGAGTAAAGGCCTGGCATAACGGGTCATGACACTTCCACGCTTTGCAATACGGCGCATGCCATTCCAACCAGCCCGACTTATTAACTCAATCTGGTTGGGTACGCGATCCACAATCCATGGTTCAGAATATTTGGTAATACTGCGCGCAGGGGTGAGGTCGTGCAGAGCTGCCATGAGCTGCATACCACTGGCGCCATCCACCAGCGCGTGATGCGCTTTCAGGACAATTGCCATTCCACCTTCCGGCACACCGTCTACATTGTCGATTCCTTCAATCACATACATTTCCCAGGGGGGACGATTCATGTCCAGCGGGCGAGCATGCAAGCGGGCGAACTGTATACAGAGTTGTCGCCAGTCACCGGGTTTAGGCAGAGCGATATGGCGTACATGAAATTCAATATCAAAGTCAGGGTCGGCAATCCAGTAAGGGTAATCAATACCCAGTGCCACAGGCACATGGCGGTAGCGCATCATGGGGGCTTTATGAAGACGTGCCTCCAGGTTTTTCATCACTGCTTTAAAGGTTAACTCACCCTCTGGCACTGTGGATGTATCGTAGATTGCCAAACTTCCCACATGCATGGGCGTTGTGCCTGTTTCCATATTCAAAAACAGATTATCAAGCGCAGAGAGCTGTTCCATTGCCAGGCCCGTTTAACTTTGAGTGTTCTTATGAATAGCGTGTTTTTTAACAGCGCGTAGTAATAACGCTGAATGGGCGATCGTGCGTTGATTTAAATCAAACTGTGAAATTAAAGCTAAACTTCAGAAAAAATGAATAATGAATAACAGGTAACACCATGCCTTTTTTGGGGACTCGATACGCTCCAGGCAAAACACTGCTTCTGACGTCTAAGTACCCGGACCATTGCTTTCGCATAATGGTTTGGGGACTTATGGCAGCTCTGCTGTTGAGTCTCGGAGGTTGCTCCCAGCCATGGAATGATCCGAACAGTCTGGAAAAGCCCGGTGAAACCGTTTATTACGGCAGTTACTCCTCTCGCCCCCAGCACTTTGATCCCGCTCGCTCTTACAGCTCAGATGAAACGGTTTTTATCGACCAGATTTATGAAGCCCCCTATCGCTACCACTTCCTCAAGCGCCCCTATGTGTTGGAGCCGGCACTGGCTGAAGCTATGCCCAAGGTCACTTACTTTGATAAGCAGATGCAGCCGGTCACAGTTGATAACAGCACCCTCGCCTTCAGCGTTTACACCATTCACCTGAAAAAAGGGGTGATGTACCAGCCTCATCCTGCACTGGCAAATGACAAGTGGGGAAATGCACTTTACCTGTTCAGCACACCAGAGCAGTCGGCACAGTACGCGACCCTTTATGACTTCCCGGAGAGTGGGACACGGGAACTTGTTGCCGACGATTTTATTTATCAGATCAAACGCCTCTCCGACCCAAAAAACAAATCCCCACTTCTAGGTTTTCTCTCCAACTACATCGTGGGTATGAGTGACTTCAGTGAACAGGTTATGGAGAAAGACCGATCCGGCTGGCTGGATTTACGAACCATTAACCTTGAGGGGATACAAGCGGTGGATGACCACACGCTTACCATCCGCATAAAGGGGCTTTATCCCCAATTCACCTACTGGATGGCAATGCATTTTTTCGCCCCTGTGCCTTGGGAGGCAGACAGGTTTTACCACAACCCCGGTTTTATAGATCGCAACCTGACTCTCGACTGGTTCCCCCTTGGCACCGGTGCTTTTATGATGACACGCAACGACCCCAATCGCGGCATTGTTCTGGAGCGTAACCCTAATTATCGGTTGGATCTTTTTCCCTCAGATGGTGGCAGCGATGCCGGGAAAGCTATGCCGTTTATCGATAAAGCGACGTTCCGGTTAGAGAAAGAAAGCCTGCCGCAATGGTCGAAGTTTATGCAGGGCTGGTACGACCGCTCCGGCGACGATACCCACAATATCAGCTCCAGTAACTTTGACCGGGCTTTTGTAGTATCCGGTGATGGCCTCGAGCTGAGTGAGGAGATGCAAAGCAAGGGCATTACCGTCAGCACGGAAATCAAGCCTTCTATTTTTTACTACGGCTTTAATATGAAAGACCCGGTGGTGGGCGGTTACACCGAAGATAAACGCAAACTCCGCCGCGCCATCAATATTGCACTGAACACAGAAGAGTTTCTGGAAATTTTTGCCAATGGCCGGGGCTTGCCCGCTATGGGCCCTATTCCTCCTGGCATTCCCGGTTATGTGGAAGGTAAGGCAGGCATCAACCCTTATATCTACGACTGGGTGAATGGCAAGCCCAAACGGAAATCCATTGAACATGCTAAACGCCTGCTGGATGAAGCGGGTTATCCCAATGGCCGTAACAAGGCTACAGGTAAACCTCTGATCCTCTATCTCGACACCACGGGTGGCTCCGCAGGGTCAGTGGCCGACTGGCGGCGCAGACAGCTTGAAAAACTGGGCGTCCAGCTGGAATACAGAAGTACCGATTACGCCCGCTTCCGGCAAAAAATGCGTGCAGGTAACACCCAGCTCTTTAGCTGGGGCTGGCTGGCGGATTATCCCGACCCGGAGAACTTTCTGTTCCTTCTCTCCAGCTCCCAGACCAGTGAAGCCTGTCAGTGTGATGGTTCCAATACCAGCAACTACATGAACCCAATGTTCGACCAGCTGTTCGACCAGATGAAAACCATGGAGAACTCACCAGAACGGGAAGCCATTATCACAAAAATGGTTGAACTGGTGCGCCGGGATGGGCCATGGATGGATGGCTACCACGTCAAAGAGTATTACCTGAACAACAGCTGGGTTTCCAATACCCAGCGCCACGGCATTGCCAGAGATACGTTGAAGTACCTGAAACTGGACACCGCTCAGCGTCTGCGTAAACAGCAGCAATGGAATACACCTGTCGTCTGGCCAGCACTTGTCACTTTTGCAGCCGTGTTGTTGCTGATATGGCCGGCTATGCGCGCCTACCGCCAGCGTCAGACCTTGCGGGTGAATCCTAAAAATACTGAAGGAGGACATTGCTGATATGTTCGCGTACATAGTACGTCGGCTGTTTTACACCATTCCTATTTTGATTGGCGTAAACCTGATCACTTTTTTCCTGTTCTTCGTGGTGAATAGCCCGGCAGATGTGGCGCGCGCCCATCTGGGGGAAAAATATGTGACCCAGCAGGCTATTGATAACTGGGTTGCGGAGAAAGGTTATGACCGCCCCTTGATGTTTAACAGCCATGCTCCGGGCACTGACAAGATTACCGACACCATTTTCTTCCAGAAATCTCTCGGGTTGTTCACTTTTGATTTTGGACAGGCGGATGATGGCCGGGATATCACCACTGATGTGCTCACCCGCATGGGGCCAAGCCTCGCTCTGGCGGTGCCCAGTTTTATTATCGGAATCTGGGTGAATATCTGTGTGGCACTGGTTGTGGTGATGTTTCGGTGTACACAGCTGGATAAGGCGGCGGTGGCTTTGTTTGTATCCCTTATGTCTATTTCCGGATTGTTTTACATCATTGGCGGGCAGTACCTTGTGGCTACGGTTTGGCGGCTTGTGCCTATTTCCGGTTTTGAGCCGGGATGGATGGCCTGGAAGTTTCTGGTACTGCCGGTGGTGATTGGCGTCGTGAGTGGTATTGGCTTGGGTGCACGGTGGTATCGCACCCTGTTTCTGGAAGCGGCCGACCAAGACTTTGCCCGTACCGCCAGGGCAAAAGGTGTGAGCGAGCTGGGAGTGTTGTTCAGGCATGTTCTGCCCAACGCCATGCTACCCATTCTCACTGGCGTGGTTGTGGTGATTCCCGCCCTGTTTATGGGCAGCCTGCTGATGGAAGCGTTCTTCGGCATTCCCGGTTTAGGCAGCTATATGCTGGATGCAATTCGGGCACAGGACTTTGCCATTGTGCGCACCATGGTGTTTGTGGGCTCTGTTCTGTACATCTTCGGCCTGATTCTTACAGATATCTCGTACACGCTGGCTGACCCAAGGGTGCGTTTAAACTGATATGGATATCGACAGCATCAAACCCGTTATTCTCTGGACCGATATACTGATCTGGCTTCTGGTGATCAGTCTGTCCACCTTTCTGTTTACCCTGCGCAAGAACCCGGAATCCCGTGCCCAGTGGCGACAGGTGTTCAGCTCCAGGCTGGGTATGGTGACGTTTATTGTCATCATGTCGTACATCGTCCTGGCACTGATTGACTCCCTGCACTTTCGCAAGGTTCTGCCGCCCACTGCGGGGCAGGATGCCAATACAGTGTATTACTCCAATACCGTAAACAGCGTTCTGGATGTCTTATTGGGTGAAATGAGTGAGCGGAAAGAGCGTTCATACTCTGCCCCCTTCTCGCTCAAATCATTCACCAAAGAGAATATGAACGATGCTGAGGGCGTGCTTTATCGCGGTTATCCAGACTTACATCATGCGGGTAGTCATCTGACAGACAAAACCCAGCACAAAAGCGATTTGCTGCTACAAAGCCTGATTGGCATAGCAAAGGGTTTGATTGCAGGCCTGCTCCTTTGCCTTCCTTTCCGACTTGCCTCAAAGCAGAGTGAGCTGCCCTTGTTCACAGGAGTGGTAACCGTACTGATTGTATGTGCAATTCTGGGCTGGATGATTCATGTGGGCAATCTCTACCACGTTCTGGGAACGGACCGCGCAGGCAACGACACCCTTTACGATTCTATTAAGGGCATTCGTACCGGTGTGCTGATCGGCACACTTTCCACCCTGATTATGATGCCCATCGCCATCATCCTGGGAATTTGCTCGGGCTACTTCAAAGGCTGGGTGGATGATGGGGTGCAGTACATCTACATAACTTTGAGCTCAATTCCCGGTATCCTTTTGATTGCTGCGGCTATTTTACAATTTCAGGTGTTTATTAATTTGAACCCCGGCTTTTTTGAGGTGGGGCTGGAGAAGGCTGATGCCCGCTTTCTTGGCCTCTGCTTTATTCTCGGTATTACCAGTTGGGCGGGGTTATGTCGTTTGCTGCGGGCAGAAACATTAAAAATCAGCCAACTCCCTTACGTACAGGCTGCCCATGCATTTGGAGTGAGCCATATCCGCATTATCCGCCAGCATATTCTGCCCAATGTTATGCACATTATTCTGATTACCTTTGTGCTGGATTTCAGTGGATTAGTATTGGCGGAAGCGGTGCTCTCCTATATTGGCGTGGGTGTTGATTCCACCATGCCCAGCTGGGGCAATATGATTAATCTGGCTCGCTCAGAGCTCTCTCAGGAACCAGTAGTATGGTGGAACCTGCTGGGAGCATTCTTCTTTATGTTTACGCTGGTTCTGGCGGCCAATCTTTTCTCCGATCTGGTAAGCGAAGCCTTCAACCCGAAAAACAGGCAGGAGCGTTGAGATGCAGGACGATAAGCAAGCGGTTTTGTCGGTTCGTAACCTCAGCGTTGAGGTCACGAATTCTTCTGCAACACCGGTCTTGAAAGACATTTCCTTCAACCTTTACCCCGGTGAAATCTTTGCCCTTGTGGGAGAGTCGGGCAGCGGTAAGTCCGTCACTTCACTGGCGATGATGCGCCTGCTGCCAGAGGCACTGACAATCACTGGCGGTACCGTTCTCTTCGATGGTCGCGACCTGTTCTGTGCCACTGAAGAAGAAATGACAGCGGTACGCGGCAACCGCATCGCCATGATTTTTCAGGAAGCTCTCACCTCTTTAAATCCTGTAAAAAAAGTGGGTGCTCAGATTGAGGAAACCCTGAAGCTCCACTCTCAGCTGGATACTAAGGAGCGCAGGGCCCGGGTTATAGAGCTACTGGAAGAAGTGGGTGTGCCTCACCCGGAAACACGTATCGACTGGTTTCCCCACCAGCTTTCCGGCGGCCAGCAACAGCGGGTGATGATTGCTATTGCGCTGGCCTGTGAACCGGATGTACTGATTGCCGATGAACCCACAACCGCACTGGATGTCACTATCCAAAAGCAGGTGCTGGACTTAATTCGCAACCTTGCCCGCTCCCGTAAACTGGCGGTTCTGCTGATTACCCACGATATGGGAGTGGTTCGGGAAACCGCCCAGCGCGTGGGAGTAATGTACAGAGGCGAGATTATTGAGGAAGATCCTTGCGAGGACTTTTTCCGTAATCCTCAGCAAGAATACAGCCGTCGTCTGATTAACAGCCTGCCGGATCAGAAGCACTTCCGTGAGGCCTGTCACCCACATCCGCTGCTGGAAGTAAAAGGCTTAAAGGTGCACTTCCCTCAACGTAAAGGCGTGTTACAGCGGATTCACGACTGGACGAAAGCAGTAGATGACATCACCCTCTCCATCGGCAGGGCGGAAACACTGGCTTTAGTCGGTGAATCCGGCTGCGGCAAAAGCTCTACCGGGCACGCCATTCTCAACCTCGCAAGTATTACCGATGGCAGCATCACCTTTGAGGGGCAAACCATCAGCGGAATGTCCCGCACCGCCATGCTGCCTTTGCGCCGCAAGATTCAGGTGATATTCCAAGATCCGTATTCTTCCATGAATCCCCGCATGACCATTCAGCGCGTTATTGAAGAGGGCATGATCAGCCTGAAAATGGGGCTGACGCCTGAACAAAGAGCAGAACGGGTGATCGACCTTCTTCAGCGTGTAAAGTTGGAACCGGAGCACCGCTTCCGCTATCCCCACGAGTTTTCTGGAGGACAGCGGCAACGCATCGCCATAGCCCGCGCCTTGGCCGTGGAGCCGGAAATGATTATCTGTGATGAACCCACCAGCGCACTGGATGTTTCCACCCGCGCCGAGGTGCTGAACCTGCTGCAGGAATTACAGCGGGATTTGGGGGTATCATATCTGTTTATTACCCACGATCTGTCCATCATTCCTCAGCTGGCTCACAGGGTGGCGGTTATGAAAGATGGAAAAATTGTAGAAGTGGGAACAACAGAAGCTGTGCTGACAGAACCTCGTCACAGCTATACAAGGGAACTGCTCAGCGCAGTTCCCCATGTTTGAGATTCACTCCAGTAACCTGAGCACAAAATTAGAAGAAACCCAGCGGATTCACATCATAGCTAACCAGCAGATTCTTGGTCTGCTGATAGTGCTCCAGCGCCATTTTGTGGGTTTCTCGCCCAACACCTGACTTTTTATACCCGCCAAAAGCCGCGTGAGCTGGATAAGCGTGATAGCAGTTTATCCACACCCGCCCGGCTTCAATACTACGCCCCATGCGGTAAGCCCGGTTGATGTCTCGAGTCCATACACCTGCCCCCAAACCGAACTCCGTTGCATTCGCAATAGCCAGGGCCTCCTCTTCGGTCTTGAAAGTCGTGACGCCCACCACCGGGCCAAAAATTTCCTCCTGAAACACTCGCATATCATTAGTGCCTTTCATCAAGGTTGGCTGGATATAAAAGCCTTGATCCCACTCAGTGCCAACAGAGGCACTACCACCACCTATCAGGAACTGAGCACCTTCTTTTCTGCCAATGTCCAGGTAGCTCATAATCTTATCGAACTGCTCCTGTGAAGCCTGTGCACCTACCTGCGTATCAGTATCCAGCGGATTACCGCGTTGAATTTGCTGAGTACGATCCACAACCTGAGCAATAAACTCATCGTAAATTGATTCTTGAATCAAAGCGCGAGATGGGCAGGTACATACCTCCCCCTGGTTAAAGAATGCCAGCACTAGCCCTTCCACACATTTACTCAGGTATTCATCTTCGTGCTGCACCACATCTTCAAAATATATGTTGGGAGACTTGCCTCCCAGCTCAACTGTTGAAGGAATAATATTAGCCGCCGCACACTTCAGGATGTGGGAGCCAACAGGGGTTGAGCCAGTGAAAGCAATCTTGGCAATGCGTGTACTTGCAGCCAGTGCGTCCCCCGCTTCGGAGCCATAACCATTAACGATATTCACGACCCCGGCAGGGAACAGGTCGCCAATCAACTCCATCAAAACAAGGACGGACGCTGGAGTTTGTTCAGCCGGTTTCAGTACCACGCAGTTACCTGCAGCCAAAGCTGGAGCCAGCTTCCAGGCGGCCATCAAAATAGGGAAATTCCAGGGAATAATTTGCCCTGCAACACCCAGTGGTTCATGGAAGTGATACGACGCGGTATTACCATCAATATCCGCTGTTGCACCCTCCTGGGCTCGAATGCATCCGGCAAAGTAGCGGAAGTGATCTACGGCCAGAGGAATATCTGCTGCCAGAGTTTCCCGCACAGCTTTACCGTTGTCCCAGGTTTCCGCTACGGCGAGCATTTCCAGGTTCTGTTCAATCCGATCGGCCACTTTCAACAGGATATTGGAACGCTCAGTCACAGACGTTTTGCCCCAAGCGGCTTTAGCTGCATGAGCCGCATCCAAAGCCAGATCAATATCTTCCGCTGTGGAGCGAGGAACCTCGCAGATAACCTGTCCATTTACAGGCGTGACATTTTTGAAGTAATTTCCTGCAACTGGTGCGACCCAGTCACCACCGATGTAATTCTGATAACGTTCTTTAAAAGTGACAACAGAGTCGATATCACCGGGATTTGAATAGATCATGATCTCACCTTTTGCCAAGTGGCCTGTATGAGCCGTAATAGATTATATGAAGAGATTCGCAAAAACCTCGGCGTCTCCCCGGGGGAGTTTCAGAAGCAACATCGTATGCAGAAAGCGCTTGCACTTCTCAAACAAGGGTACTCCGTTACCCACATCTGAGCCGGGCCTTCGGAGCCTCAGCCATTTCAGTCGTCTATTCCGTAAGTTTTATGGTACCTCTCCAAGACATTACGTCCATTCAATCTGATTTCCAATAAGACGTACACTTTCCCGGAAAGGGCTGTATGAGAAATTCGTTACTGATATGATCGAGGCAGCAGTAAGACAGAGCCTGTTTCCCTGATGTCCAAAACACCACACACTTCATTTTCATTCAAGCGCACCCTGTATTTTATGGGTGGTGCGCTAGCCCTTATTTCCGGAATTATTGGAATCGTGCTGCCGGTTTTACCAACCACGCCCTTTATATTGCTGGCAGCCTGGTGCTTTGCACGCTCCAGTGAGCGGTTTCATACCTGGCTGGTTAACCATCGTCACTTTGGGAAGTTGATTTCGGATTGGGAAAAGTATCGGGGTATCACCCAAAAGAACAAGAACCGGGCCTATTGGGTGATTGCTCTGGGAGCAGCGTTCAGCCTCTACACTATTCCGGTGATATGGGTGAAGCTGCTGATGGTGCCAGTGTTTGCCGGTGTGTTCTGGCACATGTACCGCATGAATACAGTGCCAGAAAAGTGACCTTTAAAGGAGAAGGGCGCTATCTTTTCAAGTGGTTTTGAACAGCAGTATGAACATGCTTGTGAGAGAGCATATGACGCCCCACTACAGGGTCACCGTACTTCCAGCTCTGACCTTCCAGCACAATGCGTGTTCCCAGATTGGTAGCTGCAAAGTGAGAGCTGTATTTATCCAGTCCTAATGGATTACTCACCGGATCGCCTTTAATCATTACCTGGGTGATATTGCCTTTGATCCAATCAGGGTCCAGTGCTCCCTGCCTGTTCAGCTCAGTGAGGGCCGCTTTACCCAGAGCAGCAGCACTGAAGCAATTCGCAGGAAGTTGTTCCATCGCACCCGCATACTGTGCCATTCCTCCACCCAGGGAGTGACCTGTAAGAGACACTTTATCCTGCCCGTTGGGGTCAAAGTGCTCTTTGGCAAGACGAGCCATGTTTGCCGCCTGTTCATAACACTCAGGAATGGATGAACCTATAAAGTTCGCTGCATCCGCCACGGTTTGCCGGAACAGGAGCTTCTTATCATCCGGAAAGGGCAGTTTCTGCCCGGCGGTAGTGCCACCAAAAACAATCTTCACCTGCCCGGTTTTGCCATCCTTAAACACCGTAGCAACAAACCCGGTTTTGGTATCGTAAATCAGCCCACTGCCCTGCTTCAGGCGCCCCTCAAACTGCTGACTTTGATTCAGGACACCCATAAATTCTGATAAACCAGAGCCTTCCTCTAACGTAAGCTGAGAGAAACCCTCGGGGTTCTTAGCTTCTTGTGCTAATAAACCGCCATCAACCTTATGGGCTTGATCCACTTCTTTATCGTTATGCTTATAGGGGTATTGCGCCAGGGCGGAATCGATTGAGATTTGCTTGGCTTTCAGAGGGTTATCTGGCAGTTTATCCTGCTTTGCCCAGAGCGTACTGCGATCAACCCCCTTAAAAGCGGCTTTGGCCGGAGAGTAAGACCCTTTTGAAAAAAACCTTTTTACAGCGGTAGTGAGTTTACTGAACATGCGGGAAGCCAGTGGACGATCGACCTTCTTCGAAAACTCTAAGCTTCTGCCTGCCTTAATGCTGGATTCCAGCCCATTACTGGATACCGCACTGACTTTTCGTCCGGAAGCCAAGGAACCGCTTCCGACTGTTGCGGAATCAGGACTATCCCCCTGGTCAGAGTCAATAGATCTGTAGCCTGTGGGTTCGGGCGTATTTTTGGGGATTTGACTCGGCATAATTCTCTTCCTTGAGCATCAGAACCATTTACTCAGAGTAGATGGCCGAATCCGGTATTGCCTGAACCGTCCAAAGGACTCACAATCAGCAACCACTATTCACTGGAGTACTCTCGTTGCAGACGTATCCCTCAGCCGTTCTATTGGATATGGACGGTACCCTGCTTGATAGCGAATCCCTTTATAAAGAGCTTTGGCAAAAAACTGCCCGGGAGTTTGACATTGACTTGAATGATGCCGTTTACGCCCAATTTATTGGAGCTCGTTATGATCAATGCCTGAAGATGATTCAAAAGCTGGGAGGAGCCAGATTTCACCTGCCCGACTTTCTGAAAGCTCTCTCCCGTTATGAGAAGGGTGTTTTACCACCTGCCAAACCGGGTGCCTTGCCGTTTATTGACTGGCTGGAAGAGAAAGGTATTCCCAAAGCAGTGGTGACATCCTCCGGGTCTGCCAAGACAGAACAAAACCTCAAAATTCTTGGCGGGCGAGAGCGTTTTCAGGCCGTTATCGCCGGTAATGATGTGGTACACCCTAAGCCATCACCAGAGCCTTACCTGCTTGCTTGTGAACAATTAGGGTTCTCCCCTGAGGTAACGATGGCTATAGAAGACTCCCCCACCGGTGCGCGGTCTGCAATTGTTGCAGGGTGTCAGACCGTTGTAGTGCCGGATGTACTCCCTATTCAAAAAACGATTCAGGAGCAAAGCCTGGTTGTACTCAAATCACTCGCACTGTTGCCAGAGTGGATTGATAAGCACTTGTCAACTAATTCCTAATTGAACCTAAGCAGTGCCGCTGGATTCATGTCCAAGTCAGGTCTTGACCTACATATAAGTAATTAACAAGCTGAAGGCCATGTAATCTTGAAATAGTAGTCTTATGTTCCAACGGTGCTGAATTAGAATCCACCACATCCATAAACTTTAAAAAGTCATGCACGTAATTCCCACCACCATCTAAAAAACATTCAGAAACATTTTGGGGTTCCCTTACAAAGTTGTGACCCACCATATAAAACCCACAGTCAAACCCCCATATTGGATTACTAATATCTAATGGCAAATGTAATAGTTCATCATAAAGAGTTGACGAGCAAGCTCTAACCTCTTCCAGGTCATCAACTGAATGACTACAAG
>NZ_SMME01000817.1 GCF_009711465.1 Parendozoicomonas verongulae | reverse complement strand
CCCCCCCCGGGGTTTAAATGTTTGTGTCGCTAATCAGCATGGTGCTCTCTGACTCGTCGTCCCCGAACTGCTGGATGAAGGTCACTTGTGTCATATCACTGGTGTTGGTCTTGTACGTACCGTCCATCTTATTTAATTCGGCAATCGCGCTTGTTGCGGCTCTAGGGTCTCTCATACGAAAACCTCCGTCTCCGTCACTCACGACTTCACTGCAAAACTGGACGATCCTCCAGAGAGCTTTGCACTTGTCTTCCGCAGTGATGTGTAACTCTGAACTGATGCTCTCCTGCCTGCTGGCAATGGCCTGAGAAATGTCATCATAAGTCAACAGGCGGCTCCCCTGCGTGCGTGCGGTCTTCTCACTGTATCCGGCTGCGATGGCTGCCTTAGTTGCGTTCTGGTAGACGACATAGTTATCGACAAAGCGCTGGTGCTTGCTGTTCATGCTCATCATTCCTTGATGATTGTCGGGTCTCCATTTTATCAAACAAACACTGTGGTGACTGGCTCTCAGTGGCAGGTCGCAACATTCACAACGGACGTTGTCGTTTGCAGCAAGTGGTCTATACCTCCTCCCGATTGATAAAAACAACCGTCAAAAGGAGCAGGAAAGGCATGGCGCAGTATGTCGTCTACAGGCGGGTATCGACCCGTAAGCAGGGGGAGTCTGGGTTGGGGCTGGAAGCACAGGATCGGGACATCGCGTTGTACCTGCAGGGGTACGCTGAAGACGAGTGCAGTGTGTTGGCGTCCTATTTGGAAGTGGAAAGCGGCACTGTTGCCGACCGGCCAGAATTAACGAAAGCGATGAGCCAGGCACGGGCATCAGGTGCTACTTTGCTAGTTGCAAAGCTCGACAGGCTCAGCCGGAAGGTCTCGTTCATCGCATCTCTGCTGGATGACCCTCGGCTGAAGGTCAAGGTGGCCTGCATGCCGAACGCAGATAAGTTCCAGCTTCATATCTACGCAGCCCTGGCAGAGCAGGAGCGTGACTTCATTTCAGCGCGAACAAAGGCTGCTTTGCGGGAAGCCCAAGCCAGAGGCGTGAGGTTAGGTGGGCTGCGAGATAAAACCAATAAACGGAATCGGGCGGCAAGCCAAGCTGCTGACCAGCGAGCAGAGAAGCTGGCAAAGATAGTCCTGCCTCTTGCTGAAAAGGGAAAGACAACCCGGCAGATCGCAGAGGCACTCAATAAGGCTGAGGTCAGAACGCCAAGAGGAGGGCACTGGCAGAGTGCGCAGGTGTCTAGATTGCTGTCCAGGCTTCGGAGTAGAGTAAAAAGCTATCCCCCTTAGACAGGTACGATTTTTTGAACTAGAAAAACATAACTTGTGATGCAGCCCTACTTAACCAAGATGAGGAAATCAGAAAATGACTACTACCAATGACAGCAAAGTTTATGTTTTTACTGAGAAGGGGCTTAGGGAGCATGACTTAAATATTGCTGTGAATATTGGGCGTGCTACCACACTGCATGTTGTGAGAGCCATGAATAAAATGAAACCTTCCCAACAACTTCAAGCAATGAGTGATAGCAAGAGGCTTGAGCTACCGCGTGAAACATTGGAAAAAATAATTAGTGAGGTTTGTAGTGAAGAGAGTGTTTAGAGAAGACGAGAGTGAGGCTGTTTTTAAACCTTGAATAACAGCCTCTGAGCCTGAATTTGATAAGGTTTCAAAAAGCTTTTTCAGGCTTCGGTGAGTGTTTGTCCCAGCGAGACTGCATATCAGTCATCAGCGTGGAGTAGCTGAAACGTGATATGAGTTCAGTCGAATACTTGTCCTCAAGACACTCATCAAAGGATATGGCGTACTGCTCATCATGGGTACAGATAAACTCGATCAGGCTACTCCAGTACTGAAAACAGCGACGTAGCAACCACACTTTCTGAGACTGGTTATATACGCCTGTCATTCCCTGCCTTTTGTGGCCAGTCATAAGGCTGACAACATCATCGGGGTAAAACAGGTTGCCCAAGGTCGTCTCAAGCGTTCTGCGCATATCATGGTTGCATTTGTTGCCGAGGCCATAGGCTTTGCGGTAGCGGGTCAGGGTGCGATCTACGAAGCGGTCGCAGAGAGGGCCTGAGGTTACCCTGCCGAAGCTTGTGGCGGTGTTGGAGAAGCGTTTGGAGCCAAACACATGGGTTTCATTGGCAAAACAGTCCAGCGCATGCCGGAGGATAGAGGCCATCTCTTTGGAGAGTGGGATGTCGAAGCTGTTTTCAGCTCCGTTGTTGTCCATGTTTTTCATTCGGTCGGATGTGATTGATAGCCGACCGTAATTGCCATCTTCACCTGACCCCAATATCACCTCTGAGCGTCTGGCTTGGATGATTTCATTGCGCCGACAGCCCGTTTGAAATAACAGCTTCATTATGGCGAGATAGTCCTGACCAATATGTATGTTCTGTGGATTAGTCAGTAGGAGTCGTATTTCCTGAAGCGTATAAAAAGCTGTGCGCTTTTTCCGCTCCCGGCGAAAGGGGTTCTTTTTAAAAGGGTTGTGCTTCACCTTCCGGTGATCGCAGGCGAAATCAAACATCATTGAGGCATACAGAAACGTATCTGCCATGGTGCGTTCTGAGCACTTCTTGGCTTTCAGCTTCTCAATGACATTACTGACTGTTTGCTCACTGATTTGATCAACGTAAAAGTCCCCCAGGATAGGAACGAGGTGATTTTTCAATCGTCGAAAGGGGCCATGATTTTTACCCTGAGCATCAACGAATGCTTGAAAGTAGTAATCAACAAGCTGCTTAAAAGTCCAGCCATCAGTGCTGGCAGTGGGGCGCTCCTGCTCAGTGACCTGATTAATGATATTGGCTAGAACATTTGCGTCCTGAATATCAGCTCCGTTGTTTCGTGCAGCCGCAAACAGAGAGTGAATCTGTCTGGCCTGAGCGAGAGACAGGTCAGGGTAGTCACCATAGAACACTCTTACCTGTTTGTTGCTACGTCTGGCATCCCTGCACCGCCAGCCGAATAATTTTCTGCCGCTGGATAGAACCCGAAATATCAGGCCGGATGGATCTCGGAGTGTGTACTCCTTTGCTTGGGGTTTTGCTTTTTTAAGCTGAGCGTCCGTGAGCGCTTTCAATGGCATCTGGTGCTTCCCGTTATTCTTGGTTTTCAGGGTTGCAGGAGTCACTCTCAGTGGTTTGTGTCACACCAGCAACATGAAGGCTCTGCTTCTGTCACATATGTGTCACTTTTTGAGTGAGATTCCACGGTGCATCCTTGCACAGGTAGAGACGATAACAGATAACGAGACGCTCGGGAAATCAGCACCCAGATAGGCGTGAAAGTCAGTAAATACAGGGGTTTCAGAGGTTTTTGAGAGGGCTGGGGAAGTGCTGGGAAGGAGTGAAAAAGGTTCCCCAACCCGCCGCTGCCTTGTGTGGCCCTTGAAGCATTGCTTCAAGGTGGTGGCTGCTGGAATAACATGGGCTTTCCGTTACAGTGGTAAACCAAAGACGGACATGCACGCTCATTATTCTCGAGGAGCCGCCGGGGTATGTATTCAAAGCCTCAGGGACGTTACGAGACTGGCGTACAGGCCAGGGAACCTTCGGGATTATATCGGCAGTGAAGGGGCTGCGACCAGCCCCTGCTTATTCTAAATCGCTATGAGAAATGCGGATTGTCTGGTGGGTTTCACTTACTTGCTGGTTTCTGAGAACGGTTCAGGCTTTTTGGGTATCGCACCATCGAGCATTTTCATCATGGTGGCAATCTGAACCTGTACCTCAGAGTTTTGCATTTGATTGGTTTGACCTCTGTGCAGCATTTCATGGGCTATGTTGAGTGCTGCCATAACAGCAATACGCTCAACACCGATGACTTTGCCGGTGCCGCGGATTTCACGCATTTTTGTGTCAAGCAGGCGTGCAGACTCCAGCAGGCTGGCTTCCTCTTCCTGAGGGCAAGTGATGCGGTAATCCTTATCGAGGATGCTGACGGTGGTCGTAAGACGTTCTGTACTCATGACTCGTGCTCCAGGGCCTTGAGTCGCCCGATCATGGCCTCGACACGGGTGCGTGCAATTTCATTCTTCTCAACGAGACTGGCGCGCTCCTGCTTCCACTGCTGCTCATTTGTGCGCAGTGTCTGATTTTCCTGACGAAGCTGTTGGCAGAGTGTGATCAAAGATTCGATCCTTTCTCCAAGTTCGTGCAGGTTCTGGTCGTTTAATTCGCTGGAATCCATGAATCGTGGCAGTTTGTTGGTCCTTTAAACAGTAAATATATCCCCAGTTCCACTTGACGGACAATATAAGTTTGTACCTGAGTCCGCTTTTCTTGGAAAAACGGTGGAAAAAGGTCGACTTTAATCGCAGGAGCTGGGGTAAACTGCGGCTATTTCGTTAGTGAGATTTTACCCATGAGTGAAGCAACGACTCAACTGGAACCCTTTACCTTTGATAAATTGGCTGACCTTTTTGTTGAAGCTCGCTCCATGACACCCCCTTCCCAGCTTCATGGCATGTTGTGCGGGCAGTTTTGTGCAGGTATGCGGCCAGATCATAAAGGCTGGCTGGATGCTGCCACCGAGCAAATGGCTCTGTCCGGCGAAATGAGCGTGACAGTTCGCGCGGGGCTTGTGGACTTTTACGATGTTGTTCTGGGCGACCTGTCTGCCAGCGATCTGTCGTTTGCCTTGCTTCTGCCTGAAAACGAAGAAACTATTGGGCAGCGTACAGAAGCTTTGGGGCAGTGGTGCTCTGGCTTTATCTCCGGATTTGGTGCTTCATCCATTACCAAAACCCAGTTGTCTGAAGAGGCTGCTGGCGTGCTTACGGATCTTGCGCAAATTTCTCAGGTACAGGCTGAAGACATGGAAGAGTCCGAAGATGCGGAGAAGGACTTTTTCGAAGTGTGCGAATATGCGCGCATGGCCGCACTGATGCTGTTTAACGAATCACAGGATCAACGTGCTTCAAAGGCAAAGACAGCGAATAACCCTTTTGACTCCTCACAAAAAAACAGCGATGTAATCCATTGATGAAACTCGATAGAAATATTTACGTACAACGGCGCAAAGCTCTGCTGGAATCTCTGGATAAAGGCAGCATACTTGTGCTGCCTGCTGCCACAGAAAAGGTGCGTAACCGGGATTGTGAATACGCCTACCGTCAGGACAGCGATTTCTGGTACCTCACCGGTTTTGGAGAACCCGAAGCGGTTCTGGTGCTGGCCCCTGGCCGTGAAGAGGGTGAGTCCATCCTGTTCTGCCGCAAGCGCGACCGTGATATGGAAATCTGGCACGGCCGACGTGCCGGGCAGGAAGGCGCTGTAAAAGAGTACGGCTTTGATCAGGCCTTCACCATCAACGAGCTGGACGAGCAAATGCCCGGCCTGCTGGATAAGCGCACTACGGTTTACCACACGCCCAATGCTGATAAAGCCTTCGACCAGAAACTATGGGGCTGGATTGATACCCTGCGCATGAAAGAGCGTCGGGGCAGCGTGCCTCCAGAGCAAGTACTGGATCGTGACAAGCTGCTTCACACTCTGCGCCTGATCAAAACCCCAGCCGAACAGGCCATTATGCGCGAAGCCGGTGAAATCAGCGCCCGTGCCCACACCCGTGCGATGAAAGAGTGTAAGCCCGGCGCTATGGAATATCAGCTGGAGGCGGCTATTCACCACGAGTTTGCCATGAGCGGTGCCCGCTACCCTGCCTATACGACGATTGTTGGCAGCGGTGAGAACGCCTGCATTCTTCATTACACCGAGAATGAGAGTGAACTGAAAGATGGCGATCTGGTGTTGATTGATGCAGGCTGTGAGCTGGACTATTACGCAGCGGACATCACCCGCACCTTCCCGGTGAACGGTAAGTTTACGGAAGAGCAGAAAGCCATTTATAACGTGGTGCTGGATGCGCAGCTGGCCTCTATCGCAGAAATTGCTCCGGGCAAACCTCTGGATGCTTTCCACAAAGCAGCTGTGGATAAACTTGTGGATGGTCTGCTTGAGCTGGGTTTACTGTCTGGAAAGAAGGAAAAGCTGATTGAGGAGGAAGCCTACCGCGCATTCTACATGCACGGTACAGGCCACTGGATTGGCATGGATGTACACGACGTTGGTCATCACAAGGAAGACGGCGAGCCTGTCACTCTGCAGCCCGGTATGACGCTGACCGTTGAGCCCGGTATCTATGTCTCACCGGATAACATGGATGTGGAAGAGCGCTGGCGTGGCATTGGTGTACGCATTGAAGACGATATTCTGGTAACAGAAACCGGCAACGAAGTGCTCACCAAAGATGTTGTAAAAACTGTTGAGGATATTGAAGCCCTGATGGCTTAAACCTCACCCTCAGATTGACACGCCTGGTATTGTACTGGCGACCTGGAGAAGCTTGGGGAACGAGTTACGCAAAGTCATTAGTAAACCGTTCTTGAGTGTTCTTGGCTCTTTGCTGGCGGTGTGAACTCTCAGCTTTCCATGAATATCCGGTATCACCTGCAATAAGTACCGGAACGCTTCTATCACCGCCTCCCGTTGCTCCTGGGTTTCCCGGGGTAACGGGTGGTCTGGTGTTGCTGGTTCAATGTCTCTCAGTTTCTTTTCCCAAGTGCCAAGTATTTTTACCAAATCTGCGGAAATATTATTGTCTGGCAGATATTCACCAGCATCTATCACAACTTTTACACAGCGACGCAAAGCCGGATTACAGTGCCATTGGGAAAGGCGGCTGACTAATGGATGCACAGGAGATTGGCTCTCTGTAAAAAGAGCGTCTTTCGAGAGCAGGTATTGCAAGGCAATCGGGGCTTCATAAATCACAGCTGCCCAGAGTAGAGTAGGGCAGTTTTTTGTGATCTGAGCAGGTACAGAGGTGGAAAGCCCTTTCAAGGAAAGCGTGGCATCAAAGCGTATCACTGTGCTTAAAAACGCCTCGTTTTCAGTAATGTAAGGCAGTAAGGCAACGGCCGGGAAATCTTTTGTCTCCTTTGGGGCATGGGCCAATAATGGAGAAACGCCAGCATTCATCATCTCCTCTGCCATTGCCAGCCCACCACCATGGAGATGGCGGCAATGGCTCAATGTGCAATGGGTCGCCAGCTCGTGCCAGGGCGTCAGGCCATAATCGTTTTTGGCTGTACAGAGTGCTTCTATGTGCTCCTGGGGATAATGTTGGAACACGGTCTGGGCAATCGTTTTTGTTTCAACAAATTCACCGCTTCTTGCTCGTCCAATGGCCATAATATGCACAACGTTGTTTCTAGCGCCATCCAGATAGTTGAGGTCGCCTCCGGTATTGACCCAGGTTTTCACATCCTCCGGCGTTCCCGTTTGCAGAACCTTCTTTACATCCGTTGAGCTGATTTTGCTCCAGAGTTTCTCCCAGATCACAGGGCGATATTCCGGCTGAGGAATACAGGGCGTAATACGTTCCATTCTGACTCGCTTGGATACAAATAAGGATATTTCATTGACTGGAGCGGTATCTGAACTGGCTTTTCTTTTGCCTCTGAGAGGGCGCCTGCTTGTTACCAGGGGACGACGGGGCAAAGAACTGTGGGAGTGCATGATGTACCTTATTTCGCAAATGTAAAAAGATTTGCCTGTTTGACCACAGCTTGGTCTGAAAATCTTGCGACTCGTTGACAGAACTTTTCACTTGTTCTCTTTACTGACGCCTTTGTCATGGTTGTCTCGACGAGTACACTGGTGTTGTGACTGAGGCGCAGTGTGGGAAGAACAGAACAATATATGCAAACAAGCCATGTTGATAGAAACCACGTTGATGTTGTCATTATCGGTGGTGGAATGGTGGGAGCATCGCTGGCCATAGGGCTGCGAAATACCTTGCCTGAAAGTATATCTATAGCGGTGATTGAGGCGGTTGCACTGTCTGATGATGCCCCTGCGGGCTGGCAACCCAGCTATGATGCCCGCTCAACCGCGTTATCTGAGGGGACGCGGAGGATTTTTGAAGCGTTGGGCGTGTGGCAGCATATTGACCAAAATGCTGAACCGATTACTGATATCCATGTCTCAGACCGAGGTCATACAGGCATCACCCGGATAAAGGCCGAGGAACATAGAGTTCCCGCATTAGGCTATGTGGTAGATAACAGCTGGCTGGGGCAGATATTGGTGTCTGCCGTTCAGGAGCGAGATGGCATTGACTGGTTGTGCCCGGTGTCTGTGAAAGAGCTGACGCCTGAAGAGAGCGGGATGATCGTAGCGCTGGACACCGGAAAAAGTCTAAAAGCAGAACTGGTGATTCTGGCCGACGGTGGCCGCTCTGGCCTGACCCGCACGCTTGGGATTGACATTGACGAAAGCCAATACGGTCAAACCGCCATCGTCACAAATATTACCCCGGCTCGCCATCATCAGAGTGTGGCCTATGAGCGCTTCACCGATGAAGGTCCTATGGCTCTACTGCCCCGGCACAATGGTGACTGTGCTCTGGTATGGACAATGCCAGAGGCGTTGGCAGAAGAGCGGCTGCAGCTAGTGGAGGATGACTTTCTGGCCGAGTTGCAGGATCGCTTTGGTTATCGGCTGGGACGTTTTTGCAAGGTTGGCGAGCGTTTCAGCTATCCTCTTTCCCTCAAACAGTCCAGAGAACAGGTGCGGACCGGGTTGGTCGTGCTTGGGAATGCGGCTCACAGTCTGCATCCGGTGGCGGGGCAGGGTTTTAACCTGTCGCTGCGGGACACACAGGCTCTGGCCGATGTGCTGGGAGCTGCCGGGCAGCAAGGTCAACCCCTGGGGGGGCTTGATCTTCTTCTTTCTTATGTGAAAGGGCGACAGCAGGATCAACATCAAACTATTGGTTTCAGTGACAAGGTTGTCAGCCTGTTTTCCAATGACTCTCTGGTATTAGCCGGAGCGAGAAATGCAGGGCTGTTGGGTATGGGGTTGTTATTTCCTGTTCGGGACTGGTTTGCCCGACAGGCTATGGGACTTAATCGGTAAGTGCTGGGATGACAAGAGAATACGACATTATTATTTTGGGTGGCGGAATGGTTGGTGCAGCCATGGCTCTCGCGCTCGAAGATACCTCCCTGAAAATTGCAGTCATTGATGCAGGTGCTTTGGAGCCTCTGCTTTCTGCTGAGGACGAGTGTGCTTTTGATTCACGGGTGAGTGCGCTGACAGAAGCTTCTCGTACATTGCTGGACAACCTCGGCGCATGGAAGCATCTGCGCCGCAAGTTCCCCTATCAGGCTATGCATGTGTGGGATGCGGCAGGTACCGGCTCTATCTCTTTTAATGCGTCTGAGTTAGGCGTGCCGAATCTCGGGCATATCGTTGAAAACAGTGCAGTGCGTCATGGGCTGTTGTCTTGTTTAACGGAATCCTCAGTACATCTTCTGGGTGGGATTGACGTTCAGGAGCTGAAGCAGGAAAAAGGTGCAGTCAGCCTCAAGCTGCGGGACGGCACGTTTCTGCAGTCTCGCCTGCTTATTGCCGCCGATGGTGCCGGTTCCCGTGCCCGTTACTGGGCGGGGATTCCTATGCGTGAATGGGATTATCTTCACCATGCTGTTGTCACAACCGTGGAACTGGAAAAGCCACACAATGATACTGCCTGGCAGATATTTCTGGATACTGGGCCCCTGGCATTTCTACCCCTGCCTACCTCTTCTGATGGGCGACACTTTTGTTCTATCGTCTGGTCACTCGTGCCAGATGAAGCACAAAGGGTGATGGAATTACCAGAAGAGGAGTTTCTTAAATATCTGGGGGGCTCCATGGAAAACCGGTTTGGCCGTATTCTTGGAGCGGACAAGCGTTACTGCCATCCGTTGCGTCAACGCCATGCCCGCCAGTATCACCGTGGGCAGGTTGTGCTGATTGGTGATGCGGCACACACCATTCACCCATTGGCAGGGCAGGGGGCTAACCTCGGTTTTCTGGATGTTGCAAGCCTTGCCGAAGAGATTCACCGGGCAGTCGCTCGGCAGGAAGACTTTGCTGCGCCGCACATTCTGGATCGTTATCAAAGAACGCGAGAGGGCCATAATCTGGCTATGGCTGGCATTATGGAAGGCCTGCAACGGCTGTTCCACAGCGACCATATGCTGTTCCGCTGGCTCCGCAACAGTGGTTTGAACCTGACTGATCGTATGCCTTTTCTGAAGCAGGAAATTGTCAGCCGGGCTATGGGGCTGCGGGGCGAGCTGCCTGAGCTCGCAAAAAAACGTTAACTCTGAAATTACTCAACAGACCCTAGCACCTCCGTACTTTGAACTATATTTCCCCTCGCGCGTCAAAAGCTTGTCCGGATAACGGGGAGCGAGGGGGCTGGAACACTGTTCCAGGTTCAGAAATAAGAGGTACTGATATGACCCGAAGTTTCAAGGCGACGAAGGCGTTGCCAGCAATTATGGCCATTGTCATGGCTACTTTCATGGCTGTTATGCTGCCAGGGTGTGGGGACGATAAAAAAGCGGAGACAACCCCAAGTCCCCAAATAAAAGAGCAGCCCGAAGAAGATATTATCGAACAGGTTACGGTCGAAGATATTCGTCCCGGCGAGTCTGCCGGTTATGATTGCGGAGATTCTTCCGGCATGACGCCTGATAAGCGTTTCTGGTGTCGTGGCCTGAAAGCCTGGATGGTCAGTGAAAGCTATCAGGCTGATAACGGCCATGACCGCGATGAATTCATCGAAGCCTGGAAGCTGGGTAATCTTGATGCCATTCAAGGGCGTACACCAGCCATTGAGAATCTCCAGAGTCATCCCGTTGCTGCAGACGGTTATGAGATTGGTTATATCGGCGTGCTGGATGCTCAGGGTGTGATTGAGTACGACTGCAGCGAAGGTGATGAAACCGATAACGAATATCGTGACCGCTGGTGTGAAGCGGCTGCCTCCTATAATTCAAGCCGTCAGGGTGATGCTGCTAACGCTATTATGCGCAACATCTATATCAACGGTTATATGGCTGGCCGTGCGATTGCCTTGACTCTGCCATCGTCCATGGAATCGCTATTTGGTAGTGAAGCGCCGAAAGAGGGCAACAAGTCGGCCATTGATGAGCCCGAGAACGATGCGCCTAAATCCATTCTTGTTTTCCACCGCGGCTTTACCGATGGCTTTCAGGCGATGATTGATACTGTGCGTGAATCCGTAAATCAGGTTATGGAACAGATGCAGAGCATGCCGGGTATGGATGGAATGCCTCCTCCCGGAATGGACGGCATGGGTATGCCCCCTGGCATGGAACATATGATGCCGCCGATGGGCGAACCGCAGGACACTGCTGAGTAATAAACGGTTTTGTCGTTTAGTT
Organism: Parendozoicomonas verongulae; assembly: GCF_009711465.1. GTDB lineage: Bacteria > Pseudomonadota > Gammaproteobacteria > Pseudomonadales > Endozoicomonadaceae > Sansalvadorimonas > Sansalvadorimonas verongulae. The sequence goes on along the minus strand of NZ_SMME01000817.1, from coordinate 13,511 downwards.
TTCAATTGAAAAACGGGCAGCTTCGGCTGCCCGTTTTTTATAGGCAAGGAACGGTATGAAACATACCGTAGTGCAATAACTTTGATGCAGTAAAAAAATGCTATTGCAAAGTTAAATGAGAGTGATTAGCATTTGCCGCAATTCAAATTCGAACTCTAACTATAACGACCAGGGGAAATATCCATGAAAGCCAAGATGGCCGCGTGGGTTTCAGGCATTGCTGCGGCAACAGTTGCTGCGTTTATTGTTGCTGAACCAGTGAGTGCGCAGGAAGCTGCAAAGAGCAATGAACTGGTTATCTACAGTGCCCGTAACGAGCATCTGGTAAAACCTCTTTTTGATTTGTACACAGAAAAGACTGGCACCAAAATCCGCTACATCACCGATAAAGCAGGCCCTCTCCTTGCCCGTTTGGAAACCGAAGGTCGAAACACTCCAGCGGATTTGTTGATTACTGTTGATGCCGGCAACCTCTGGCAGGCCAGCAAACAAGGTGTACTGCAGCCTATCAAATCCGAGACTCTGGAAAAGAATATTCCGGAAAACCTGCGGGACGAAAAGGGCGACTGGTTCGGCCTGTCTGTACGTGCCCGTACTCTGGTTTATGCATCCAATCGTATTAAGGCTGACGACCTGAAAGGCTACGAAGATCTGGCTGACCCTCGCTGGAAAGGCCGTCTGTGCCTGCGTACCTCCAAGAAGGTTTACAACCAGTCTCTGGTGGCCACCATGGTTGAACGACTGGGTAAAGATAAAACCACACAGGTTCTGGATGGCTGGGTAAGCAACCTGGCAGCCCCTGTATTCAGTAACGACACCCGTGCCATGGAAGCAGTTGCAGCAGGCATCTGTGATGTGACAGTTGTAAACACCTACTACTTCGGTCGTTTGCAGAAGAAGAACCCCGATAACGGCCTGAAAATCTTCTGGGCAAATCAGGGTGACTCCGGTGTGCACGTTAATATCTCTGGCGCTGGTGTAACCCGTTATGCCAAGAACAAGGACGCGGCTGTCGACTTCCTGGAGTGGATGAGCACCGAAGAAGCGCAGCACATCATTGCTGACAGCAACATGGAATACCCTGCGAATGCCTCTGTGAAGCCATCTGAGCAGGTTGCAAGCTGGGGTGAGTTCGAAGCGGACGATCTGAATGTCGCTATTGCCGGTGAGAAGCAAATCCAGGCGATTCAGCTGATGGATAAAGCGCGTTATAACTAATGCCCTACCAATCTATATCTGACCCGGCAGCTGCAGCGCTGGGTTCTTCTCTACTGAACCGGCTTCCGTTTGTGAGTAAACGGTGGCCGGTTCAGTCGTTCTCCAGTGCCGGATTAACGACACTGGTTGTGCTTATCGCTGCCTTGGTTTTATTGCCTCTGGGAAGTCTGCTACTCAGCTGGCAGGACGTACAGTGGGATGTCTGGAAGCACCTGTTTGAAACTCAGCTGGGTGGTTTGATCTGGAATACCCTGGTGCTGGTGTTTGGCGTTGCTGCTGGTGTGACGGTGCTGGGAACTGCGCTTGCAGCGCTGATATCACTTTGTGACTTTCCCGGCAGGCGTTGGCTGGAATGGGCCTTGATGCTGCCTTTTGCTATTCCCGCCTACGTGCTGGCCTTTGTCTATCTCGGCGTATTTGATTTCAGCGGTCCTTTACAAAGCTGGATGCGCACGAATATTGATGGTTTTACCTGGGTCGATATTCGTTCTCCCCTTGGGGTTATTACTGTCCTGGTACTGGTGTTTTACCCCTACGTTTACATGCTGGCCCGGGGTGCCTTTCAGGGACAGGGGCGCTCTTTATATGAAGCCTCTCGATTGCTGGGGATGTCGGCGCAACGTACTTTCTGGCGTGTTACCCTGCCCGTAGCTCGTCCTGCCATTATTGGTGGAGCCATTCTGGCTGTTATGGAAACGCTGGCAGATTTCGGCACCGTTTCCGTCTTCAATTACGACACCTTCACCACCGCCATTTATAAATCCTGGTTTGGGTTCTTTAATCTGAAAGCCGCCGCGCAGCTGGCCTCTTTGCTGCTGGCTTTCATTGTTATGATTCTGATATTGGAAAAACAGCTCAAAGGCCGTGTTGGGCAAAGTGAGCGGCAGCGGGTTATGCCTCGTCATCAACTACAGGGGATGAATAAGTGGTTTGCCACGGGCTTTTGCAGTGTCGTATTTGTACTGGCCTTTCTTTTGCCTGTGGTGCAACTGGGCTGGTGGATTTATTCAACATCCCTGAGCGATCTTAATGCACGCTACATGAGGCTGGTGACGAACACTTTACTGCTGGCCGGGCTGGCAGCCATTGCAACGGTGGCGGCTGCCTCTGTGCTGGTGCTGGCAAAACGTTTTCAGCCTGGGCGCTTATCCTCATGGTCTGAGCAGATTGGTAGTCTGGGCTATGCCATGCCCGGTGCACTTCTGGCTGTGGCGGTGATGATGTTGTTTGGCTTTCTGGATAATCATGTGATTACCACAGTACAAACATGGCTCGGCCTGCAGGCAAAACCGCTGCTGCTGGGGAGTGTGTTTGCACTGGTGCTGGCGTATCTGATTCGTTTTCTTGCTGTTGCTCTCAAACCCGTAACAGCTGCCTTTGACCGTGTGCGGCCAACCATGCACGAAGCCGCTCGTATTCTTGGGCATTCTCCCCTGTCTGTCTCCCGCAGAGTTTATATTCCCATGGTGATGCCGGGCCTGCTTACGGCGATGCTGCTGGTTTTTGTCGATGTGTTGAAAGAGATGCCTGCAACTTTGCTGATGCGCCCCTTCGGTTGGGACACGCTGGCTGTGCGTATCTTTGAGATGACAGCAGAAGCTGAGTGGGAACGGGCTGCACTCCCTGCCATGAGCTTGATCCTTGTGGGTATGATTCCGGTGATTGCTCTGATCCGACGCTCACGGGTTGGCTGATGCCGAAGGCCGTTCAGAGAGATTTTGTATTTTTGCAGTAATGAAATTTAAAAGATAAAAAATGCCCTTTGAGCTCATAAATATGTAGCTATAGAATGCGCAAAAAGCAGAACATAAGTGCATGATCTGCTATTTGCCGTCGGTGTATTTACAGAGGATTCGATCATGAGCAATATTCCTGCAGAGCTGCGTTACGTGAAATCCCACGAGTGGATTCGCCTGGAAGACGACGGTTCTGTAACCATCGGTGTAACAGATCACGCTCAAGAAGCTTTGGGTGATGTGGTATTTGTTGAACTGCCTGAAGTGGGTGCAGAGTTGGGTGCAGATGACGAAGCCGGTGTTGTTGAATCTGTAAAAGCAGCGTCCGATATCTATGCACCGATTTCTGGTGAGATTCTGGCTATCAATGCCGCGCTGGAAGAAACCCCTGAGCTGGTGAACAGCGATCCTTACAACGATGGCTGGTTCTTTCGTATGAAGCCCTCCGATGAAGCCGAGCTTGGAGAACTGATGGACGCGGAAGCCTACGCAGCCGTTTGCGAAGACGAGTAAAGTTTCGCTGCTCCCGCTTGAGAATTGAAAGCCCCAAGTGCTTGTGTTTTGGGGCTTTTCTTTAAGCGAATCAAACAAGCATGTTGGCAGATATAACACTTTTGTTATTGTTTTAGTCTGTCCCTCTTTGGATTCTTTCTGTTATCGACGCAGGGAGAATCAAGGACATGCCACGCGCCATCGCACAGAAAAGTACACCCCCAATGTCTCAGGGGCTTAAGGGGATAGCCAATGCCGGGCTGCCATGCTCAAAGGTGGGAAAAAGCCGGTGCGCAGTGATCAGGGCAAAGACGCCTGCTTTGAGGGAGGAGACCCTCAGAAAGGCTGTCGAAGATACTCTGGTTTACACGCGAAGTGCCAAGGCCATTCGAGCGGAAATGGCAAGAATTCCTGACGACACTGTTAGAACAATGGAGTGCTGTATTCGCAAAGGGGATTGGAAGCATCCGGTCTTTTTTCAAAAGGAAAGCTACAGCACTTTATTAAAGGCCTATCATCAGGAAGTTATTGATGAGGATACCTTTCTTAGTGTTCAGTCTCTTCTGCAACTCTATACCCAGTTTGGCGAACGTACAGACTTACCTCTCAATCATCGTTTGCAGGGGACGGTGAGGCGTATTGATTTATCGCATCCTGCTAATGAAAGTGAACAGAAAGAGGGAGTTGATCTGTGTACTAGTCTGAGTGTCAGTTGGCATATATCTCACCCGAACGGGAAGGTAACACGACAAGCCCTTCTCAAAACATTAGAGGGAATGAAAGAAAAAGGTATCGCTCTCTGGATAGATGTGATTGAACTGAGTAAGGAAGATACCGAGACATTAGAAGGTGTGAATTTAGGCCTTTTATCGAGCTGGGCTCCACACACTCAGCAGGAGCAGATTTTAGGTTGGCTGAAGGCTCTCGATGCCTCAAATGCCCCAGTTAACATCTATATCCGTGCCCATGCCAGAAAAATCTATATCTTTCCTCGTCATATTCTCAATGAGCAGAAAAAGAATATGTCAGCCTCAATTATAAAATTTGATCCGGCTTTTGGTGTTCAAACAGCTGATGATGTTCTGGAAAAAAGGCTGAATAATAAGCACGTTGGAGCTCTCTTTCACCCGAAGGCCGGGGATCGCTTCAGGGCACCTCATGATCAGCAGGCCGGGTGCATTACTTCACTCCATGATGAATACCATGAAGCTTTGTTGTCCAGAATACCTGAGTGGGCTCGTCAGGTTTATTGTCATTGCGATGTTTATGAGCAGCAACTGAGGGAGCGGCTTTCCTCTGTTGATTATTCTCAATCTGACGTCTTGGTTGCTTTGCCTTCTGAGTTTGTGGAGTGGTTTGCCGACAACCCAATGATTGCTTTGAGAAAGAAGGTTCTGAAGGAGGAGGGATGGGCAAAGAGTGATGACCTTTCTAAGGGAAAACTCATGCAGGCATTCCATGAAAGTCGACCGTTTCTAGATCAGGAGTTTTCCTCTTTTCCTGTGGATGGAGCCAGCCAGGATACTCGGCCTTTCTTTTACTGGTTGGTGGCAACCCTGTTCTCCTGTAAACCATTTAAATCTGTATACTTGATTGCCCCCAAGCTGGCATTGAGCTCAGCATTGGTTCTCAAGGTTAATTGGATTTTGTTCAGGCTGGCACAAGACAGGCCAAAAGACTTCCTGAAGGTTTTGTCCATGCTGGATGAGCAGGGGTTGGAGTTTTGTGCTTGGAATGGTGATGAAAATTTCTACCAAAGAGAGGATTTGCTCGCTGTAATCAGACAGCTTCTAGAGTACCACAGGCCGGTAGCGGAACCTGCTTGAGAGAGGTATCCAACCCTGCTGAACAGTGTCGTTCAACAGGGCTGAAAGGTTACGATATTGTGAGTTGTGAAATTACAGGGCTTTAATAGCCGCCAGCTGCTCTTCCATCTTACCCAGAGCTGTGCGGGCGTCTTCCAGCTTCGCTTTTTCCTTCTCGATTACCGCCGCAGGGGCCTTGCCCACAAACTTCTCGTTGGAGAGTTTGCCTTCAAAGCGGGCGACTTCCTTGTTCAGCTTTTCAACTTCACGGTTCAGTCGGGCGATTTCCTTATCCTTGTCGATCAGGCCAGCCATTGGCACCAGCACTTCCATCTCGCCAACCAGCTGGGTGGCAGACATCGGTGCCTCGTCACCCTCTTTCAGAGCGGTGAGGTTGTCCAGTTTAGCCAGAGACATCAGGAAGCTGGTGTTCTCTTCCAGACGACGCAGGTCGTCTTCAGAGGTGTTGCGCAGGAAAACCTCCAGAGGCTTGCTTGGGCCGATGTTCATTTCCGCGCGGATGTTACGGATACCGGTGATAAAGTCTTTCAACCACTCGATATCTTCTTCCGCCTGCGCATCGATCTTGCTTTCGTCAGCTACAGGGTAAGGCGCAGTCATGATAGTTTCGCCTTCAACGCCTGCCAGAGGCTTGAGCTGCTGCCAGATTTCCTCGGTGATGTAAGGCATGAAGGGGTGGGCCATGCGCATGATAGCTTCCAGAACACGAACCAGAGTGCGACGGGTGCCACGTTTACGGGCTTCAGGAGCGTCCTCATCCCACAATACAGGCTTGGACAGTTCCAGATACCAGGCGCAGTATTCGTTCCAAACAAAGTCGTACAGATTCTGGGAAGCATGATCCAGACGGAAATCGTCAATGTTCTTCTCAATCTGAGCTTCAACGCGCTGCAGCTTGGAGATGATCCACTTGTCCGCCAGAGTCAGTTCAACATCCTCATCGTTTATGCCGCAATCCTGACCTTCGGTGTTCATCAGAACGTAGTTGGCCGCGTTCCAGATCTTGTTACAGAAGTTACGGTAACCTTCCAGACGCTTCATATCCCAGTTGATATCACGGCCGGTGGAGGCCAGTGAGTACAGGGTGTAACGCAGGGCGTCGGTGCCGTGAGGGGCGATGCCATCGGCGAAGGTCTTGCGAGTGCGCTTTTCGATCTTCTGGGCCAGCTGAGGCTGCATCATGTTGCCGGTGCGCTTGGTCACCAGAGATTCCAGATCGATGCCGTCGATCATATCCAGAGGGTCAAGGACGTTGCCCTTGGACTTGGACATCTTGTCGCCGTTTTCATCACGGATCAGGCCCGTCACGTAAACGTGCTTGAACGGAACCTGTGGCTTGCCCGGATTTTCAGGAGATGTGTCATCCTTCATGAAGTGCATGGTCATCATGATCATCCGGGCAACCCAGAAGAAGATGATGTCAAAACCGGTAACCAGCACATCGGATGGGTGGAAAGTTTTCAGGCGTTCGGTGTTCTCAGGCCAGCCTTGGGTACCAAAAGTCCACAGGCCGGAGGAGAACCAGGTGTCCAGAACGTCAGCGTCCTGGTTCAGTTCAACGTCTGCCCCCAGGCCGTGCTTCTCGCGCACTTCCGCTTCAGAGCGGGCTACATAAACATTGCCTTCGTTGTCGTACCAGGCAGGAATGCGGTGACCCCACCACAGCTGACGGGAGATACACCAGTCCTGAATATCGCGCATCCAGGAGAAGTACATGTTTTCGTACTGCTTGGGTACGAACTGGATATCACCGTTTTCAACAGCCTTGATAGCTGGTTCTGCCAGAGGGGCGGTTTTTACAAACCACTGGTCGGTCAGCAGAGGCTCGATGACAACGCCGGAGCGGTCGCCGTAAGGCACCATCAGGCTGTGATCTTCGATCTTTTCCAGCAGGCCGGCTTCTTCGAACGCTGAAACAATGGCGCGACGCGCTTCAAAACGCTCCAGGCCACGGAACTGCTCAGGAATGGAAACGTCGATATCGCTTTTGGGGCTACCGTCGATATGGAAGGCTTCACCTTCTTCGCGGATATCGCCGTTCAGGGTCATGATGTTGATCATGGGCAGGCCGCAGCGCTTGCCGACTTCGTTATCGTTGAAGTCGTGGGCCGGGGTTATTTTCACGCAGCCGGTGCCCTTTTCCATGTCGGCGTGCTCGTCGGCCACGATAGGAATACGACGGCCAACCAGTGGCAGAACGATGTCTTTGCCAATGAGGTCTTTGTAACGAGGGTCTTCGGCGTTGACGGCCACGCCGGTATCACCCAGCATGGTTTCAGGGCGGGTGGTGGCAACCACGATGTGGTCTTTGCCTTCGCCAGTCTTCTCGCCGTCAGCCAGTGGGTAGCGCAGGTGCCACATGTGGCCCTGCTTGTCCTTGTTCTCCACTTCCAGATCGGAGATGGCCGTGTGCAGCTTAGGATCCCAGTTAACGAGGCGCTTGCCGCGATAAATCAGGTCGTCTTCGTACAGGCGGATAAACACTTCCTGTACGGCTTTGTAGAAGCCGTCATCCATGGTGAAGCGTTCAGAATCCCAGTCTACAGAAGCACCCAGACGACGCAGCTGGCTGGTGATGGTGCCGCCGGACTCAGCCTTCCATTCCCAGATTTTGTCGGTGAAGGCTTCGCGGCCGTAGTCGTGACGGGTTTTGCCTTCCTCTGCCATGATCTTGCGCTCAACAACCATCTGGGTGGCGATACCGGCATGGTCGGTACCCACTTGCCACAGGGTGTTGTTGCCCTTCATGCGCTTGTAACGGGTGAGGGCATCCATGATGGAATCCTGAAACGCATGGCCCATGTGCAGGCTGCCGGTGACATTGGGGGGCGGGATCATGATGCTGTCGGGGGTGCCTGAGCCAGATGGCGCGAAATGGCCGTTCTCTTCCCAGGTTTTATACCAGGTGCTCTCGATAGCACTCGGGTTGTAAGTCTTTTCCATAATGCAGCTTCAGTCTGGAGGGCAGGAAATCTAAACAGGCTAGTATACCTGCCCTGAAGCTGAGTACGAATAGCTGATTTTGCGGTTTGCTGGCCTGTTTATTCTGTGAGAGCTATGCCGCTGGCTGTGACATCCACACCATTCACAAAAAGAGACCAGTCAACCACGTAGTTTCCTCGACAAGATGTAGGCAGGTATTCCTCAGGGATTCGGAATGAGGCATCGGAGTGATAAGCACAGTGCCAGCTTATTGAGCCTTCATTCAGAGTAGGGAAAAATAGAATACGTGGGTCACTGGGAAAAGACCCTGGCATTTGGTCAGTGGCTAAATGAGCAACAAAACGAATAGTTTGGGTTCCTGTGCGAGGATTGCATTCAAGGCTGGAAATGTACTGGGTTGATATGGTTATGTCTGTTGCAAAGTTATCGCAGTAGCCATTTACGGTACCTTGTGACGCATAATATTCTGTTAAATCTCCAGCTGCTTTTTTTAGCGCAGGCAGTATTTCACCCGCAATGACTGAGCGGGCTCTGTAGTTTTGGTAAGCGGGCAGGGCGAAGGACGCTACAATGCCGATGATAGCAACTACGATCATCAACTCTATAAGGGTAAAACCTTGTTTTTTATAGTGAATTTTATTCACGTGCCACTCTCCCTGAGTATTCCATTACCTATTTATTGAAGCACGAAGTTTGCTTTTTGCTACCGAGGCCCTAAATGATCAACCCTAAGGAGCGCTGAGCTCGTCCATGCATACAGCCTCCTTGATGATTGAATTTTAAGCTTGTCTGGTATTTAACCTGTTACCGGGTGATTAGGGCAGACAACACATGTGTTCTCACACCATGGGTCAACGTGGATCAACACTTCGGCCACATTAGCGCCTTCCTGCATAAGCAAAGATTCCACGGCCAGAGCAATCTCATGGCCTTGATAAACTGTCAGGTCGCAGTCGACTGCCAGGTGCATATCCACAAACAGACCACCATGGTGACGGGTGCGCAAACGGTGAATGCTTCGCACGCCATTAACGCCGGAAGCCAGTTTGTGAAGTTGTTCAGTAATGTCCTTTGAGGCACCTTGATCAACCAGTGAACCCAGTGCGGGTGCACAAATCCCCAGAGCAGAATGAAGAATCAACAGGGAAATCAGGCAGGCACCGCCCAGATCGATCCACGCTGCCCCTGGAAAAATCATGGAGCCAATCACAGCCAGAGCTGCAGGCATGGAACTCAGGACGTCGCTGCGGTGATGCCATGCATTGGCGATAAGAGCGGATGAGTTAATCTTTTTGCCTTTAAAAAGTGTCCAGCGAAATAGCCCTTCTTTCGTTACGATAGAAACCAGTGCGGCTACAAGGGCAAGAGTGCTGGCCTCATGGGTTTCTCCTGCGTGCCATGACGTGACAGCATCCCAGCTGATGCCTGCCGCAGTTAGAATCATCATTATCCCGATAAACAGGGTGATCAGGGTTTCAAATCGCTGGTGGCCATAAGGGTGGTCATCATCCGCGGGCGCAGACCAGAGACGTACCCCAACAAGTACGGCAATATCACTGATCAGGTCAGATAAACTGTGTAAGCCATCGGCTACAACTGCACGACTGTGGCCAAGTGTTCCAGCCACAATTTTGAGTACAGACAGGGCTGCATTTATCCACAGACCTACCCATGTTACCCGGGATATCTCGGATACAGTGTCGGAATCGGTTGTCATAATGAGTTGGGAATACTCTCAAGTAAATTTCCTGTAACGGGGGAAATTATAGGGAAATACACTCATACTTCGATCAGCACTCTTGCTTATTGAAGGTGTGAGATGGATGCCATACAGCAGGCAATAATTTTCTGCCCCTATTGCGGTGAACGGATAGAATTGGTTGTTAACAGTGAGGATGCAGGCACCTCTTATATTGAGGATTGCCAGGTGTGTTGCCAGCCTATGACTATTGTCGTTGAGTTATCCGATGATGAAACTCTGAGTGTTCAGGCTCGTCATGAAAATGAAGCCTGACGCTGGCAGACCTCAGATGTTCAGACCCTGAGTATCAAAGTTGAGGCTTTCCAAAAGCTTTTCACGAAGTCTCTTTTCAATAACAGGCATATATTCGGCAACCACATTATCCACCATTTTGCTGATTTGATGTTCGTTCAGTGGCTTGTCCCGATCGGCAGATGTCATGTGATCCGCAGGGAGTGGCTGCAATGTTGGGATTTGGTCGTCCAGTACCGGGATTGTATCTCCAGCAGGGGCTGTGTTCGGTTTCTCTTTGTGGGTAGGAATGTTTTCTGAAAGTGGCTTATCCAGAAGCTGGCGTAAGCCTTCCAGCTCATCAATTAGCATTTCTGCCTGATCAGTGTGTGCAGTCATGATGGTTGTCCGACCTTCTGGTGTTTGGGAGGCATGCCACGCTCTTTGTATTGACGAAATCGTGTACGTGCCAGCTCAAGGCTGCTGGGTTCCTGAACCACTACTTCAGCGATGCGTTCGAAGCTGTCCAGGTTTTTTGGGATGTCATCCCCAAGGTTAATCAACAACCCTTCCCGACTGGTAAGCAGATCATGACTGGAACCAAGAGTCACAGGTTCAGGAATGGTATCGGTATCTGTTGAGTGTTTATCAAGATTTACGTGGGGCAGAAAGCTATCTTCCCGATAAGACCAGAGCATAGAATCCAGTGCGGTAACATCTTTAGGGTTGGTGACATGAAGATGCGTGCGTACGCCGTTTCGCCAGGCTTTGTCGGCAAGACGACAGGCAAACCAGGCCCGGGCTTCGAGTGTTTCGTCCTGAAGAATGTAGAAGCTAACCTGGGGGGACATAGAAACCTGTGCTCAGACTATTGGGGGTAACCCCTAGGATATTCACGAGAGGGGCATTTTAGCAAGTGCTAGGGCAAGCATTGGAGTAGGCGGAGGGGCGAAGTTCAGTGAGTATGACTGTTCCCATGGTTTTTGCAAATAAAAGAACGTCTACAAATAAAAAGCCCCGGTTGATGATTATCAGCCAGGGCTTTTTAAAGTATCGAGAACTTATGCAGCGTCCAGAGAGGCCTGAGCAACAGTCTCAGGCTCACGACGCTTGTTCAGTATCATCAGTGCAATAGCACACAGAGCACCCGCGGCCGCAACCGCCAGACCGATACCGAAAATCTTCTGGTAGGCGACGATAGGATCGTTGTTGTCAATGATCCAGCCGTTCAGAGCATAAGCCCAGAAGATGGAGGCGTAAGCCGCGAAAGAACCAACACTCATGGCAGAACCGCTGAACTGCTTGGGTACACCAGCTTCAGCAACAGGAGCCAGGATAATACCTTTGGCCAGGAAGATGGAGAAAGAGAAAGCCATCAGCAGCGCCATGTTGGTGTACAGCATGCCGGGGGTTTTGGGCAGCATGATGGTTACGCCCAGGCACACGGCAGTCAGGGCCATGGCGATCATCATCATCTTGATAGAAGACTTGAACAGGAAGTCGGACAGGGTGCCGGCGACCAGGCCGGCAATCACGCCCATTGCACCTGTGTTAATAATGCCGAACAGTGCCGCCTGAGAGGTGCTGATGTGGAACACGGCCTGCAGGTAAGGAACGGTGTAAATCAGAATGATGTAGATCCAGTATACGGTCAGAGAGGTCAGAGCAGCCAGCCATACGGTAGGCATCTTCAGTACGTGAATCAGACCTTTCAGGGCTGCGGTGTTCTTGGACTCACCAGCGGACACTTCCATTTCGTTGTGTGGAACAAACTTCCATACACAGAAGATCATGGGAACGATCAGCAGGGTGAAGGCGATCATGGCGCCGTGGAAGAACAGCACAGTGCCACCAACCAGAGCCATAACACCAACCAGTGCGGCGTTCATGCCCATTTCTGCGGCACGACGAATGGACTCCAGCAAACCGAAAGCCAGACCTTTGTTGTGATCACCAGACATCAGGCTGGCACCGTTAACAACGGCAGGCCAGAAGATAGCATCAGTGATACCCCAGATGCCGGCAATAATAGACAACACTTTAAAAGAAGGAGTGAACAGCAGGATAAACATCATGCTGATGAAACGTACCGCCAGACTGGATATCAGAATGGAACGTACGGAGAAACGGTTATTTACCCAGCCCGCTGGGACGTAGAAAAACATGGCGGAACCGATCAGGGAAAAAAGAATACCCATTTCAGTGTTATTGATTTGGAACACATCAAGTAGCATGTTGTAGAACGTGCCCTTGAATGCTTCAAATGCGGAGTAAATGATCTGGCCTGACATAACGACAGACAAATAACCCCAGAACTGGTTTTTGGAGCTAAAACCAATTTTACTAATTAAATTTTGCATACAGTACTCGTTGAACGAAATCGGATTACTGGGCGTTTAAGCGTGAAGATGGAAAGTTCTGGGCAATATCGGTACAAACACCATCAACGCCCCAGTTAAAGAGTTGGTTAGCTCGCTTCAGGCAATTCACGGTGTAAACATTCACCTTGTAGCCTTTCTGCTTGAACTTCTGAACCATCTCCTGAGTCAGACCTTTGTCTTCTGGATGAATGTAATCAGCACCGCAGGCCTGCAGCAGGGATTCCCAATCGTCCCAAAGGTTCTCTGCTACAAACAAGCAGGCCGTTGGTACATCCGGGCAACGCTTTTTGAATTCATACAGGGCAACGTGGTTGAAGCTGGAGACAATCACTTCGCGGTCGCTGTCCAGTCGCCTGATACCGGCAATCACCTTATCCAGAAGAATCAGGGTTTTCTCCCAACCCGCTGCACAGGATTTGATTTCGATATTCACGTTCAGCTTGTATTCGTTTACTACATCAATGAACTGATCGTACGTTGGTATGGGTTCGCCTTTGAACTCATCGCCAAACCAGCTGCCTGCATCAATAGTGTCCAGATCATTGATGGTCAGATCATACAGGCTGCCAGATTTATTAGTGCAGCGATCAAGCGTGTCATCATGGGAAATAACAACAGTGTCGTCTGCCAGAATATCAACATCACATTCCAGCCATTTTACACCATGCTCTGCACACTGCTTAAAAGCAGCGAGAGTGTTCTCCGGTGCAAGAGAAGACATTCCACGATGAGCAAAAACTGTTTTCATAGACAGTGCGCCAACAAACCAAAAATAACGTAAAGATAGTGTCAGCGAATTCTATGGATAACGCACTGTTCATTTGGTGACCTGCGTCAAGCTTTGATGGACTTTGGTTGAGGTTGTTTAAAAGTGTTTGTCGGATTTCCACTTTTTTCTTCGCAAGTCTTCGTGTAAGGGGTCGGGTTGTGCTTATGCGGTGTT
>NZ_SMME01000226.1 GCF_009711465.1 Parendozoicomonas verongulae | reverse complement strand
TGACCAGGACGGATGCAACCAGTCTTTCACTCAATCCAGTCATCTCAATGCCCATAAGTACATCCACACAGGCAACAGGCCTTTTGTCTGTGACCAGGATGGGTGCTGCAAAGCGTTTATCTCATCCGGCAATCTCACCACGCCCACAAGCATCCACACAGGGGACAGGCCCTTTGTCTGCGATCCACACAGGGGAGGGCCCTTTGTCTGTGATCAGGACGGGTGCAACAAGTCGTTCACTAAGGCCCTTTGTCTGTGACCAGGACGGATGCGGCCCTTGTCTGTGACCAGGACGGGTGCAGCCCTTTGTCTGTGACCAGGACGGATGCAATCACTCTTTCACCACATCCGACAATCTCATCAGACACAAGCGCATCCACTCAG
>NZ_SMME01000661.1:2526-3166 GCF_009711465.1 Parendozoicomonas verongulae | reverse complement strand
TTAATAGCGTCCTGGCCTCCTCTAATGCCCCTTGGGGGTTGGTTTTCAAAAGGCAGAACCCATGATCGATGTCGTGATATGCCTGTACACGAGAGTAAGCCGGGGAGTGCTGGGAACGCCGTTGTGAAAGCTGGCGGTGCTCAGAGTGACCTGTACGCCTGGAATATCGAGAACCACGTGTGCTGGATGTATAAGGCCTATGTCTACTGGGGCCGTTTTTCCTGCGAGGAGGAGGTGCCTGTCGGTCATGGTGGCCTCTCACATAGTGTGGCGGGAAGTACATACTCTGAATAAACCTTTATAGCTGTTATGTCAGGAGGGTTTTCAACCAATGTCTTATATGGATGATGGTGAGGGAGTAAAGGTTCAAAATGTGTCAGAATCACAAACGGGGATGTTTGAGGTATAAGTGCCCGGACCATTGCTCTGTTTACACGGAGCCTCTCCAGCCATAAGAGCCAATAACTTTCGTTCCTTTACCCTCCAGAAGTCGTCTTTCTTCAGTTCTTGTCGATGGGGTTCAAGGTCTCTGGTCAGATCAAAGAGTAATTCCGATGTACATCTGAACTCTTGCTCCTTTTCCTCTTTGATACCCAAAGTTTGCAGTACAGGTTTAGGCCAGACTGACAAAAGACGGAAG
>NZ_SMME01000661.1:1859-2334 GCF_009711465.1 Parendozoicomonas verongulae | reverse complement strand
CTGACTGAGACAGGATGCATTTGTACCTCCGCTGTCCTCTACTGCAAGAGCAGCCCAATACAATGCTTTCCCCAGCAAAGTCACATGTGCGGGTAATATATCCTCAACTTCCACTAATTCCCGGAAGTAACGGATGCTAAAACATAAACAGGTTTCGAACCCTGCAAACAACTGTTTTTCAAGTTGCAGCCTATCAAACTGCTCCCACTCTCCCGTACCAATAAAAACAGATGCAAGACCCAATTCGATATCTTTGTCCCCACAGGGAGTGTTCACCTGTCCTCCGGCTGCTCTGGTGCGCAGCCGGGTAAAGATGTCCCGGGCGACTCCCAGGTTGGCCGTGCTCCCCATGGTCTGGAGATGTCTGCCCAGAGCCACTTCAATCTCCTTATCATTACAAGGGGTGTCCGGCTGTCCCCCTGCCGCACAGGTGCGCAGCCGGACAAAGATGTCCAGAGCCGTTTGCAGATTGTCC
>NZ_SMME01000661.1:1366-1849 GCF_009711465.1 Parendozoicomonas verongulae | reverse complement strand
GCCAGGGTGCGCAGCCGGGTATAGATGTCCAGTGCCAGCCTCAGATTATCCATGCCTCCCATGAGCTGGAGATTTCTTCCCAGAGCCAGCTCGATCTCCTTGTCATCACAGGGTGTGTTTGCCTTACCCACTGCCGCCCGGGTGCGCAGCCGGGTATAGATGTCAAAGGCTGCTTTCAGGTTGTGCGCTCCCCCCATAGCCTCAAGGTGTCTACCCAGAGTCAGTTCGATCTCCTTGTCCTCACAGGGGGTGTTCGCTTGCCCCCCGGCCGCTCGGGTGCGCAGCTGGGTAAAAATGTCCAGAGCTACTCTCAGGTTGTCTGCCCCCCCCATGGTCTGAAGATGTCTACCCAGGGCAAGTTCGATCTCCTTGCTATCACAGGGGGTATTAATCTGCCCCTTTGTTGCCCGGGTACGCAACCGGATGAAGATATCCAGGGCTGTTTTCAGGTTGAGCGTGCCTCCCATGATCTGCAGATGTATA
>NZ_SMME01000661.1:0-987 GCF_009711465.1 Parendozoicomonas verongulae | reverse complement strand
AAAGATGTCCAGGGCCGTTTTCAGGTTATCTATGCCCCCCATAATCTGGAGATGCCGGGCCAGTGTTAACTCGATATCCTTATCATAACAGGGGGTGTTTGCCTGTCCCCCTGCCGCCCGGGTGCGCAGCTGGATAAAGATGTCCCGTGCCGCCCTCAGGTTGTTCGTGCCCCCCATGGCTTGGAGCAGTCGGCCCAGAGCCAGTTCGATCTCCCTGTCATTACAAGGGGTGTTCACCTTCCCCCCTGCCGCCCGGGTGCGCAGCTGCATAAAGATATCCTGAGCTGTGCTCAGGTTGTCCGTGCCTCCCATGAGCTGGAGCTGTCTGCCCAGTGCCAGCCCATTGGTTTTTTTGTCAAAGGAAGAGGCTGAGTATTTTTCATAAAGGTGCTCAAAGAGTGGTAAAGCTTCCGTTAAATACCCTCTCGCCTGTAAAGCCCTGCCTTTTGCCATTATCAATCCTTTGTTGTTTTGCAAGCCCTTTGAAAGGGAATTAATGAACTCAATACAGCCATCAAAATCACCAAGAAGAAACAAACATCTGGCTTTTAATTGCACAACACGAGCATATTGCTTTGGGTTTCCCTCATATTTTTTTAATAGCGTCCTGGCCTCCTCTAATGCCCTTTGGGGGTTGGTTTTCAGAAGACCGAAGCCATGATTTATATCGCGATATGTTTGTACACTAGAGTAAGCCGGATAGTGCCGGGAATGCCGTTGTGAAAGCTGGCGGTTCTCAGAGTGACCTGTACGCTCTGGATATCGAGAACCATGTGTACTGGTGGTATAAGGCGTATGCCTGCTTGAGCTGCTTTGTCTGCGAGGAGGAGGCGCCTGCCAGTAATGGCGGCCTCTTCCATAGTTTGACGGAAAGTTCATACTTTGAATAAACCTTTATAGCCGTTATGTCAGGGGGGGGTGTTAAGCACCCAAACCAATGTCTTGTATGGATGAGGGTGAGGGAGCAAAGGTTCAAAATGTGTCAGG
>NZ_SMME01000055.1 GCF_009711465.1 Parendozoicomonas verongulae | reverse complement strand
TGTGTGGATGCGCTTGTGTTTGGTGAGGTGAGAGGATTGGGTGAACGACAGGTTGCACCAGTTACAGGCAAAGGGCTTATCCCTTGTGTGGGTACGCATGTGTCTGGTGAGATCGCCGGATGCGGCTGGCATCCATCCTGGTCACAGACAAAGGGCTTTTCCCCTGTATGAGTACGTTTGTGTTTGATGAGATTACCGGATGTAGTAAACGCTTTGTGGCATCCGTC
>NZ_SMME01000646.1 GCF_009711465.1 Parendozoicomonas verongulae | reverse complement strand
CTTGGTGTATGTTGAGAAAAATGGGTATTACTGAACTGGAATTCGAGGGACCGTTGAGCCTTTGGTCGACAATCCATACATGCTGTACCAGCTATCGTGAGGTTTATCCGCTTCCACGCACTTGAGGTGAATCGGCTTCCTTTTATTGTTGCTACTCATATTTGCGAACCGAGGTAGTGGCTCTGTGATTGGTTTTGGTACGTAAGGGCTGTCAGTTGAGTTAAGGTTGTAGTTTTTTGTTTTTCTGAGGATACACTTCCAAGATCTACGCTCTGGTCTTCTATCCCTCTTGTAAATGCGTTCAGTAACACCGGCTGGAACCGGAGTGATGGTTGAAACAACCACCCCTGTGGCTTGTAGGGTTCTAATGTCCTCAGACGACATAAGCTGCTTGAGGGGTTCTTGTTGTGATGCAACACAGTGGACTACATTGCCGACATACAGTCCCGGGTGCTGAATAGCGAAGTTGAGGCGAAATGTGCTATCAGTCAGCAGCTCCTCGTCCATGATGTAGCGGTCCAGATCCCCGAACAGTGGATATGAGAGGCCGACCCATGAACGGTAACGAGCTGCAGTCAGTGGATCATCATAGGGTTCAGCCTGATCATGAATGGCTTTGAAAACGCTCTCATGGAAACTTTTGTTTTCATCCGGAGAGTCAGGGTGTGATATTTCAAAATAGTATCGCATTTGGGTATCCTTCATAGTTGAAGAGCTCACTTTGGTTGGTTCTCAACCTTTAAAAACGCCACCCTTTATATAGCAGGCAACAAGGTAGTGAATGTATCCTGGGATGACTTTGGGGCTCTTTACTTCTCTAAGCTCTTTGATAAGGTTGTCTATCTTTTGGTGGTAGTTATAGAAGCAATTCCCTTTCTGGAAGTCTCTATAGTGCGTTCCCGGTTTTTCTGAGAAACCTGCGGGGTTTATGTTGATAGGTGCGCAGTCCTCAATAGCTTTGTACCAAATATCATAAGTGAAAAGTGCATACCCTATATGTCGCTGATCAATAAGTGGAACATCTCGTTTCCCCGTATCTTCGTTGACGCCTTTCAAGAATGTTCTGCCATGCTTGTATGGCTTCTTGTTTTTCACTGGTAACTGCTCATCTTTAGTATTTTTAGGCTTATTGCGATTTGATGGGTCGGTACGCATCTCTTGTGCGGGAAAAACAGTCAAGCCTTTGCCTGTATAGAGTTCAGCTGAAATTTTGAACCAGCGATCTACATTACTTTCGTATAGACGGCTGGCAAGAAACTCGATGCACTCTTTTGTTGCTTTGGGGGAATGATTTTCAAAATATGCGAAAGAAGGCAGTTCTTCCCAGTCTGGTAATTCGAAACGGTTTTCAAGTGAGTGGGTGGTGAAGGTGATTTTGCGTTGACATTGGAATATTTGATTGTTTCTGCGAAGAAACCTGCAGTTAAGTATATTGCTTAGGATAGCTTTTGCCTGGTAATCGAGACCGCCCTTGTCCCGATATAGGGTGATGAATGTCTGCATGCTGGATCTGAGCTCTTCATCATGAGTATCTGGGAACAGAACGTTATTCAGGACATAGCCCTCAAACTCAATGTAGAGTTTATCTCCAGGTTCGTTTGTGACGAACTCACTCTCAAAAACGTTTGGGGTATCGAGATTCTGGTCATTTACCCCTGTCAAAGACGCATAGTCTGACGGTGATCCCTTAAACTCTCTCCGCTGGACATGCAGGGGAAATATTTTTTCCGTTCGAGAACTCATAGAGCTCATAGTTGCATCACCAATTTGCAGGCAGCGTAGAGTATTCATCTGTGTGGGAGCCTCCGTAGTTCATGTTTTGTAAGCTCCATGTTTTATATAGACCCATTAACAATAAAGTCGAGGTTAGATGGACGCCAAAAAAAGGAGTCAGATTTTCCGATAAGTTCAGATACAGAGCGTATGTTAAATAGGCCACCAAGACCGGTTACCGAGTCGCAAAAAGAATGAGGGATTTTCTTGCGGCAGCCTTTTCGGAGCTTTCTCGAACCAAAGCTTTTATATCCAACAGCTAGAGGAACCAGCCATTCACGACTTTCCTCTATTAGGCGAAACATGGTATCTAGGGCATCCTCTCCTTCTTGTCTGCCAGCTCGACAGAGCTCAATGCGGTCGGCGATAGTGAAACCGTCGAGTTGATTGCAGAAATCAGAAACCTCGTTTTCTTCAAGAGTGTAGAGCTGTGGTATTCCAGCCTTAAAGAAAATGTGTCCACCACAAAACCTTAATCGGTAGAAACCGTCAAGAAAACGGTTTTCATCAAGCCACGTTTGTAGCTGAGAGAGACTCATAGATGTGTTGACCCGAACTAAGAGTGACGCATAAAGCCAGCTGTTTCTAGCGGTGATGATTCGAATCATCTGATGTTTGCGTATATCTTCTGGCGAGTAGCAAGAATACTTTTGCTGGCTGTCTGACATTGCGAAATCTCGTATACAGATAGCAGCAGCGTCAAATTGAACATTAAAGTCTCTCAGAACATCATCCACTAAATATTTTGTCAAGCCTACAATCCCATACATGGAAGGAAGTCCAGCAATATAGGGCGATGGCATTGCATTAGCTCTCTCGACCTTCATGTCCTTAAGGCATATGTAGTGCCTGTCAGGAAACCCATTAAATTCG
>NZ_SMME01000315.1 GCF_009711465.1 Parendozoicomonas verongulae | reverse complement strand
CCACATCGGATCTTGATGTATTCAGTACCTTCCATTCTGAGTGTCTGCTGCTGGATCAATATACCTGGTCAGATGACTCTGGCCCAGTTGACATAAACCCGGTGTCACAGGACTCACTGGCTTATATTATTTATACATCCGGAACGCAGGGGAACCCCAAGGGGGTTATGATTCCCCATGGCTCAGCGCTCAACTGTATAAATGACAGCCTTCAGCGTTATCCTGCTAACAGCAATGACCGTGTCCTGCAAAAAATTCCTCAAGGGTTTGATCCATCCATTTTGGAAATTTTCTGGGCTATGGCGACCCCTGCACCAACAGTGATTGCCAGCCACCAGGAACGTCTGGATCCAGTGCTCATAAACAAGTCCATCATGGAAAACAGTATCTCTATGCTGGTTTTCATTCCATCCGCTCTGGAACTGTTCATTGATACACTATCCTCAGTACCCATGGCACTGCCGCCCTCTTTAAGGACTTTACTTGTAGGCGGGGAAAAACTAACGAATAAAGTTGTCCAAAAAGTCAGAGCGGCTA
>NZ_SMME01000044.1 GCF_009711465.1 Parendozoicomonas verongulae | reverse complement strand
ATAAAGTTGTCCAAAAAGTCAGAGCGGCTAATCCACAAAACAGACTTCAGATCGTTAATATCTATGGACCAACAGAGGCCACGATACAATGCGCCACACATTTTTGTACTGACACAGAATCCTTATCAGCGATTCCTATTGGCACACCTGTCGCCCACACACAGCTTTATGTCCTTGATCACTGTGGTCACCCACTCCCCACAGGCATCCCCGGAGAG
>NZ_SMME01000793.1 GCF_009711465.1 Parendozoicomonas verongulae | reverse complement strand
TCTGATAAAAGAAAAGATATTCTGATTGTCACTCATATTGACTTACACCCTTTGCGTCAATATGATTCACCTATTCACAAATTGACGTACTATTAACCTAACCTGACAGACTGCTGTATAATATGACTATCTGCTTTTCTTACCTCGAGGCCGCCATGTTAAAAGTCACTGATGAAGACCTTGACGGGTTACCCGGCCCCGAGCGGTGGATGTTGGTTGTCATGGCGTCCCTTTGTGACTCAAAGACCGGAACACACTACTGGAGTCAGAAACGTATAGCGGCAAAAGCTGGCGTGTCACTTGCCACAGCAGGTAGACAAATAAAGTCACTGGCATCTAAAGGGTATATAACTGTAATCAGTGGGAAAGAGCAAAGCGCCAGTAACATTTACAAAGTAAACCTTGACCCAGTAATCAGAAATAAGGCTCGGGAAGCGTACGCGAAAGGCGAGACATACCCAGAGATGAAACCGAAAGATACAAGGGCTTGGGCAACTGACATCATCATGGACTTTGAATAAAGGGGCTGTATGCCCCTTTTTTGTGCCTAATCGTTTTAAATCGGCGTGTAGATCGTGTCCCCGGTGTAAGGTATATCTTCGTCCCGGCCTTCAATCTCCCATGGTTCCCTATCGTCCAGTAGAGTTTCTGGAATATCCCGGTATATAACTCGATATGCAAACGGAGACCTGATACTTGCCCTTACTGCCTCAATGGTTCGGTATAGCATATTCCCCCGGTAGAACGACACCCACCAAAAACCACGACCCTTTGCTGCTTCCTTTGGGTTCACAACGATCTTACTGAAATGCATCTTCAGCTTGATATTGAACTGGACATGGTCTGATATCAGGGTTTTCAACTCGGCTATATCATCGTTAGTGGTTGGATTCGCCGTTGCTTCTGATAGCTTCCTATTTGCCTCTGTAAGGCTATCTTTTGCTTTACCTAACAACGACAACAAACTGTCAAGAATGTTCTCTGGTGCGGTTTCAAGGCGTGTTGCCAGTGACTCTACACGGTTACGATAGAAAGCAATTGTCTTATTCAGTTCAAAGGTTTTTGAATCATCTTTTGTGATGATCTTCATATGATCCAATGCCCAGAAAACACACTGGTCAAGGTCTCTGATTGGAGTACTATCACAAGTCCCAGTCTGGTTACCTTTGCATACCCAACTGTAATACTCTTTCGTTTTACCCTGTACCTTCTGCCTTGATATCTTCTTAAACATCTTTTCATTGCACTGGCAATATACAATCCCCGATAGATGGTTACTTGCTTTCGATTCTTGTCTACCACCCGCGTACTTTGTCGCCCTACTGCTAACCTGCTTGTATTCTCCAACTGTCGCTATTGAA
The DNA here is from genome assembly GCF_009711465.1 of Parendozoicomonas verongulae. GTDB lineage: Bacteria > Pseudomonadota > Gammaproteobacteria > Pseudomonadales > Endozoicomonadaceae > Sansalvadorimonas > Sansalvadorimonas verongulae. The sequence continues at coordinate 14,135 of NZ_SMME01000793.1, read as the reverse complement.
GGGAAGTATCCGGGGATCATATCTTGCGCATGGAATTTGGTTGTCTCATCTACGCGGCCTATCGTATAAGTCCCGATGATAACCGGTTTTCGTAAGGTATCGGATATAGTTGTACGGTTCCATTTATCAGACCATGGTGGTTTGTATAATGGATCTCCAAGCCTTGCGTTAAGTTTCTTGGCAATCAATGAAAACCCATCACCTGCAAGCCTTCTTTCGATCATGAACCGAACCACAACTTGCCTATCGTTCAGGTAATAGTCTTGTGTCTCTGAGTCGTACGATATCCAGAAGGGGAGTCGCTTCCTGATAGGTATGCCCTGACGTGCTTTGTCTTTGAGTTTATTCTTCGCGTGACTAACCCTTTCCTGCAGATTTTGGCTGTACTGGTTAGCCATGTGGATATAAGTCGCGAGTCTAATAACTTCGTCGTAACGGTTCGGTGAGTCCCGGTTAAGGTGCATGCCTTCTTGAATCAGGACTATCTCTACACCGGTTTCTAGGATGTCTGATATGAGCTTCTGAGTCTCTTGGATAGGCCTACGACTTAACCGGTCGATCTTCTCACAGAGTAATATGCTACCTTCTACGATCTTCCCGGCCTTACACAGCCCAAGGAATTCAGACAACGCGGGGCGTCGGTCGATCGTGTTACGAAATCCTGATACACCAAGCTCCCGATAGCTTTGAGGTGATAACACATAGGTGTTGTCTGATATCTGGTTTTGCTGTTCAACCCATCTCTCGGCCAAAAACATTTGCCTATCAAGGCTTGACCCAAGTTCTTGTTTAATGCTTGAAAATCGGATAAAACTTAGGCATTCGATTGTTGACATATAAACCCCTATAATTCATAGGGTTATTATGCCACAGAAAACGCGGTAGTGATTAACGGTTTATAGTTATACGCTTGGCAGGATACTCAAAACCAGCATTAATCAAGGCGCTGCGCACCCTGTCCTTACTTTCCCTCACCGCTGTTTCCGGCAAACCGACAATATTCAGTGCGGGCAAACCGTTGGACAGGTGTACTTCCACCTGAACCTTCGGAGCTTCAATGCCCAGGCGGGCGCGGGTATGCACAACGGCTAAGGACATCGTGTCTGGTAACTCTGCTGAAAGAAGGGGGACAAGTCTAGCTTGGTAAATTCAAAACACATGATTCTTGTAGAACTTATCCCCAATCCACAGCTCTATTGAGCACAGGCGCCTTTCAAGACCTGGCAGTTCCCTTGCAATTTAAGGACGCCCCCCTTTCCACACTGTGGCAAACACATCGCTAATCGACTGGGCCTTCAGGATGTCGTTATGATTTACACCCTCAAGGAGATCGACATCCACATCGTTATGGTTTGAAGCTTTCAGAATCTCATGAAGATCCTCTGTGTTTTGAGGCCGGGTTATTTTGTCCAGCTGTCCATGACGCAGATAGATTTTCGTATGCTCTGAAATAGCCTGAATATTTTGATCAGTCTCCATATTGAATTTGAGCAACCACTTCGGAATTTTCACCCCCATAAGCATGTCCCCAGCTGCACGAGCGAGGCTTGTAAAGGGGGAAAGGAGAACCACTGCATCCGGATTGTTCTGAGCGGCAACCCAAGCGGCCATACCAGAGCCCAACGACACCCCCGAGACTGTGACTCTTTGATACTGGTTACTCAGCAGTTGATAAAACCTGTTGGCATCATCCAGTAAAGTTTGCCCGTTAACAGGCTCCAGATCATTCCTGAACCCCCGGTACTCCGGGATAAGAATATCGACACCATGTTCACTGCAATACTGAGCCAAACTCTGATCATCCGGCGTCAGACTATGAAAGAGAGACCAGCCGGCTAAATCGCAACTATCACCATTTCCGTGGTAGTGGATATGAAGTGTTCGGTCATGGGTTTCACGTTTGCTCCTTGAACGTATCAATAGCCCACCCAGTTGGTGCCCATCAGCGGTTTCAATGAACACTCGCTCAGATATACCAAACCCAGGAACAGTCTCTAGCCGAAGTGTTTGAATAGAGAAAGGTATTTTAGATTCGGGAAAGTACCCTGTACCCAGAAGGGTTCCGGGCAATACAACAGCTTCTTCTACAAATCGAGCTAACCTTGCAGCAGCGTCCACAGATTTGCCGCGCACAAGCGACAATGTACTCAACTGCAAAACTTTCCAGGGAAGCTTCATATTCTCAGGAATGAGAGAATACTGGCGGAATTTCTCGACCTCGGGATGACTCCCTTTCCACTGTACGTTAGCCGTGAAAACCACTTCAGGTAAATGTTGATAAGTGCCGGGAAGCACACTGGCAGGTCTGGATCGGAACCAGAATGCATCACCGTCCTGAGGCAGAGTCAGCAAACCCGCAACATGTTGCAGACGCTCCGGGGAAACCTGAACAGTATGGCTTTGTTCAGGATGGCTGAGACCAGCCATAACCCCTTTCACCAGTGAAGCTGTGAGAGGGGAAACCACAGCCTTCCCTTCCGCAACCTCTGCCAGGTTAATATCAGCCCACCAATATTCACCCTTACTATTATCAATATCCAAAACCACGGGCTTTTGCCAGCCAGAATCAGTGAAAGGAATAGCTTTTAGCTGCAGGCGCCCATCAGCAAGGTGTTCATAAGCGAGTATCAGCCTTGATATTGACTGGTTGATGCAATTTTTTCTCAACTGATACAGGCTTTTTATCAGAGATGATGCCGTGTTTTCTGTCCCTGTGAATTCTTTTTCTATAGGGGGAAACTCAATCATCAAGGCCGGCTTGTAGTTGGAAACACTCTGCGTCTCAGGGCAGGTCAGGATGGTTAAATCAGCAGGGCTTTGGCTGCCTTCAACAATAACAGGTTGTGTTTTGCACTGAAAGAAGGCTGAAAATTCCGTCTGTAGTTCCGGCCATACAGCCTCCACGCCTGTGTAAAGCGTGTTAGCAGCTCTGATCCACGGCGTTACGTTTCCTGCCCATTGATCTCCAAGGGCAGCGGTCATGGCAAAATCTCCCAAACTTGGCAGCACCCGCAACCTGCTTCCTGGCCTCATCATGAGATAGCCTGTCATATTCAGCAGTGGCCACCCCAATGCCGGCACCCAATTGTATTTCAGCCTGTCTGCCAGAAACCGGTGAACAAATCCTATGGAAAAACCTGAAACAACAGCGGCAGTAAGAGGGAAGGCAATTTCATCCCTTGCCATGCGCATTGTGGGGCTCCAGGCTCCTTGAGGTTGAGTAGAGAAGTGCCCGGACGTTATGAAATGTGCGGGAACAGAATCCAGTGGATGCATCTCCGCCTTACTCCAAAGGGGGAACAGTGCCGTTATGACTATCACTACCCCTGAAACTTTTCTGATGGCTCTTAAAGACATGGCCCGCACATTTGTTCAATAAAGGAACAAAAGTAGCAGCTAACCACCAACCCCTATAACAATTTGCAGCTTTTGCAAAAGCTCATCCAATTATCACAAATGCGTCAGCCACTCCCGCTGAACATATGCTCAAGTTGTGATGCTATTGGATGGTTTAGGTGTTAACCAATTGGTTAGAAATCATCGCTGCCAAGAAACTTTCGTATTCAGAACACATCTATTCCTACTCGTATTACAGTCAGGGTGTGAGTCCTCAGCATGGGCCCAGTTTCTACTACAAAACACACTTCGGCTTCTCCGCCTGAAGCCTCAGCGTCTACTGTTGCAGAAACTAAGGTGCAACAGCCCGGAGGGCGCTATGTCCAGACCCTCACACGTTTGGGGTTTATCTATATCCCAAGAGCTACCTGGAAAATAGCAGCCGAAAGGCAGCCTTCTGCTCCATTTCATGTCACCGGACAAAGGCTTGCGGTGATCGTCCCTCCCTGTATTAGCAGGCATTCTCACCTGACTTTGGATATTGCCGGACTGGACAACGGTCGGCTACAAGGTGCAGGTAAGGGAGATTGGGTTGGAATTCGCATTGAGCAACTGCATTACACCTCCACTGAGGGCTATAAGTGTACTTTTTTTAGACGACTACAGAACTGTTTCCATGCAGAAGCATCTGGCCTGCCAAACCTGCAGGACATTATTATTCTGGGAAATAGCTGGCTCTCCAAAGCGAACCTTCCACTCTCCCTTAGAGATGAGCATGGCCGCCTCTTTGAGCCCCCTCCGAAGCAGATAGAGTCCTTGGTCAAGACACTCTCACTAGCCACGGCTCCCACCGAGACAGCACAAGCCCTTGAGTCAGAAGACTCTGAGGATGACGAAGACCTCAGGGAAGAGCCTTCTGTTCAGTCCCCCTGCGAACAAGAAGCTGCCAAGAGTGAAACTCAAACATCTCAGCGTACCCGCGCAAAGAAAAAACAGAAGCCCAAGGGGAAGAAGAAAAAGCACTCTGCTAAGAAAGCAGGCAAGCCGAAAAGAAAAAGTTCACAGCAGCCCCATCATGTTCCACATCCCCTTGGAAGTCTTTCACCTTCTCCGGCAGGCGAACCTGTGCGTATAACCCCCAAAGAAGACTCCTGGTTTACGTTACTGGGTAAGAATCTGGTTGATGCCCTGAGTGAACTGGGTCAAAGCACTTTTTCCAGTATAATTTCAGAAACTGGGAAAGAGGATGCATACATTGTTCGAGATATATTAGGCCGCCTCCTCCCTCAATTTCACAAATATGAATACATTGATAGAATATGGAAAAAATATCCGTATTTATGTGTCCATCAATCCGAAATTCTGGCCCTGAGAGACAAAGCCACATTAGGTCTTGAGCTTCCTGAGTACTGGCCAACGGCTATAGCCTCTTACGATAAACTATTCGAAAGGCAGTGTTCCAGTTGGGAGAAGTTCTCTACGCTTTGGGATCAAGAAAGCAGTCTGGGGGTTCCTGTACTGAAAGAGCTTACTCCAGAGGACGTTCCTGAGCTGGTAAGCTACCTTAAAAGCGAAACAGGTAAACCATCACCTTTGGTACGCCTGTGTGTTCTCATTATCATTAACTCACTCTGCCATGAAGTCATGCACTATGGCTCAATCTTGAGTGAGCATCGTGCCCTGTATAGCAGCAGCCTTTTATGTCACCTTTTTCCTGTTAAACTTCTCAGGCATTGCAATGCTATTAACGCACATTGCGCCGAGTATTGGGAGTTGCTGATAAAGCAGGCAGAGCCTATTGAATTCAGTATGCGATCTCGCTCTGTTCCAGACTTGCTACTCTACATCATCAATGACCGCAAGTATGGAAGTGTTGAAACAATTGAAAAAGCATACGACTTTTTCACTCTGCTTTTCTCACTGACAAGTGAAACCGGCGCTATTGTCAGGGAGTTTTCAACAGAACAAGTGTATACCCTCGAGCAGCGTATGGTGCCAGAAATCGATGATTCTGCATTTATTAAGGGAAAAGCCACTCTGGACACAATGTATCCGGCTCTGGACTTTTATCACTCTCTTCTGGAAAAGGCTCAGGAAATTAAAGAAGAGGGGGTAGCCGCTAAACTCAAAGCATTTGAAAAGATGAAACAGAGAAGAAGCTCTCGTAAATAAAAATCAAATTTGAATGGTCAGGGGCTTTTCCAGGAAAGTACCCGGACCATTTCTTTCAGAGCCCTCAGGAATCCAGCCACTGTTTACGAACACATTCCAGCTTTTCAGCCAGTTCTTCCTGACTGTCAGCCCGCACATTCACATGGCCTATTTTACGCCCCGGACGGGACGTTTTTCCGTACCAGTGGAGGAAGTGCTCTGGTTTCACCAGCGCTGTTGGTGGAGCTGTATTATCAGAAAGGGTTTTGCCCAGCAAGTTGTACATACCTGCCACGCCGCAATGTCTGGTGCTACCTAAAGGCAGATTGGCAATAGCGCGTACATGGTTTTCAAACTGGCTGGTATCGGCACCGTTCATCGACCAGTGGCCACTGTTATGAACCCGTGGAGCCAGCTCGTTCACAATCAGCTCATCACCAAGCACAAAACACTCAACAGCCAGAACACCCACATAGCCCGTTTTTTTCAACAAAGCTGAAATGTAATGTTCTGCTTTGGTTTTGATTACGTCGGACAAATGGGGAGCCGGTACGATGGATGAATGAAGAATGCCACCTTTATGAACATTTTCACCGGGAATGTAAGAGACAATGGAGCCATCAACATTGCGGGCACCGATTACAGAGATTTCCCGCTCAAATGGAATCTTCTTTTCAACAATCCATTCAAACTGTGCGTGCTTATGCTGGCTTTCACCTTTGAGGATAAGTTTTCGATCATCCTCAAAAGCAGCAATGTGATCTGCGCTATCAATCACCCATTGGTTATGTCCGTCGTAACCATCTTCTGTGGATTTCACAACAACGGGTAAACCACCAATGGCTTCAATGGCTTCAGCCAGCGGCTCTTCATCCTGAATACGAACCCAGGGAGACGTCTCAAGGCCAGACTCTTTCACCAATGTTTTTTCCCGATGACGGTTCTGGATTTTCCATACTATATCGGGGTCTGGGAAAACAGGGCAAAAATTCTTTAATTCCTTCATCAAAGCCACATCAACAGCTTCGCGTTCAATCGTAATGGCATCGGGCCGGCCAAGAGCCTGATACATCTCCAAGGCCGACATGCCTTCAGTAATTATTACGACATCACCCAGCCCTGAAATGCAGGCTGTTGATTCTCCCTTGTCAGCGAGGAAGCTAAAATCAATTCCCATGTTCCAGCCGGACAGAGCCAGCATTCTGGACAGTTGCCCACAGCCTATAATCGAAATTCGCATGATGAGTTTACTTATTCTACGTTTTCAGGCACTTGTTCAGTCTGGCGAGCGCGCCACTCAATCAGTCTCTGGGTGAGAGCCTTATCGGAGGTGGCCAGAATCTGTGCAGCCATCAATCCGGCATTGGCAGCTCCTGCATCACCAATAGCCTGTGTAGCAACAGCCACACCTTTTGGCATTTGAGCGATGGATAATAGACTATCCACGCCACTGAGAGTGCGGCTTTGAACAGGTACAGCCACTACGGGTAAGTGAGTCATGGCAGCGATCATTCCAGGCAGGTGGGCAGCACCACCAGCACCGGCAATAATCACTTTGCAGCCTTTGTCAGCAGCAGTTTTAGAGAATTCGACCAATCGGTCGGGGGTACGGTGAGCAGACACAACCCTGGCCTCATACCCGACTTGAAGCTGATCGAGCATTTCAGCGGCCTTTTTCATGGTTGGCCAGTCTGATTGAGAACCCATCACTATTTGAACCAAAGCTGTTGTCATCGAACAGTCCTGCTTTGTATTTTAAGAGAGCGGCGATAATCTCGAGCGATGGATTCTATCAGGTTTCCATTGTTTTGGTGCGTTATCTGGTTACAGAAATTTAATCATCTTGAACAGCTTCTATTTCCTCACTACTGTCAGGAATAACAGCATCCGCCACAGCTACTGTGCCTTTGACAGCCAGTTTTGTAACGCCAATAGCTCCCTTCACACCAAGGGCTGCCACATCAATGGTTGTGGATACAACCGCGTCAGCCACAGAAATCACCGTGCAGCCAGGCAGCAGGGGCAAAACAAGTAAGCACAGGGCAGCGAAAGATTTCTTCATTGGATTAGAGAAAACCAACCAAAATAAACACAGGGCAATAAGTACCGGGCCCTTGCTTTTACATGATGATGGCGAGTAGCTTTTTCCGCTCTTCAAAGAATAGCGTCAGGAACGTAGCCCGCCACGTGACCAGAGTTATGACAAAGCAAGGGTTTGGGCACTTATATACATTAAAGCAGTAAACAAACCTGTTTTTTTATCTCTGGAATTATCTCTGTCTCAAACCATGAATTACGCCGTAACCAAAGGTTATTTCTCGGGCTCGGATGAGGCAGAGGCACCTTATCTGGCCAAAACCTCTGCCATGATTGAACAAGCTCTGTCACTGTTTTGTGAACGGTCCCGAAGTGATAGGCCTGTGCATATTGCCCCAGCACCAGTGTCATCTGGACATTGGGCAGTTGCTCCAGAAGCCGCGCTCGCCAGGTTTGAGCACACTCCGGGCGAGGCGGCAGATCACCAGACTTTCCTGTTCCCGGGTAACAGAAGCCCATGGGAATAATGGCAAACAGTTTTGGATCATAAAACTGCTCACGGGTAACACCCAGCCACTCCCGTAACCGATCACCGCTTGGGTCGTTAAACGGCAGGCCAGTTTCGTGCACCTTCCTGCCGGGCGCCTGCCCGGCAATCAGGATTTTGGCATCGGGGTGAAACTGGAGCACAGGCCGTGGGCCAAGAGGAAGATGCGGCTCACACAGAGTGCACTGCCGAACTGCATCCAACAGCGTTATGTACCCACTTCTGTCCATCAGCTCAGTCATGACATCTCCCCCTTTGCCTTAAGGGCTAAGCACCCAAACCATTGCTTTCGCATAGTCTGCACTTTAATAGCAGTGCACTATTCCTTTACGAACGGGCAGTGTAAAGGGGCTGGTCTTTCTTATCAGTGGCTGACCAAAAGTTAATATTGAATTGAGCATCATCGCTGATCTCAATACGATGCCAGTATTGTGGAGGGCTGGTTGCAAACTGGCCCGCTTCAATCACAACTTTCACTTCTGGCTCTTCAGCTTCGCTATTGGCAAAACCGAAGTAAGTGACAGTACCTTCCATCACACACAGCTGGCCGAATACGCCTTCTGCCGTGTTGTGGTGGGTCAGTAATGCAGCAGGTACATTCTCTTTTGTGAAAAAGGGAGTGGAGCGCTGAATTGTCCAGTCTGCAGGGATTCTTAAGTGGCTCATAGCTATTACCTCTTTACTGCAAATAATCAAACAGCTTGTGGTTTACAAAAACGCAGAATGTAGTGATCCGGGCAACCGGTCATATCCATGTCTTCCACCTCAAAGCCCGCTGCAGTCACCTCATTCACAGCCTGTTGAGGGGTTACGCGGGCGTTGCTGCCACGGAAGTCTACAAACACAACCTGCGTTGCATGGCTCACCTGATCAAACATATGCCCCAGGAACACATCCCGCTCTTTAATAAAGCGATAAACATTGGCAAGGAACACCACATCCAATCCTTCCGGCAGGCATGGATTGGTGAACTCGCTCTGGCGAGTTTCTACATTGGTGCGCTTTTCTTCCGCGAAACGGTTGTTCATATAGCTGATCATGTTCGCTTCCGTATCCAGCGCATACACCTTTCCTTCTGGTAACAGGTCAGAAAACTGGCTGGAGAAATAACCGGTACCCGCGCCGACATCAGCAATCACCATGTCTGGCTTGAGATCCAGAGTTTTCATAATGTGAGATGTGCGCTGCCATTCTTCACGGGTCTCGGAATCAAAAATCAGGCTCAGACGTTCGGCTTCGGAAAAACTGATTGGCTTAGGCTGTACCATGTGGAGCTCTCTTAAAAACTAGAAATAAATGAAATGTGTTCAAACCATCAGCGGAAGCTGACGCAGCAGTGGGAAGGACTCAGACATCCGATCGTCGGTGGTCACAAACCCTGCCAGTTGTTCGTCTGGAGTGAAGGCACGGGCAACCATACCCTGGGCATTCACTTCAACCTTCCAGTTCAGCTCATCGCCAGTTGTCTGGCCGCTGAACTGCATGGGCAATAACGGTGTTTTCACCTTCACCATGATATTGGGCAGAGTCAGGCTGGCAGTTTCGCCCAGCAGCACTTTTGCAAGGGAGCCGCCGCTCAGCATGATGGGCTGCAGGAATGGCAGAACTTTGCCGTTTATTTCGGCGCAATCACCGATAGCGTAGATATCAGGATCAGACGTTCGCAGACTCTTATCCACACAGATACCACGCTCAACGTTCAAACCAGCCTCTTTTGCCAGTTTGCTGTTGGGAATCAGACCTGCCGCAGAAATAATGCTATCTACAATATGAAGCTGACCGTTATTAAAAGTCACCTCCAATCCCTCAGCAATACGTTGAATACGGCTGATCTGGTTGTTCAGCTCCATCTTGCACCGTTGACCTGTCAGTACCTGCAACAGTCGCGCAGTCAGAAAACCCGGCAGCATACGGGACATCAACCCTTCAGCACGGTCAGTCAATACAACCTCACGACCGGAGCTGGCGAGATCCATAGCAATCTCGGTACCCACAAGGCCAGCACCAATCACCATAACCCGCTTGGAAAAAGCCAGCTTCTCCTGACCGGCACGAAACTCATCCAGACTGTTCAGAGTCAGAATATCGCCTGCGCCATCACCTTCCACGGAAGGAACAAAAGGTCGAGCCCCTGTTGCCAACACCAGCTTGTCGTAGGCGAGGGTTTCACTACCGGCCACAATCTCTTTACACTGAGGGTCTATGGACTCTACCGGCGTATGTGCCAGCAAACGGATATTCTGTTCCTGCGCAAAGACGACACCGGTCATCTTCACCAAATCGTCTGCCGACTGCTTTTTAGTAAACACATGACTCAACTCAGGCTTGGTGTAATCATCACCGCTGGAGCCTGTCACTACAGTGATGGGCAGCTCATTGGACTGCCTGCGCAGCATTCTCACCAGGTGGTAGGCAGCAAATCCGCTGCCAACAATTACAATTCCATTCTCCCTGTTTACCTCGCTCATGCTGCGTTCTCCTTTTGAACAGGTGCAAATACGTCTTTGCCAAGGCTGCAATCCGGGCAGAGGAAATAGTCAGGCACTTCACTCCATGGCGTACCTGGCTCTACACCTTGATTAGGCTCACCTTGCTCGGGGTTATAAACCCACTGGCATACGGTGCAGATCATGGAATCGCCATTACAGGTGGACGCTGGCGCTTTGGGCTCAGTAGCTTCTGCTTTATCGCAGCAAGGCTGTTGAACGACAGGTTCCTTCTTCTCCAGAACGGGGCGCACAATCTCTTGAGACAAGTCACGCAGTGTCCACTGGCGAGCCAGCTTGCGACCGTGTGCACGACACTCGGCAATCGCTTTACCGTCTGGCTTCCACTTAGATTTCAAACCTTCCACCGTTTCAAAACCGGCGTCTGTCAGCCGGGAATGAATACGATCCACCGCGCCGCCGTTCCAGCCATAGCTGCCGAAGGCTCCAGCTTTCTTGTTCTTAAAGCGCAGGCCGGTGATCTCTTCCAGCATGCCAGCCACTTTTGGCATCATCACGTTGTTCATGGTGGAAGAACCCACCAGAATCGCCTTGGAGCGGAACACGTTGGTGAGAATTTCGTTCTTGTCGTGGCGGGACACGTTGAACACTTTCACCGCAACCTGAGAGTCCACTTCATGAATACCCTGTGCGATAGCGTCGGCCATCATGCGGGTATTGTTGGACATGGAGTCGTAGAAGATGGTGATACGATCTTCCTGATAATCCTGCGCCCACTCCATGTATTTCTCGATGATCTGCACGGGGTTATCGCGCCATACGCAACCGTGGGAGGTAGCGATCATATCTACTGGCAGGTTGAAGCTCAGCACTTCCTTAATCTTGGCAACCACCAGCGCGCTGAATGGCGTCAGGATGTTGGAGTAGTAACGCTGGCACTGCTCCATCAGTTCGTTCTGGTCGATCTCGTCGTTAAACAGGCGTTCATCGCAGTAGTGCTGGCCGAAAGCGTCGTTGGAAAACAGAACGGCGTCGCCTGTCATGTAAGTCATCATGCTGTCTGGCCAGTGCAGCATGGGCGCTTCAACGAACACCAATTGTTTACCGTTGCCGATATCCATGCTGTCACCGGTTTTCACAACATTGAAGTTCCACTCAGGGTGGTGGTGGTGGCCTACAATGGAGTCGATTGCGTTTTCTGTGCAGTAGATGGGCGTGTTTGGAATCTTCGCCATCAGGGTCGCCAGTGCGCCGGAGTGATCTTCCTCAGCATGGTTAACCACGATGTAGTCGATCTCATTCAGATCCATTTCCTGTTCCAGATTCTGAACAAATTCGTGGCTGAACTTGCTGTCTACGGTATCAATCAGTACTGTCTTTTCTTCACGGATCAGATAGCTGTTGTAGCTGGTGCCCTTGGTGGTTTTGTACTCGGTGCCATGGAAGTCACGGATTTCCCAGTCACGTTGGCCAACCCAGTGGATGTTGTTTTTGATGTGAATAGTCATGCTGTCTCTCCAGTGGAAGGCTGACTGCCCTTTTGGCTCAACCTTCACAAAAAATTGTGAGTGCGTTTTCGCAGATACACTCACTAAAGCACTTGCCGTGCCAACTTTTTAAGTTGTTGATTTTTAAGGGTTCAGAGAAGGTTTTCAGAAGACCACCAGGAGCCATGATGTCATAATGACACTCATCAGACAGTGTCAAACAGACAACAGGTGTCTTTTTGACAATGCCCGCATATCACTTACACACCTTCAGCAATATGACTAATCAGAGAATGACCGATCTCACCAAACTGGCTTTGGAAATGACCTCCGGCATATCCTCCGAGGATCGTTTCAGCCGCATGCTCTCCATCGTTCGGGATCTGTTCCATTGTGAAGCCTCTGCCCTGCTGGAGCTGCAGGAACACAAGTTCGTTCCGCTTTCTATTGATGGTCTGGCACCGGATGTTCTGGGACGCCAGTTCTCGCTGCAGGAACACCCGCGACTGGAAGCCATTGCCCGGGCTGGTGACATTGTTCGCTTTCCGACAGATAGCGAGCTCCCCGACCCTTACGATGGGCTGATCCCTTCCATCGAAGGAGAGCTGAAAGTTCACGCCTGCGTCGGCCTGCCTTTAATAGCCAACGAGCGGCTGATCGGCGCACTCACCATTGATGGTTTTTCTCCCGATCAGTTCGACGGTTTCAGCGATGATGATCTGCGCACCGTCAGCGCCATTGCTTCCGCATCCCTCAATAACGCTCTGTTGATGGAAAAGCTGGAGAACCAGGCAGTCAGCTTTTCTCCACTCGAAGAGAACCAGCCCACCCAAAAAACGGCCACCAGCAATACTCAGATGATCGGGCAGTCTGTGGCGATGCAGGAGTTGAAAAAAGAGATTGAAGTGGTCGCCAATACCGAGATGACGGCACTGATTCTCGGAGAAACCGGAACTGGTAAAGAACTGGTTGCTGGCACCATCCACAACCAGTCTCCACGGGCAGAGAACCCCATGGTTTACCTGAACTGCGCGGCACTTCCGGAAAATGTGGCGGAGAGTGAGCTGTTTGGTCATGTAAAAGGTGCGTTCACAGGAGCCATCAGCAATCGCAAGGGCAAGTTTGAGTTGGCCGACAACAGCACACTGTTTCTGGATGAAGTGGGTGAACTGACTCTTGCCCTGCAATCCAAATTACTGAGAGTTCTGCAGTATGGTGATTTGCAGCGAGTAGGTGACGACAATCATCTCAAGGTAAACACCCGTATAGTCGCGGCGACCAATCGTGATCTGAAAGTGGAAGTCACAGAAGGCCGCTTCCGTGCTGATCTTTACCACCGCCTCAGTGTATTCCCGATTCATGTTCCACCTCTGCGGGATCGGGGAGAGGATGTGGTGTTACTGGCTGGCTTCTTTATCGAGAAGTGTCGTTCAAAACTGGGGCTTCGGCATTTGAGTCTGAGCGCCTCCTGCCATCGCCACCTGCTGGATTACAACTGGCCGGGAAATGTTCGGGAGCTGGAGCATGCCATTCACAGAGCAGCGATTCTTGCTCGTTCACAGCCTGTTGACGAATATGTGATGATTCTGCCGGAGCATTTTAATCTGCAAAGTGTTCGGTCAGCACCCGATAACCGCCCTGCACTACCGATACCGGCAACATCATTTTCCGGCGTCACAAACCTGAAAGAAGCCACTGATAGTTTTCAACGGAAAGTTATTAATCAGACATTAACAGAGAACAACAATAACTGGTCAGCTACAGCGAAACAGCTGGGTATTAACGCAGGGAATTTACACCGCTTGGCGAAGCGACTTGGCATAAAATAAAACCTGGATTACAAACCCTTCATTTTATTCAGAATACCTACGCGCCGTCCACAATTAACGAGAATGCCTGGCCACATTAAAAGCACATTCACTGGTGCCAGACACCGGAAAACTGCTTCGATATTGTAAGACTGCGGATAAATGGAGAATAAGCTACAAAAAATATGACCGGAATTAACTGGATTGCGTGTCAAATAAGAGATTGCAAAAAATCTGTAAAAAATAATGGCAAGATTCTGGAAAAGGAATTATAAATGGAAATGCGTGACATGAAGTCAGCGCTAACAATAACAATAATAAA
>NZ_SMME01000234.1 GCF_009711465.1 Parendozoicomonas verongulae | reverse complement strand
AATGGGCATACCAGTTTTTCAAGCGGCGTTCTACCAATGGTTTGAGTTCATTGACAGCGTCCAGCCTTTTTAATAGGACATGAAGTGCCCCTGCCTCAGGATAATGTTCTGGTTCCAGCCAATTTTGTTGAATAGCGACCTGAGCAATGGCTATAACCTGAGGTGAATGGACACCCAGATAGTCACAGGCCCGGGTGAGTATCTTGACTATGGAATATTGCCAGTCGTCGCGCCTGGCTAAGCCTCTCTGGACAATTTTTTCGTGTAACTCCTGAAGCTCTTTTAACACAATATCAACAAGTTGATTTGCACGAACCAACCTACATACCGCCAAAGCGAGTGAACTATGGGAAGTAAGCCTGTTTCCTAACAAAGAACAACTTTTGATATTCTCTTTAACC
>NZ_SMME01000834.1 GCF_009711465.1 Parendozoicomonas verongulae | reverse complement strand
ACCAGACAGTGCAGTGGCTGTTGAGGCTGCAGCTCCCAGCCCAGAAGCATCGACACTACCTATGGGATGCGGCAACTGTGCCACGCTAATTAGCCAGGTACAGGGTGCAGGCGACACCAGCCCACTGATTCCTGTGGATGCTAAGGAGTCTCCAGAAATTGTTGTGGAGGCGGTTGTCACAGCTAACGCGCCCGACCGGTTGAATGGCTTCTTCCTGCAAGAAGAATTTGCTGATGAAGATGGCGACCCGGATACGTCCGAAGGCCTGTTTGTTTATGGCAAGCGTCCGGAGCTCAATGTAGGCGACCGGATACGTGCCCGTGGGGTCATTCAGGAGTTTTATGGTCAGACTCAAATGGTTCTCAAAGATGTCACTATCTGTGCAACAGGCGCTTTAGGGGAAGTGCGAGCAGCGATGCCTGGCAAAGGGTTCAGCCTGCAGGATATGGAGAAATATGAGGGCATGCTGGTGAATTTCAGCGGCTCTAATGCTCTCTCAGTGACCCGCAATTACAGTTACGACTTTGCTTCTCGCCGGAACAATATGGAAGTCAGCTTTGGTGGGCCGCTGTTCAAGCCAACACAGTTATTCCCTCCCCTTTCCGAAAAAGCGACAGCTATGGCAGAGGCCAACAGCAGTAACCGGATGACCGTGATTACTGATGGCAGTCAGGTTAATGGCCAGATGAGTTACTACCCAGCCTTTGGCCCTTATATTCACTATATTCGCACAGGTGACCTGATCAGCGATCTTACGGGTGTTATCACTTATCGCTACGGCCGGTATGAGCTACTGCCCACCCAGACACTGGATACCTATGCCTTCAATCACGAGTTCTCACCCCGTGTTGCCTTCCCCGCTCCCCATGAATACGGCCATGTGCGGGTTGCCAGCTTTAATGTGCTGAATTACTTCAATGAAGTGCTGCCGGATCATAAGCCTAACCCTACCGGCCAAAACCGCGGCGCAACAACCATTGAAGAACTCCAGCTGCAGCGAGCAAAAATTGTTGAAGCAATCACCCGCATTGATCCCGATATTATCGGTTTGATGGAGATTGAAAATAATGGGTTTGGCCCCGGCAGCGCCATGGAAGATTTGATTTCAGCTATAAACAGTCGCCTGCCGGAGTCGGAACACTACAAGGCTGTCAGTACTTATGAGTCTGGTGTCATCGGCAGTGATGCCATTACTGTGGGTCTGGTGTATAAACCTGCCCGTATTAGCCTTTCCGGCGGCCTGCTGGTAGTTCCCATGCCCGTGCAGGAGTTCACCCTGACCAGCACTGATGACAAAGATGTGAAAATTATCAAGTCTATGCGCCCGACTGTGGTACAAACCTTTGAGGATAAATGGTCCGGCCAGCGCATTACTGTGGGTGTCAGCCACTTCAAGTCTAAAGGTTCCATGTGTCTTGAAGATTATATGGAGTATGCCGACACCAGCGGCAAGGTTCCTTTGGATGGCACACGCATCAAGGCGGGCAGTAAAATCACTGTTCCCAACTATCAGGATGATCTGCAGGGCAGCTGCAACGAATTCCGCGTAGCGGCCGCCAAACATTTGGGAGACTACCTCAAGACAATGAATCATCTGTTGGCGGACAATGTTCTGCTCATCGGCGACTTCAATGCCTACGGTCAGGAAGATCCGGTTCGTCTGCTAACCAGTGGCAAGAAGATAAAACAACCTGTTCAGACATCGGCCAAAACAACTGTCAACTGTCGTGAACTGCCCTCCGAACGGATCGAGAGAGGCTTCGGCTTAGTGAATCTTGCACCCAGCAAACATAACTATTCCTTCACTTATGATGGTGAACTGGGGGCACTGGATCACGCTCTGGCCAATAAGTCGCTGGCTGGCAAGGTTGTAAACGTGCATGAATGGCACATTAACTCTGCGGAGAACTCATTATTCGAGTATTCGGATAAATACTCTGGAGCGCTGCCCAAGGACGATGGCCCGTTCAGTGCGTCGGACCACGACCCTGTACTGATTGATCTTGATCTATCGATCTGACTCGATAAACAACGTCATACCTTCTGAGCCAACCACAACAACGGTCGCTCCCGCTTCCAGTGTCTGGTTGGCTCGCACCTTCCACTTGGTATCACCAATCTGTATACGACCATGGCCGCCCGGCAGGTTCTGGTCCAGCACAACAATGCGCCCAACCATTTGGGCTGCCCTGTCGTTAAGCAGAGGCTCTTCGCTGTTCTGCCCGGACTTACGAAGGAAGAACCACCAGAC
This sequence comes from Parendozoicomonas verongulae, assembly GCF_009711465.1. Taxonomy (GTDB): domain Bacteria; phylum Pseudomonadota; class Gammaproteobacteria; order Pseudomonadales; family Endozoicomonadaceae; genus Sansalvadorimonas; species Sansalvadorimonas verongulae. Next base: position 31,637 of record NZ_SMME01000834.1, on the reverse strand, counting down.
AACTGTGAAAATCAGCGCACCCGCACCAAATACGCTGAATTGCACAGCCCAGCCCATATCCGGAACCAGCCAGAGCAGAAATCCCTGAAGAACCGCTGCAGCAGCGGCTCCCAGCAAAAAGCCACCGGCTCCCAGTGCTTCCATGCCAAGCAGCAGAAAACAAAAGACAACCCAGTGCCACGGCTGCAGTTCAGCGATAAAAGAGATTAAGGGCTCCATAAGGCGTCAGTTTCCTTTTTTAAGAGAAGCCTCAGCCACAAGTTCTTTAATGCCGGCCAAAGAACCAATCACATTACCAGCTTCCAGGGGCATCATGATGACTTTGTTGTTTTCTGCAGATGCGACATCCTTCAACGCTTCTACATATTTCTGGGCGATAAAGTAGTTGATCGCCATAGGGTCACCTTCTGCAATCGCTTTAGAGACAGACTCTGTTGCCTGAGCTTCTGCCTGTGCCAGACGTTCACGGGCTTCTGCCTCACGTTTGGCGGCCTCCAGCTCACCCTCCGCTTTCAGAATCTGCGCTCTCTTTTCACCTTCCGCGACTTGAACCGCAGCCTCACGGGAGCCTTCCGCTTCCAGAATCTGGGCGCGCTTTTCACGTTCAGCTTTCATCTGGCGCCCCATGGCATCCACCAGATCCTGAGGGGGAGCGATATCGCGAATCTCTATACGGGTGACTTTTACACCCCATGGGTCAGTGGCTTCATCCACTTTGTCTAACAGGCTGGCATTGATCTTGTCGCGATTAGAAAGCATTTCGTCCAGTTCCATGGAACCCAGCACAGCACGGATATTGGTCATGGCCAGATTCTGCATAGCCAGCAACAGGTTATTCACCTCGTAAGAGGCTTTCACGGAATCCTGAACCTGAAAGAAGCACACTGCATCGGTAGTGACTTGCGCGTTATCAGAGGAGATAACACTTTGCGGAGGAATATCCAGTACCTGCTCCATCATGTTTTGTTTACGACCGATACGATCCACAATAGGAATCAGCAGGTTCACACCGGGATGAAGCACGCGGGTAAAACGCCCCAGACGTTCAACGGTATAGTTATAACCCTGTGGCACAATCCTCACGCCGGTGAGAATCAAAATGGCCACAAGGGCAACAAAGGCTATCGCTGTTATTTCCATGTTATACGCCTCATATCTATTCAGGAGAGACTGTACAGCAGCCCTGTTCTCCTGTTAATGGATTTCTTGGGCTGTATTCATAATCGCGAATAAGCTAGCCTGAAGTCATCTGTTTTGAGTTTCGGGAAATTTATGTCGCTTCAGTCTGCCGTGTCTGCAAATTGTGATTCGCTTCTTGAAATCAAGAGCCAGCTGTCTGGGTTGTCTTCGTCGCTTTATACCCGCAAGCCGCAATACACAGGTGGATCTATTGGTGTTCATGTCCGCCATATTATTGAGCACTATCATATGCTGTTTGATGGTTTACCTGGCGGTATGATTTGTTACGACAACCGCGTACGAAACTCATTGCTTGAGCAGTCGTCGGCTGCCGTTCTCTCGGCTTTGGCAGGTATTGTCAGCCGGTTGCAGGCACTGATTGGTGAAAAGAATCATTCACTGACTTTAAAGGCCGTTGTATCTGGATGTTCGGATGAGCAGTTATCCACACAAACAACACTGGTTCGTGAATTAATGTTTATCCACAGCCACACGCTGCATCATCAGGCCATTATTGCGATGATTCTGAAGGCGGAATCTGTGGATATCTCCGACAATTTTGGTGTGGCCCCGGCAACACTGCAGTTTCGAAAAAGTGCCTCAAACGACCGTTGAGGCAGGGCTTACAGAAGTTTCAGCGTGATATTCACAGAAAACCTTGTAGCCAGCTTCACCCAGATATCGGCTTATCGCCCGCTTTTCGCTCTTGAGCAGGTCTACGATAATCAGCCCATCCAGTGCATCGTTAAACTCGCTATCCACATTAAAGCCCACAAAGGTTCCGTTCAATTTGAGGTATTGCTTGAGAAGAACAGGCACGCCCCGATCCTTTTCCACAAGTTGAACAAGGCTTGAAAGCTGTTCAATATCCCCTAGCCCTGCCAGCATTTCCCGATTCCATGGCAAACCTTTCATCTCTGGTAATGGGCTGACTGGTTGAACCAGTGTCGCCAGCTCCTGATCGAAATTATTCTCTTTCAGGCTCATCGCCATGAGGTAGCGGGAGAGGTTCTGGTAATCATTGCTGATGCTCACCGGCCCAAACAAAACACGGTATTGAGGGTGTTGTACAACCCAGCAACCAATGCCTTTCCACAGCATTTGCAAAGCCATCAGGCTTTTCTGATATTCCGGGCAAATAAAAGAGCGCCCCATTTCAAGGCAAGAGCCCAGCTTATCCAAAAAGCGCTGGTCGTAATGGAACAGGCTGCGGGAATACAGCCCTTGTACACCTTTAGCGGCAACCAGTTTATCCACCTGCCCAATACGATAGGCACCCGCCACTTCCTGCTTTTCCTTGTTCCATAAAAAGAGATGCAGGTAGTGTTGGTCAAAATCATCAATATCCACAGCCTGACCTGTGCCTTCCCCTACTTCCCGAAAGGTCAGTTCCCTTAGCCGACCAATTTCCTGTAGCAGGTGAGGAATCGATTGGGCATCCGAGCACCAGACTTCCATATCGCCTTTTGTAAGCAGGCGGAAGTTTGAAGGCAGTTGCCGAATTTCGTTCGCAAGCAAACCTGCTTTAACGGGGGGAGCGACGGCACAGGTTGAACTCTGTGCCATTTCCTGAGTTTTTACCTTTTGATTTTTAGGATCAAGAAGCAGCGATCGCATGCGTAATGCACTGGTGAGCTCATTTCTCTGGGGGAGCTTGTTGAAGGTGCGTGCTGGCGCAATGCTTCCTCCGTATAGCTGCAGGGTTTGCCCTTTTTTATTCAACAACTCATGCACAAGCCGTGTGGTACGCAGCAGTGGGTGAATACGCCCGAGCAGGTAAAACAACCAACTGTTCCGGCCATCTACATACACTGGCATTACACTTGTCTGGGTTTCTCTGAGAATACGGCCTGCGGTGTGCCGCCAGGGCGCTTCTTGAGTGGCTTTGCTCTGCCAATCCCAGTCTGCAACTTCACCGGAAGGGAAAATAATCAGCACACCGCCATTGCCTACCCATTGCGTGGCTTCCTCTATTGCGGCCTGATTGGCACGCTTGCGCGCTTGGCGAGAGGATTCGCTAAGAATATCCACACCAATAAACAACTCTTTCAACCCTGGCAAGGCGTTCAAAATCTGATTCGAGAGAATGCGTACATCGGGGCGTGCTTTCAGGAAAACATCCAGGAGAGCTATGCCCTCTGCTCCGCCAAAGGGATGGTTAGAAACCACCAGTAAAGAGCCTTCTTGAGGGATCGAAGAAAAGGCTGCGCCATGAACCTGATAATCAAAATCCAGCGCAACCATGGCAGATTCGAGAAATGCCTTCCCCCGCTGGTTGCTAATATGCTGGTGATAAAGGCGATCTAGCCGGCGAAGGCCTGTCATTCTTTCCAGCACTTTCATCAACAGGCCGCGTTTTCCCTTCCACTTGAGATGAAAAGGTGAAGAGTCAGTCATATCCAGCCTCCCCCAGCAGATATTACTTTCTTATTTTTGTCCGGGTCTTTATTCAGAGCTTCTGTTTATCGCTCAGTTCCATGGCGATGATAACAATCGAGGCCACTAAAATGGCGCAGGCATTGATAAACAGCAGACCACCATCGTTACCCACAATATTTCCCGCTCCATCAAATTCCGGCATGTGAATACCAAGAGGTGTAAACAGGTGGAAGAACACTGCACCGGCCATTGTGCCAAATGCAGCTAACGCTCCCAAAATGCGACTACCGGTCAATAGTAGGAGAGAAGCGATCAGTTCCACCGTGCCCACTATATAAGCACCGTATTCAGCAAACCAGTAGATGCCTGCCCACTCTCCAATAGTTCCAAAGATATACACTGTTTCCGGCGCGCCGGAAAATTTGAAGAAGAGAGATTGTACAAACACAATCGAGATATAGAGCGAAAGTCCGAACTTTATATATGACGCTTTCATTATTCTGCCTCCCTGGCATATTTAAGTACCCAAGCCATTACTTTCCCATAGTCTGGGTAATTATTCTGTATCTGGATACTGCTTTCCTAATCGTAGCTCCTTGAAAAATCCTGCCACAACCTGACGCAGGTTTCCCCCGCGATGTCCTCGTTTCCGATTAGCGGCACCAATTTCAAAGAGCGTGTTGTATTGTGCGAAGAGTGTTTTATATACCTCCCGAAGGGACGAGTCTGCATCCCAGATGTGGGCAGCTTCACTACTCACACCGTTGACTTCAACAATCCGAAAGTCTTCGCCCTTCACAAAACTCTCCTCATTAGCAAAGCGTACATCGAAACGCCCGTAATAAAAGCCGTCGATATCTTTGCTGACTCGATCAAAGGCATCTGTCAGTTGTTCTGTAATCAAATGCCGACCATCCCGAAAAATAGCACCACGGCTATGGCTTCCTGCGAATGCCAGACGAAACGGCTGGCCAGGCTCAAAAACCTTTTCGAGTTGATCCTGATGGCGTTTGAGATAGAGATGAGCCAGCCGGCCTGCTCGCTTATCTTGCAGGATTAATGTTTTTAAAGTGTCCACACCATTGCCATACACGTAAGGCTGATACTTTAATGCCAGGGAAAAAATCTGTCCCCGAGGCTCCCCTGGTTTGCGAATATAAAACACCCCTGCTTCCGGCTCCCAGGGCACCAGTTCTTGAAGAATGACGTTAGCTTTATTTGGAAATGTCAGAAAATACTCTTTCAACTGCTCCCTATCCCGAACAATGCGTACTCCCTCACCACGACATCCCACATCGGGCTTGGCAATCACAGGAAACTGCAACCCTGAGAGCTGCATCTGTTGTAAAGCATCTTCGAGTTGCGTGGTAATATCGTTGGTGCCATTAGTCATTCGACACCAGGGAGCAATCAAATTGCGGGTATAGTCTCCAGCTTGAAGAAAGTTATCGGCTTTCGATTCCCCCACCAGCCCGCCCAAATAAAAGCCGGGGTTGGCACTTAATGGCACGGTCAGCCCGCGGTATCGTATTGCTTGAAATAACCAGAGAATGGCAACCGGAAGATAAACCAGAGCTGTGGGCCAAAACTCAAAAAATGCCAGGGCTCTTGTTCTTTTTGCCAAAGGCGGCATACCAACATGAGCCTGTTTAGCTGAGAATGTCGGTTTTATTGCCTGTTCAATCAGGTTTTCATCTCTGTTACTGATCATCCTTAATCTCCAGATAGCGCCCGATATACCCATTCAGGAGCCTTTGACAAAAATAAATTATCACACCAAAAACAGGGACAAGAACCCATTTCCAAATGCCAGCATCCTGCCAAAACGATGAGTTTGATAGCTGCAGTCCAAACCAGTGGACACCACCAAATGCCAGAGCCACCCAAAAAAAACCTGCTACGCCAACAGCCCAGATAAACCGTTTAATAGAGACGGTGAACACCCCGCAGGATAAGTAACAGGGGAGCCGAAGCCCTGGGGCGAATCTCACAATAAAAATGACCAGAAAGAGGTAGCTTGATACCCAGTGTCGGAAATCCTTAACCCGTTTTTGTTCGGTGTGTTTTTGAATAAAGGAGAATCGCCTTGCTTGCTTACCCAGAAAATAAAGACCAACATCGCCTACGACAATCCCAAGCAGTAGTGCAACAAAAGCCATCTCGGGCTGAATGGTTCCTGCAGTCGCTAACATTGCTCCAGAAACAATAGCCGCATCTTCCAGAACAAATGTTGCGAAAAACAAAGCAATGGGGATGACCCAGGGGTGAGATAAGATATCTGAAGAAAAAAACACTGAGCAACCCTGCCCTTTTTATTATTATCCCGAACACATCTTTACAGTAATCTCGAGAGATATAAGTCGTAAAGGCATTTATAACAAGAAGATATGATTACTTCCCCCCTTAGAGCAAGGTCATTATTACCAAATATGTTATCTGCCCAACATTCCAATCCAAATACAGGGCTTTGCTTACAAACTGCTATCAAATAAGTGGAAAAGTGTATTATTTTGTAAGACTCGCCATGAAAACCTGTCGTGATTTATTGACAATCAATAGTTTTTATCTGAGTATTCGCAGTGAAAATCCGGTGTTATCGAAAAGAATATTCAGACTTGGTGTTTTCATTCCAAAAATGTTTTCGCATCACTGATTCGTTATAGTTCTGCTGAGAGTTATTTTATCAGTATTTTTAGCCAAACATTTAGCTGAATTAGCTTCGTCTGATCAGAATTCTGCATATCAACAAATCATTATCCTGGGGTATTACCATGAATATGTTCGAAGAAATCATGCATCGCCTGTCCAGTAAGACCCGCATGCGTGGCCTGTTTAAAGACGTTCACTTTGAAGATATGGAACGTATCATTGATCGCATGAACAGCCTGCTGGAAGAAAAGCGTGCTGCTTATGAAGAAGATCAGGCCAAGAACAAAGAAAAAGAAGAAAGCATCGAGCAGATTCGCAAGATTCTGGAAGAGAAAGGCTTGTCTCTGGCAGATCTGGGTGCGACAGAAGAAGTAGCTACCAAGAAGCGTCGCAACATAAACAAGTACACCTTTGAGTACGTGACCAAGGCTGGTGACACTGTGCAATGGTACGGCTCTACTACCGGCCGTCTGCCAAAAGACTTCCAGGCTTACCTGGACGAAACTGGCAAGAAGCGTCTGGACTGTGTAGTCAAACAGGAAGACGAAGAGTAATCTTCACTCCCTCTTAAGTCATAAAGGAGGCATTCGCCTCCTTTATTGTTTCTGGATCAGGTTACAAATTTCTTACTAACAGCGAAAACTCATCCACTTTCAAACCTTTCGGCAAAGGAATACGAACCGTATGCCCTGACCCCGGAGCAGCAGAAACACTGGCACCATTCTTATCTTCCAGATGATCGAGAATAAAGGTGCGATTGCCACCCGGTGTCAGCAACTCAACACTGTCGCCCTTTTCAAAGCGGTTTTTCACATCAATCGTGACAAAGTGATCACCAGCATCAACAACCTCGCCCACAAACTGCTGCTTGGTTCCTACGGAGCTACCTCGCTCGTAGTTCTGGTATTCATCATGAACATGGCGGCGATAAAAGCCTTCGGTGTAACCACGGCTGGCGAGATTCTCCAGTGTGTCCATGTAAGCCATGTCAAATGGCTTGCCAGCAGCGGCGTCATCAATCGCCTGGCGGTAAGTCTGCGCCGTACGGGCCACGTAGTAGTGGGATTTGGTGCGCCCTTCAATTTTCAGTGAGTGAACGCCCATTTTGGTGAGGCGCTCCACATGCTGAATCGCCCGCAGATCCTTCGAGTTCATAATATAAGTGCCGTGCTCATCTTCAAAAGCAGGCATGTACTCGTTGGGGCGGTTACCTTCCTGAAGCAGCATAATCTGGTCAGATGGTTTGCCTTCCCCCAAAGTCGGGTTATCGAGGTTTGCAGCCGGATCGTAGTTCACAGGCACCACATCACCTTCCGCAGTCTCTTTAGCATCGTGAGCCTGATACTGCCAGCGGCAGGCGTTAGTGCAGGTGCCCTGATTCGGATCACGCTTGTTCATGTATCCCGACAGCAGGCAACGGCCGGAATAAGCAATACACAAAGAGCCGTGCACAAACACTTCCAGTTCTGTATCCGGGCACTCTTCACGAATCTCCTGTATTTCATCCAGCGACAGTTCGCGGGAGAGAATAATCCGGCTTACGCCCTGCTGCGCCCAGAATTTCACCGTGGCAAAGTTCACCACGTTTGCCTGTACAGACAGGTGAATCTCCGTTTCAGGCCAGCGTTCCTTCACCATCATCACCAAACCGGGATCGGACATAATCAACGCATCCGGGTTCATAGCAATCACAGGTTCCATATCCCGCAGGTAGGTTTTCACCTTCGAGTTATGGGGAGCGATGTTACTGGCAAGATAAAACTTTTTGCCCAGTGCGTGGGCTTCCCGGATACCGTTAGCTAGGTTTTCCAGTTTGAAATCGTTGTTGCGCACCCGCAGACTGTAGCGGGGCTGACCGGCGTAAACCGCATCCGCGCCATAGGCGTAAGCAAAGCGCATGTTGCGCAGAGTGCCGGCGGGGGAAAGGAGTTCTGGCTTAAACATGAAACTACCCGTAAATCTGGAAGGGCATAAGCAATGCCTCAGGTACTTATGAAAAAACCCGCACCAGGGCGGGTTTTTTCATTTTATCTGACGAGAGTCAGACGAGGCTGCAAGCCCAGAAGCGAGATCTTACTTGATCTTGGCTTCCTTGAAATCAACATGCTTGCGGACCTTAGGGTCGTACTTCTTGAAAACAAGCTTGTCCGGAGTGTTACGCTTGTTTTTGGTAGTGGTGTAGAAGTAACCAGTACCAGCTGTGGAAACCAGCTTAATTTTTTCGCGAATAGCCTTAGCCATTGTCGTTATCCTCTCTCTATAAGTTCCGGTTAAACACGTTCGCCACGAGCGCGCAGCTCGGACAGTACAGTGTCGATACCTTTCTTATCGATGATACGCATACCCTTGGAGGAAACACGCAGACGCACGAAGCGCTTCTCAGATTCTACCCAAAATCTATGGTAGTGCAGGTTAGGCAGAAAACGACGACGAGTTCTGTTTTTCGCGTGGGAAACGTTGTTGCCGACAGCTGGACGCTTGCCGGTAACTTGGCAAACTTTGGACATGTGATTAGCCTCATCTAATACTCGCTGGTCGGCAGAGGTACCGCCAGCTAGTAGTTTAAACCGGACGCCACTCCATAAAAGGGTGACTGCTTAATCTTCTGGGGCATCAAGCGGTGATCCGGACTCTCAAAGACGGAGCTTTATACCAGAATGGCCTCCCACGAGCAAGAAACTATGCTTTTTTCAATATAAAAATAAACGATCGTGCAATCAAAAAATACAGGACAATTCTTAGATACTAAACGGTGTTACATAAGTCCTCGTTCAGCCAGAGAAACAGTTACACCGTCTCCTACCACCATGTGATCCAGTACTCTTACATCCACGAGCGCTAAAGCCTCAATAAGTCGGCGAGTTATACGCACATCAGCATCTGAAGGCTCCGCTATACCGGATGGGTGGTTGTGGGCAAAAACAACCGCTGCAGCATTATGAGCCAGTGCCCGCCGCACCACTTCACGGGGGTACACCGTTGCGCCATCAATGGTGCCGAAAAACATTTCCTCAAAGGCCAGGGGGTGATGTCTGGTATCCAGAAAAAGACACCCAAAGCATTCAGAATATTTATCCCGCATATGGGCCTGTAAGTAAGCGCGCATTTTTTCTGAACTGGTCAGGGCTGGTTCCCGAAAGAGAATTTCCTTCTGATGGCGACGAGCCATTTCCAGCACGGCCTGAAGCTGGGCAAACTTGGCCGTACCCAGCCCCCGGCGTTCACAAAAAGCATCCTGCTCCGCCTGCAGCAAGGCTCGCAGGCTGCCAAAGCCTGATAAAAGCTCCCTGGCCAGTTCTACGGCCGAACACCCGGACACACCCGTTCGCAGGAAGATGGCCAGCAGCTCTGCATCGCTCAGGCTGGTTGCACCTTTTATAAGGAGTTTCTCTCTGGGCCGTTCGTCAGCAGGCCAGTCAGTGATTGCCATTCACACACCTTCGCCAAAATGAAGCCCGCCAGATTAGACCACCGTACCGTTATTCGCCTCCTGTCCCATTGAATGGATATAATGGGTCGGTTCATGCTTACGGATTGAAGTACTCACTATGCACAGGCTCAACAATAAGCGCATCCTGCTTGGAATAACTGGCGGAATAGCAGCCTACAAAACCGCGGAAATGGTTCGTCACCTGCGCAAAGCAGGAGCTGAAGTTCATGTTGTTATGACGCCAGCAGCCTGTGAGTTCATAACGCCGCTGACCCTGCAGGCCCTCTCCGGCAACCCGGTTCACACCAGCATGCTCGACCCGAAAGCCGAAGCGGGCATGGGGCATATTGAGCTGGCCAAGTGGGCAGATGCTGTGTTGATTGCGCCTGCCAGCGCCGACTTTATCGCCCGCATGGCCGCAGGCATGGGCAACGATCTGCTCTCCACCCTGTGCCTTGTGACACAGGCACCGGTGTATCTCGCACCGGCCATGAATCAGGGCATGTGGCTGGATGTCGCCACCCAGAAGAATTGCGAAACCCTCGTTGGCCGTGGCGTAAAAATGTTCGGCCCGGACAACGGTTATCAGGCCTGCGGCGATGTTGGCCCCGGCCGTATGCTGGACCCGGACGTGATTCTGCAAAACCTCGCAGAACAGTTTGAAACCGGCCTGCTGGCAGGCAAAAAAGTTGTGATTACCGCTGGCCCCACACGGGAAGCTATTGACCCGGTTCGTTACATATCCAATCACAGTTCAGGAAAAATGGGCTTTGCGCTGGCCGCTGCAGCCGCTGATGCAGGGGCATCCGTTACTGTCATTGCCGGGCCAGTCAACCTTGAAACCCCTGATCGCGTCACCCGTATTGATGTGGCTGACGCGCGCAGTATGCACGCTGCAGCCATGGAACACACCGCAAATAGTGATATGTTTATAAGCTGTGCTGCTGTGGCGGACTACCGGCCGGAGACCATTGCCGAATCGAAAATCAAAAAAGACCCGGGCGCGCCAGATCAAACCATGACCATTAAACTGGTACGTAACCCAGATATCGTAGCCTCGGTAGCTGCAAAAGAAGATCGCCCGTTCGTTGTTGGCTTTGCCGCAGAAACGAATAATGTTGTGGAGTACGCAACCAGCAAGCTCCAGCGCAAGAAGCTGGATCTTGTGATTGCTAACGATGTCAGCGACAAGTCCATTGGTTTCAACAGTGAAGAGAACGCCGTTACGCTTATAGGCCCGGATTTCGAGGAACCTCTGGCCAAGAGTTCCAAACAACTTCTGGCAAGCCAGCTGATTGAGTTAATTGCCCGTTATTACAAGGAAATGAAATAACCATGCACCTGAAAACACGCATTCTTGACTCCCGCCTGGGCAACGAATTCCCCATGCCTGCTTACGCTACCGACGGCTCTGCAGGCCTCGACCTGCGCGCCATGGTGGATGACGTTATCACTCTGGAACCCGGCCAGACCCAGCTGATTCCAACGGGCCTCGCGATTCATCTGGAAGACGCAGGCTATGCAGCCATGCTGCTGCCCCGTTCCGGCCTTGGCCACAAGCACGGCATCGTACTTGGCAACCTTGTTGGTTTGATTGATTCTGATTATCAGGGTCAGCTGATGGTGTCCTGCTGGAACCGTGGCAGCACCACCTTTACCGTTGAACCCGGAGAACGTATCGCGCAAATGGTGATTGTTCCTGTGATTCAGGCCAAACTGGATATTGTGAATGACTTTGAAGAAACCGACCGTGGCGAAGGTGGGTTTGGTTCTTCCGGTCGTCAATAAAGTTTAAAAATTTTATTGTTTTGCAGGGGGATTCCAGAATTTGGAATCCCCCTGTGGCAACATAATTCACCAATTCTGTACTGACATTAAAAAGAATACGGAGCAGAAATGGCATTACCGGGCTTCTTGGCCAAGGCTAAAAAAGAAGGGAAAAAGAAAATCCCTCTGGCGAAATCATCCAAAACCAAACCATCTCAGGGTAATACCCATGCGCTGATGTCGCTGCTTCCCGCAGCAGGCACATCTGCGGGTCTTATCTGCCTGCTGTTTGCCGGGCTTTTTTACTTCAGCATTTACGCTCCGGGGCAGAACAACTATGAAATTCAGGTTAAAGCCATCACTGAGCAGTCTGCCCGCCAGCTTCAATATGCTCTGGAGCATGCCCAGTTACAGGCCAACCAGCTTGCCGTTCTTCCCGCTCTTGTTCATGTTGTTGGTGATAGCTATGAAGACCAGAGCGATAAAATTGCAGAGCTGGAATATGTCCTGTCACAGGCTATGGGTCATAAAACCCGCGTCGATATATTCACAACCGACCTCGGTGAAGTTGACCCACAGGATACAGGCTTTGCCGTCATCGATCTTGCCCGTAGAAGCAAGAACGGGGAAACGACTGTTCCTGAAGCAGCATTCTCTAACAACCGTTGGGGGTTGCTGGCAGCCAGCCCCATAAAGGAAGGTGACAACATCATCGGCACGATTGTTCTTAACCTGCCAGCCAGCCAGATTCTGGAATCCATTCAACCGATTGTACCTGACAGTGGGCAGCTGCAAATTTTCCAGGCAGGCAAAAATTCCGGCAATGCCGTGTTCACCACCGGCTCCGGTACATCCACATGGGATAAGCACACCGTAACTCTGTCCGACTTGAACTGGAAAGTTGTGTTCACACCTTCCGAGTCTCTGCAGAGCCAGATAGTTATTCCCTGGTGGCCAATCCCTGCCGTACTCCTGCTGGTGTTTGTGATTGCTGCCGTGCTGACATGGCAGGCAATTCGGGCTGTGAATAAAGCCAACCAGACAGATATCCGCCTGCTGACAATTCTTTTGCGAGATATCGCCTCGGGCCGACACCCAAAGTTCACAGGATTTAAACAGAGCCTCTTTCGAGATACCGCTCAAACAGCAACGGATTTGTTTGCCGGCAAGTTTGCCCAGCAGCATATTGAGGATGAAACGACTCCTGATGCCATCGTGACATCAAAACCTGCGGTTCAGACAAAGGTTGTCGAAGGCGCAGCTGAAGAAGCCGGGAAAAAGGGCTCAACAGCTGAAACCAAAAACAATCCATCACCGGATATCGACTTTCCAGAAAACCCAAAAGAGGATGAGTTTGCTTCCCCTCTGTTTCAGAATGTCGATGACTCCTCCTTCGATAATATGGATAGTCTGGAGTCTCTTGACATCATCGACCAAGAACTCAAGGAGTTGGATAAAAAACCCTCCAAAGCCGCTGAAAAAGCACCGAAGCTTCCAGCAGCACTGTCCGCCTCTATCTTCCGCGCTTACGATATTCGCGGCATCGTAGAAGACAATCTTACTCCAGAAGTGGTACAACTGATTGGCCAAGCCATTGGTTCCTACCTGAGAAAAAGTGATCAAAGAAAAATTATTGTTGGACAGGACGGGCGACTCTCCAGCCCGGATATCCACGATCAACTCGTGAAAGGCCTTATGGCCGCCGGAGCCAATGTTATTTCTATTGGTGCCGTGCCAACACCCGTGCTCTATTTTGCAACCCATGAGCTGGATACTAACTCCGGTGTTATGATTACCGGCAGCCACAACCCCGCCACCTACAACGGTTTCAAGATCGTGATTAATGGCGAAGTACTGTCCAGCGAAAGCATTCAAAGCCTTTACCTGTGCATTAAAAATCACGACTTCACATCTGGCCATGGCCACGAGAAAACTGTGGATATTGTATCCCAGTATCAAAAGCGCATTCTGGATGACATTGTGCTGTCCCGCCCCTTAAAACTGGTTGTAGACTGCGGCAACGGCATAGCTGGCAATATTGCTCCGCAACTGTTTGAGCAGCTGGGCTGCGATGTTGTTCCTCTCTACTGCGAAGTGGATGGAAACTTTCCCAACCACCACCCAGACCCCGGCCAGCCTGAAAATCTTCAAGACTTAATCGCGAAGGTAAAGGAGACCGAAGCTGATCTCGGTCTTGCTTTCGATGGTGACGGTGATCGCATTGGGCTGGTCACAAACACTGGTACAATTATTCACCCTGATCGTTTGCTGATGCTGCTGGCGAAAGACGTTGTCTCTCGCAACCCCGGCTCTGATGTGATTTTTGATGTGAAATGCACCCGTCGTCTGAATACTTTGATCAGTGGTTACGGTGGCCGCCCGGTGATGTGGAAGAGTGGACACTCTCTGATCAGGCAGAAGATGAAAGAGTCCGGCGCATTGCTGGCCGGTGAACTGAGCGGGCACATTTTCTTCAAGGAGCGCTGGTACGGTTTCGACGATGGTATATATAGTGCGGCACGCCTGACAGAATTGCTCTCCAGCGAGGCCTGTGCCCCTGAGGAGGTATTCGACGCATTCCCTTCTTCGGCTTCCACTCCCGAAATATCCATGTATGTGGGAGAAGAGAAGAAGTTCGAGCTTGTGAGGCGCTTCGCCAGCAAAGCCCAGTTTGAAGGCGGCAGCAAAAATATGCTGGACGGTATTCGCGTCGATTACCCCTGGGGCTGGGGGCTTGTACGAGCCTCAAACACAACACCAAACCTTATGTTCCGTTTTGAGGCAGATGACGAAAATGGTCTGGAAAAAGTGAAAGAGATTTTCCGCCAGCAGCTCAGCACCGTGGAACCACGACTTACCTTCCCGTTTTGAGCTGAACTTTTGATCTGAACAATAGCAACTGATGATTTACGTAGAACCGGCAACTGACACCATGACCGACAGAAGTGACAATTCCAACGATAAAAATGCCGACATAGCCAGAGTTTTGACCGAAGCGCTACCTTACCTGCAGCGCTTTGCCGGCAAGACCTTCGTGATCAAATATGGCGGTAACGCCATGGAAAGCGAAGAGCTGCAAAACAGCTTTGCGCGAGATATTGTTCTGCTCAAGGCTGTGGGTATTAACCCTGTTGTCGTGCATGGCGGCGGGCCACAGATTGGTCAGTTGCTGGAGAGGTTGAACATCAAAACCCGCTTTGTGGACGGCATGCGGGTAACTGACAGTGAAACCATGGATGTTGTCCAGATGGTTCTTGGTGGGTTGGTGAACAAGGAAATTGTGAACCTGATCAACCGTAACGGCGGTCGAGCTATTGGCATCACCGGTAAAGATGGAGACTTTATCTGGGCCAGAAAGCTGCAGCGTCATGAAGATGTTATCAGAGCAGGCGGTCGTGAGATTATTGATATTGGCCATGTTGGTGAAGTAAAAGCCATCAACACGGATATCATTACCATGCTTGAAAACTCGGATTTTATTCCGGTTATAGCCCCCATCGGTGTCGATAAGGATGGAAAATCCTATAACATCAATGCTGATCTGGTTGCGGGCAAACTGGCTGAGGTGTTACGGGCTGAGAAGCTGGTACTGCTCACCAACACCCGTGGTGTTCTCGATAACGATGGCAATACTCTCACAGGGCTGGACGTTGATGATGTGAACAATCTCATCAGCGGCGGTACAATCCATGGCGGTATGCTGCCCAAAATTCAGTGTGCGCTGGATGCAGTAAACTCTGGTGTGCAGAGTGTCCATATTATTGATGGCCGGGTAACTCACGCAGTCCTGTTGGAATCCTTTACGGAGCAGGGCGTCGGTTCCCTTATTAAATCTTCACCCACTTTGAAAACGTGTAACTCATAGGACCGAATGGAAAAGGCTAAACCCTCCCGTAAGGATCAGATTCTCCAGGCCCTGGCTCATATGCTGGAGCACAACCCCGGGGAACGGATTACTACTGCCCGCCTGGCTCAGGAAGTCGGTGTCTCAGAAGCGGCACTGTATCGCCACTTCCCCAGTAAGGCCAAAATGTTTGAAGGTTTAATCGGGTTTATTGAGGAGTCTCTCTTCACCCGTATTAGCCTGATTATGAATGAAGAGGCCCAAGGCCTTGTCGCCTGCCAGCGGATTCTGACTCTGCTTATTCTGTTCTGCGAAAAGAATCCAGGCCTCACCCGTATCCTGACTGGTGATGCACTGAATGGGGAAACTGACCGTCTGCGCACCCGCATTGTTCAGCTGTTTGAACGTCTGGAAACCCAGCTGCGCCAAATCCTCAGGGATGCTGAAATCCATGAAGGCCTCAGAACCAACCTGACTCACAATGCCACGGCCAACCTTATGCTGGCAGCGGCCGAAGGCCGAATCAGTCAGTTTGTTCGCAGCCGATTCCGTCGCCGCCCCTCCGAAAACTGGGATGACCAGTGGCACACACTGAGCCAGGTTGTGTTTCGGGAGCCGGCTCTTGCAAGGCGGCGCATTTCTGCTGTGAATTAATAAGTACCAAATCTCAACAGACCCTGACGCCGAAGTCTGCAAACTTCGGCGTTTTCATTTCCCTCTCTGTGGATTGTCAGTTTCACTGTCAACCCGGTCATGTATTTCCCATGGTGCAGCTTGTCATACTTCATGACTACTTTTCCTTAGCTGAGGGTGAAAGCAATGGCTGCGCAATATCCACAACCTGCAACTGGTTCACCAGAATCCAAGTACTTTTTGAAGGCTCGCTCTGCCCCAGCTCAACAATCACAAAAGCCTGAGCAGGAGCCAGTGACGTTTGCCAGCCGTATACTGACCCGCAGCCAGAGCCGGGAGAGTATTCATAAAATGCCTTACCCCGCTGATCTGGAAACAGCCAGAGCGCTCAAAAAGCAAACAGAAGAAAAGTACGAAAAAAAGCAGGAAAGCCAGGCAAGAAAAAGTATCACCCGCTCACGCACCTACGGCACTCCCGAATGGAAAACAAACCTGCGTTTATGGGAAAGAACAATCTTCGATATCCGTGCAAACGACACTCGCCAGTTTATCTTTACTGGAGGGGCACCAAAAAACGTTATTTACAACACCAATGAAGACCATGATCATGAAATTGTCCGCAATGATCAAGATGGAGCACAGTTGATACGGTGCTTCAGTGATTCCTACACGCTCTGCGAATTTGCAAGCCAGCCTCAAGGGTTAACTCTTGATAAGCTGAACACCAAAGCTGGCAAGAAATACCAGTCGCTTCGTCAACAACTCACAAAGCATGCTGACTTTGTAAGCAGCCATAAATGGTTTTTGGCCCCAGAAGTTGTGTCTCCATTCTCTGATAAGGTTTCAGCCGAACTTATACTGGAAATGCAAACCAAGCGTGAAGAGGCCTACTGGGCGCTTCTGCTGGCTTACGCTCATCACGAGTATGATCTGAAAGTTAAAGCAACCTTCGACCTGTTTAATCTTGAGGAGAAGCTTTCCGAGAGCACCACTGCATCACCAGTTATTGAAGCTTCCACGGAAGAGATGGAACCAGTAATAGTCACTGTTCTTATGGACTCCAGAAGTATGTCCACAGGCTTCTTCCGGCAAATATCCTCTCAAAGTACGGCTTCTCAATATTCAGAAACAGGTCTGGCTCCCTTCCCTCCAGTTATTAACGTGGATGATGACGCACAGTCTGATGCCGGGGCATCCACAGACTCTTCGGATTCAAGCGATAGTGCCAGTTCATCAGATAGCTTGTCTTCTGATTACAAGCCGCGTCCTGACCCCGTATATGTAGAGCCAATACAGACGACCATCGATGCTATTGAAACGCTATCGCCTTACCCTGCTCAATATAAAGCGTTTAAAAGTTGTGTCAGAAAACTTTGTGCACAACCTGCGTGCCCCCTTGAAGACAGGACACAGGACTTTGAAATAGAAGACAATCCGAACAGGGGTACCGACTATCAGAACTTTTTGGCCTGGCTGGTAAAGCTGGATATGGATACACGGAGACGTATTCTGGAGAACATCAATGGACAGAGCACCGATACAGAGCAGTCTGACACCTGACAGTCAGAGATATTCCCCGTCAGTAAATAGGGAAACCAGAAAACGCAGCAGGACTCATTCCCCTTTTAATAGCCCAGAGGGCAACCCTGTTGTTATGCCTGCTCAGCGCAGGTTATCTCGATTTGCGGAAGATGGAACACCTCTATACGATGATCGTTATGCCTATTCAAAGCGATGTAAAATGCATCGGAATGACAAGCTCCATGAGTACTCCGTCAGTACCATCGACAATGGTGTAAAAGTAGCTGCCAGTACAATCCCCGGAGCCAATCAGGGCTTGTTTGCAACAAGATTTTTCCCAAATAACGCCATGATAACTTATTTCCATGGGCGGCTCATTGTGACAACAGATGAGCTGAGGGAGCATTCTCGGCAAGGTAAAACAAACACCTCCCACTTTATATCCTTGAACAACCACTTCTCAATAGAAGGTATATCGCAACCAGTCTCTGGTCAGGGGGGAGGTAGTTTTTCCAATGACTCCCGCGGCTGCGCTATCCTGCCAAATGCAACCGTGGTGAGACAGGTTGACTACCCCGGCTATGAAGGTGCCTTCCTGAAAGCTGCTCGAAATATAGAAGCTGGTGAGGAAGTTCTCTTCAGTTACGACTCAACCCACTGGAGTCAAACCCTTGTCTATCTTGAGCAACTCAATACCCCCGAAGCCCAGGAACAGGCAGATGCCATTATGGCTATGCCCAAACGACTGACGAGGATGGAGCTGGAGAAACACTACCGTGAGAGTGGTAAAAACTTTAATCAACTGACCAAAACACTCACATCTCTAGGCTATTCATTCCCAAAATACAGGTGCGAGCTAAACCCCGCAATTTACACCAGAGAGTCAGACCCTCACATACAAAACCGGCTTGCAGTTGAAATTATGTGCTTTAAAGAAGGGATTACAGATACGCTAACAATTAGCGAAGAGCTTAGGAGCGCAATGAAAAATCCACCTGCCAGAGTCGAAGTGGCAGTAACAAGCTATGGAAATACGCTGCTTACCTCTACAGGAGAAGTTTCAAGAGAAGTTGCCCCTGGGCTTTTTGTTACAAGCCACAAGCCTAAGCCTGTCAGCCCCGAAGAACTGTTTCCCTCAGGGACACTACCACAAGGCCTCTCGCTGACTTTTGATAGTTCGAGTTCTGCATCTGAAAGTCTGGAAGAGCCTTCTAGAGACTCTTCTTGAACTTGAGAACACCATCTTCCCAATAAACATGCAGGGCCTCATCCTGCTTGTCTATGATGGAGTATCGCTCTTCCCGGGCAAAAGCGTTACGGCTGGTTTTCCCCATACGGGTGACCTCTTTACGGAAGAAAATCACCACAATATCTTTGCCACGGCTGAGGGACCACCTCCCACTCCACTTCTCCAGCCCCCGATTGGTTTTACGGGTCAGGATAAAAACCCCATCATCTTTGGCTTCCCAACTGATAACACCGGTATTCGTTTTTACTGGTTGCCAAAGGCCTACAAGATCCCTGGGGGAAATGGCGAGATATTTATTGCGGGTGAGAGCCTGTTCCCCCGCCAGCAGATGGCGGACTCTGTCTTTACGCAGCGCGTAATCCTTGCGGGCTTCGTCTTTCTCCCGTTCAAACTCAGTAATCTGCACTGCAAAACTGTCCAGCTCCGCGGCGATATTAGCCATATCCTGAAGGAGATTTTCTGAGACTTTCTGGCCAGAACGCTCCATCTCAGCAGCTTGTGTCTGTTTGTACTGGTGCTGAACCCGAAGGCGCTGGCTGTTACCCTTGATCACCGCAATCCGGTTATCAATTTCCTCGAGCACTCGCTCCAGAGAACGGTCCACATCTTCCACGCTGCTGAATTGTTTGCGTAGATCTGCATCTTCCTGCGCCTGCTTTTGGGCACTGGCCTGACGCTGCTCTTCGAGCTTTTTCTTAAAAGAGAGGGCCTGACGGGCTTCATAGCTGAGTTCAGGGTTTACAACCTCAAGAACCCGGCCCTTCTGGTTAATGATTTCATAACCACGTTTAGCGGCTATGTCACGGGGCACACTGGTTGCTATAACCGTTTCACCGCGATCGTTCACATATCGGTAAAATTGTTGTGATGCGTTTGCGGCTCCCGTGAACCCCGAAACCAGCCCTGCAACAAGCAGGAGCGAAGAAATTATTTTTTTAGTTCTCAATGCCATAACGTTGACGGTAATTTTCAATCGCTTGAGAGTATTGATTGAGACTATCATCTTCCCTTATGAATTCCATTACCTGAGTCAAATTCACGATACTTATCACTGGAATTCCATAGTCCCGCTCCACTTCCTGAATAGCTGACAGCTCTCCCTTGCCTTTCTCCTGACGATCCAGACAGATCATTACACAGGCAGGTTTGGCACCGTTTTCGTGAATCAACGTCATTGATTCACGAATAGCTGTTCCTGCAGTCATTACATCATCAACGATAGCAATGTTTCCGAACAATGGCGCACCTACAAGGTTCCCGCCTTCACCATGATCCTTGGCTTCCTTACGGTTAAAGCACCAGGGTGCGTCGATATCATGTTGATCGGCCAAAGCCACAGCTGTGGCAGAAGCCAGAGGGATACCCTTGTAAGCTGGGCCAAACAGAACATCAAACTCCACACCGGAATCAATCAAGGCACAGGCATAGAATTTACCCAGCGCAGCCAGGGCTTTGCCACTGCAAAACAGCCCGGCATTAAAGAAATAAGGTGAAACACGACCTGATTTAAGGGTGAACTCCCCAAATTTCAAAACATTGTGTGCAAGAGCGAAACGAATAAAGTCACGTTGAAAGTCTTTCATAGGGGAGTCCGAGCGATTGATTTTTTAGTCGTTAGAAAACCTCGGTGTCATACCGAAGCGGAAACATTTTAACAACTTCTCGGAAACCTGTGGAGAAAAGCACTTCATTTCACCGTGAAAAACACATTACTGCGAGTAAAGGTACTTAATGGCGAAATATAGTCATCCCTTTTACCCAGCGTTATCATACCCACCAATAAAGACATGCATATTGGAAAGTTATTTGCCGATGTGGCAAATAGCAGTGCCGTATTCCGCCTTCCACTTACTCTGCATCGCTCGGTTCCCTCTATTCATCCTTTTAGAGAGTCTTCAAGCGTTATTTTCAGCGGAGCCGAGCTGGTAATGCTGTACCGGTTACATTGATTGTACAGGACCCCAAACATGAGAGTGATCAGCTTCAATTGTGAAGGTATAACAAACGCGGCTGAGAGGGGCTTTTTTTCCTGGGCTAGAGAGCAGGATGCAGATGTTATCTGCCTTCAGGACATCCGAGCCCGTGAAAGCGACATTATTGGTGCCCCTTTCAATCCAGAAGGCTATTTCAGCTACTTCTTTGAAAGCTACACACTTCAGTCCGGACAAGGTGGTGTTGCCCTCTACACCCGCATTCCTCCCAAAGCCATCATTACCGGCCTGAGCCTTCCTGAAGCCGACATTCACGGGCTTTACCTGCAGGCTGATTTTGACAAAATCAGCATCGGCACACTGCTGGTGCCAGAAGCAGATAGTACCCCGGAAGCCATGAACTGGAAGTATAAGTTTATGGAAGATTACCTTCAGTACCTCACCAAGCAGCGTCGCAAACGTCGTGAATTCATAACCTGCGGTACATGGCAGGTGGCTCACAGCAAGATTGACATTGCTAACTGGCGTGAATATCAGGACTCCCCGGGCTTCCAGCCAGCCGAACGTGCCTGGATGAGCGAAATCCTCAATGGTATGGATTACGTAGACACCTACCGGGAAGTGGATCGTGAAAGCGGCAAGTACACTTTCTGGGCCAGTGATGATCACTACAAAGCCAACGAAGGCCGCCGCTATGATTACCAGATTGCCACCCCAAGTATGAAACACCGCGTACTGAACTCCGGCATCTACACCGGTGAACCTTTCTCCCGCCACGCCCCTGTGATTGTGGATTACGATTGGGAACTGTCCTTTTAAAGACACCCTGACCCCTTCTCGGCCCGAGAAAGGGTCAGTCTCTTCCCTTTCCCTGCAAGCCCTTGCGAAACAAACCATTTCCCAACATAATCAAGCCTCGCTCCTAATTGCGTATAATTCTCATTCGCCCCTATGTCATCATCTCTGAAAAAACGCAAAAAGGCGTCCCTTCCTCTCACTTCACTCCATCAACACATCCGAAACGACTTAATAGACATTGGCAGACAAACCAGCGAAAGCATGGTGCGCGAGTTAATGACACCACTGAATCCGGTGTTATCCTGGCTTGAAGGCGATCAGGGGGGGAATAATCGTACGCAGCCGTGTCAGCCAGACGACAGAGGCCAAACAAAAAACGAGAGAGATAAAATCGGTGCAGCCTGACGTTCAGGCTATTGCCCGAGTGCCATTTAAAAATCCACCATGCAAATCATGCCCGGCAAAATCCGGCGGTTTATGTCGCTGTGCTCAAAAGCGGCTTAAGAAATAGAAAACGCACGCAGCAGGGAAGGATTCACCATCTGCTTCAGAGCCATCACTGTGACACCTTTGAGCAATGTTTTTGAACCACTGCGCACCGCATTCTCAACAAACGCACTGCGCTGCTGACTGCGCAGCCAGCCATGGCTTTCCACCATATCCATCACAGACTCGCCATCTAATTCGTGATGGTCGTATCTAATAGTGACCGAGCCTGCAAAACGACGGTGGCGGACTTCTCTGATAGCCGGAATTCCGGACATTTTTTCAATCAGTTTCTCAACATCGGCAGGGTGCTCCAGAATAAATTCAGAGCGAATACGAAGGCGGCCGTCTGTTTGATGTATATAGGTTGTCATGTGATCAAACCCAAATGAGAAAGATTTGCATTTATATTACTCATCATTAACAGACGTGCAAAGCCCCATCGTTGACTCACATCAATGGTGATGACAGTTCAACACGTAATAATTACCTTCTCTTTACCTATCTGCCTTCCCGCATGTCCCAGATCAGAAGTTACTTCCTCAAGCTTCGTGAGCTTGTTGAGCCGGCGCACCATATTCCCGGACGTTTGCGTCTGAAGTTTCACTCACCTCTGGTCGCACAAATGGCCAAGATGAGAATGGGCAGCTTTACGGAACAGGTGGCCAATATTCCTGCTTTCAAGAATTGCGAAGTACACGCCGCCAGACGGAGTGCTATTTTGGAGTACGACCCACAGCTGGTTGACCCAAAACTTCTGGATATCGTTTTCAGCCAAGACCAGGCCAAAGCTTTCACAGCGTGCGAGCAGCTGGTTAACGCCCTCTCAAATCAGTAATTACCCGGAGTTCTCCCCATGAGCGACAAGCCACAAGTGCCACCGCACGATCCACAGTATGGCTATGGCTACCCTCCTCCCTGGGCATTCCAGCAACCTGTTCATCCTGCTTACGCAGGCTACCACCAGCATCACGGTGTTACCCACACCCAGATGCCGCCTGCTGGTTATCCTTATCCGCCACATATGCACCACGGCCAGCCTCACTACCACCAACCAGCGCCACAGCAGCCTGCTCCTCAGCAAGCCGAGCCAAAGCCTCAGGAACAGGATGCCTTTGTCGCACAATCCCAGCACATGCTGGAAAACATGCTGGGGGAACAAAGTGGCCTGTTCAAAGACCTGGTCGCCAAGCTGGGTATGGACGACCGTGAATTCTGGAAAGGTGCCATGATCGGCGCTGCGGCAGCACTGATTTTCAGCAACGAAAACGTGCGCAGCCAACTGATGAGCCTGCTGGGCAACGCTGGCGACATGCTGAAAACCAGTGGTGGAAAAATCAAGCAGGGCGCAACTAACACCGCCAGCAGCGTAACCGAAAGCGTAGCTATGGGCAGCGATGTGTTCCGCGACACTTTCGCCGCAGGGAAAGCCGGTTTCCGTGAATCAGTAGAACGTCAACGTACTCCAACGGAAGCAGCGGCAGAAACCACCGCTGAACAACCTGTAGAGAGCAATGAGTAACTCACAGGACAGCCTCAGCTCCGCCAGCCGCACCATGCTTGCCAGTGCACTGCTGGGTGGCACAGCCTCGGCTATCAGCCAGTGGAATGATTACCAGCAGGGCGAGATTGCCATTGAGCAAATGACTGCCAAGGTGCTCAAGGACGCTGCACGCACCGGGCTGGCAGGCGGTTTAGCGACAGCTGTCGCCGAACACATGGCAGGCAGACCTATTCTGTCGTTTACATCCCTGTTGGCCGCTGGTGCAGCCACTCTGTACCTGATTGATGAACTCAAGGAAAACAGCCATGGCTAAGTATGACCAATATGGCAACCCAATCCCTTACCGGGAGCAGAACAGCCGCACGCACCTGATTACAGGCCTGATTGCCGGTGCTGCTGTGGGCTATCTGGTGTCTAATAAAAAAGTTCAGAACACCATCTCTAACACTGGCGGTAAGGCATGGTCTGCCCTGCGCGGTGAAATGGAAGAGTTGAAAGAGCGTCTGGAAGATACTCAGGCAGAGCTTGAGTACTACCGCAACCTGAACAAGGACAAGTAATGGTCGCTATCAGGCACCACATCCCTGGCCGGGTGCGCTTTCGCCTGAGCGGCATTAGCCTGGACGGTTTCAGTGAGTGGATTCACGCTGGCCTGCTGGGCATTCAGGGTGTAAAAAGCGTACGGGTGAATGAAGCTGCAAACTCCATTGCTGTGGAATACGACCAGACTCTTCTATCCAAAGAGCAGCTGGAAGAGCGCCTGCACCAGCTCGACTGGAGCCAGGCCACCGAGAGCGAAACCGAGCACCAGTACACCCGCGGTGATATCGCCCTGAACCTGCTGGGCCTGCTTGCTGCCAGCTTTGTACCTGCCCGCTATGCAGCGCTGACCACCGTTCCTCTGGTGGGTAACACCCTGCTGGAAGGTGCGGAGCAGCTCAGTGAAGCCAAGGTCGGCACAGAGGTTCTGGATGCCGTGGCCATCGGCCTGTCGGTGGCCCGCAAAGATTATCGTACGGCCATGCTCACCCAAGCTCTGCTGAGTGCCGGTGAGTATATGGAGCAGCAAACCAGCCGCAACAGTGATACGCTGCTGGCTGACCTGATGCAACCAAGTACTACACAGGTCTGGGTACGCCGGAATGATCAAGAATTCCAGACCAGTTCCGATGAGCTGGTTGTTGGCGACCATGTTCTGCTGTCGCCGGGCGACGCCATTCCTGCGGACGGCTCTATTATCAGCGGCAAAGTGCTGGTGAATCAGGCGTCTCTGACCGGCGAACCCGTTCCCGTACGCCGTGAAGATGGCGCTGCGACTTATGCGGGCACTGTCGTTCAGGATGGCAACGCGGAAATGCTGGTTGAAAAGGTGGGCTCCGAAACCACCACGGCCCGCATTGCCGGTGTGATTGCCCAGTCTCTCTCTGAAAAGAGTCAGACTCAGGTTGCCACCACCCAGATGGCCGAACGACGGGTGAATATCACGCTGGCCATTGGCTCTCTGGTGTTTGCCCTGACCCGGGATATAGAACGGCTGGCGTCTGTCTTCCTTGTGGATTACTCCTGTGCCCTGAAGCTGTCGACACCTGTTGCCTTCAAATCAATCATGTACAGTGCTGCCAAACAGGGTCTGCTGCTCAAAGGTGGCCGAGCTATTGAGAATCTGGCGGCTGTGGACACCTGTGTGTTTGATAAAACCGGTACGCTGACTTACGGCGATCTGGAAGTAACTGACGTGATCTGCCTGCGAGAGCAGCGCAACGCCCAGGAGCTTCTGGCGATAGCCGCATCGGTGGAAGAGCACTGCAATCACCCACTGGCACAGGCCGTTGTAGATGCAGCCCATCACCAGAAGTTGCCCCATATCGACCACGGTGAAGTGGATTATGTGATTGCCCATGGCTTAAAAAGCTCGATCAAGGATATGGAACTGCTGATTGGCAGCCGCCATTTCCTTGAGTGCCATGAGGGTGTGGACTTCTCCCAACTGGAAGACACCATCACCCAGCTGGAGAAAGACGGCAAACACATGCTGTTTATGGCCAACCAGCACCAGCCTATCGGTGTCATTGGTTTGCGGGATACCCTGCGGGAAGAGGTGAAAGAGACTCTGCAATCACTGCGGGATTCCGGCATCAAGAACCTTGTGCTGCTCACCGGTGACACGGTAGCCAAAGCCCGTCAGCTCACCGAAGAGCTGGAACTGGACCTGTTCTTTGCCCAGGCTACGCCGGAAAGCAAAGCCACGGTTGTGGAAGAGCTGCAAAAGCAGGGGCATTCCGTAATGTTTGTGGGTGATGGGGTGAACGATGCACCGGCGCTGAGTCAGGCTGATGTGGGTCTCGCCATGGCCAACGGCACCGACCTCGCGCAAATGGCTGCAGATGTTGTTCTGATGAACGACAACCTGCTGGGGGTTGCACAATCACGTAAGCTGGCGAACGAAGCCATGAAGCTGGTGAAGAGCAATATCCGTCTGGCGGAATGGGTAAACAGTGGCATTATGCTGGGCGCGGCTCTGGGTTATCTCAACCCGGCCACCAGCGCACTGCTCCATAACGGTACGACACTGGCCGTGTTGTCCCGGGCTGTAGCCGCAAGGCAAGCACGCTGAAACAGCTGTCTGTGATAAGAGATGGGAGCCTAAAAACTCCCGTTTCTTATGCCCTCTTAAGGTGCTTCACCATTCGCCAAACGGCGCTCGATATCATCCAGACAGTTTTGCAGATCTGCAATGGAATCCACAACATAGTGGGCACCCGCCTGATAAAGACGTTCGCTGGCTTTTATCCGTAGTACATCTTGCTCCTCTGTAGATAAAGCCTGCCACTCGTCCAGCTCCAGCCCCACTTCGTTGCCACTGACCGCAAGGCCGACTGTCCACATACCGGCGTTCAAACCCTCCTCAATACCCACGCAACTGTCGTCCACCTTTACACAGGCCTGTACGCAACCCACTTTCAGGTCAAGCATATTTTTCAGGCACATTTCCGGCAGTGGTCGCCCCTGACTAACATCATCCACACATACAACACTGGCTGGCGTGTAACCCTGTTCTTTTACTTCGGCGAGAACGGCATTGGTCATCACCCGGTTGTAGCCAGTGTTACTGCCCAGTTTCAGGCCACGCTGTTCCATGGAAGCAATCATTTCCGCCGCGCCGGGAATCAGCTTTGAACACTGGCCAATTACCTCCACCTGCAGGGGAATAAACCGCTCATAGAGGCTGTCCAGCGTGTCTTCATCGGGCACTTTACCATGAACCTCTTCCCACGCTGTTGAGACTCTGGGCATCAAAAGAATCTGATGGATGTGGCCGCGCTTGTGAGTGCCCATAGGAATGCGGGCTTCCGCTGGAGATACAGGCACACCCGCCTCTTCAAACAAACGACACAGAGCTTTTACGGGAGCCATGGAGCCAAAATCCAGCACTGTGCCGGCCATATCCATAATCACCGCCTGCAGCGGGCCGGTATAGCGTCTTTGGTAGCGATAACTCATGGGCTGAGTCCCTTGTTATTAGTATTTGTTGCTTTCATAGGTTTTTCGGGATGAGGCTCCAGCCAGTACATACAGCTTTGCACCTCCCGCACAAGCTGGTGAAAGTTTTCCGGAAACACATGACCAATAGTGCCAATACGAAAGCAAGGTGCCCTGGAAACCTTGCCGGGATAGATGACAAACCCACGGCTCTTTAAGGCATCGTAAAACCGCTTGAATTCAAACCCGGGGTGATCCGGCGTATAAAACGAAGTAATGATTGGAGACTGCTCTTCCGCCGGCAGCAAACACTCAAAGCCTAAAGACTCCATACCACTCACAAGTACACGATGGTTTTCACAGTAACGCTGGTAACGGGCAGCAACACCACCCTCTTCAGCTAACTCCTTCAAGGCCTGTTCAAACGCCAGAACCGTGTGAGCAGGTGAGGTGAAACGCCACTTGCCACCGTGATTTTCCATGCACTGCCATTGGGTATAGAGATCAAACGTCAATGACCGTGCGCAGCCTTTGCTGTCTTCCAAAGCCTGCTGACGGGCAATCACAAAGCCGAAGCCCGGCACCCCCTGAATGCACTTGTTGGCAGAGCTGATAAGGTAGTCGATACCCAATTCCGCCGCATCCATCGGAATACCTCCGAAACTGCTCATGGCATCTACAATCAGGCAGCAGCTGTTGTTTTTCACAACAGCCGCAATATCAGCAAGCGGATTCAAACGTCCGGTTGTGGTTTCGCAATGCACCACCACTACGTGGCTGATGTAAGGGTCGCTGCGCAGGGCTTCGTCTATCTGCCGAGGCTTCATCTCCCCCACTTCACCAAAATCCAGAACCCGATGATTGATGCCCAGATACTCGGCTATTTCAGCGATACGAAGGCCATATGCACCATTGGCCACAACCAGTAGTTTTCCATCTTCAGGAACCACACTGCCCACGGTAGCCTCCACACAACCGGTTCCGCAGCCCTGTATAAGCACAGATGTAAAACCCGGTTCACCAGTTGCCAGTGTTACCAACTGCCGGCGAATGCTTTGCACGCGATCGTTGTAGTCGGAATCCCAGGTACTGAGATCTTCATTCATTGCCCCACGCACACCGGGGGAGGTTGTTAGCGGGCCTGGCGTTAATAGAAAATATTCCACAAGCGCTCCAGCTTATAACAGATGGATGAATCTGCATTTCACAACATCCCTCAGGTTTGTTGCGAAACGGGCTGACGTTGGAGGATGGGAAAGTGTAGCCAAGCTTGATGTTCTTAGCCTGAGGATAAAAAAATGCGCAGAAAGCATAACCTTTTACGCATTTTTTTAGACAAGAAAGTCAGGGAGTTAAGGAGCTTCCAAAGCCTTACGCTGCAGGTCCACCAAGGTGTTCACACCCTTGCGAGCCAGTTCAAGCATGGCGTCCATCTCTTCCTTATCGAACGGCGCACCTTCGGCAGTGCCCTGAACTTCGATAAAGCCGCCCTTTTCGGTCATCACCACGTTCATGTCTGTTTCCGCGTTAGAATCTTCCGCGTAATCCAGATCCAGAACCGGATTGCCGTTGTAGATACCCACAGATACAGAAGCAATCATCTGAGCCAGCGGATCAGTGCGGATAATCTTGTTGCGCTGCATGTGACGCAGGCAATCTACCAGAGCCACCATCGCACCGGTGATAGACGCAGTACGGGTGCCACCATCGGCCTGAATCACGTCGCAATCGATAGTGATGCTGTTATCACCCAGTTTTTTCAGGTCTACGGCAGCGCGGAGGGAACGACCGATCAGACGCTGGATTTCCAGAGTACGACCGCCCTGCTTACCACGGGAGGCTTCACGGTTGTTACGCTCACCGGTTGCGCGGGGCAGCATGCCGTATTCCGCAGTCACCCAGCCCTGACCTGTTCCTTTCAGCCAGCGAGGCACGCTTCGCTCCAGACTTGCTGTGCAGATCACTTTGGTATCACCAAATTCCACCAGCACGGAACCTTCCGCATGCTTGGTGTAGTGACGGGTAATTTTCACTTCCCGCAGATCATCTGCAGCACGACCACTCGGGCGCATATTTCCACCTCTCAATTCAAACTGATGCGGATTATAACGCCAACATCCGCTTTCCCATAAAGGAATGATGCGAAGGTTACAGATGTGGAGCCATGAAACCGATATACTGATGCCATTTTTCTCCACCTTTTGTAGGTTAAATAATGACCGCCAGTATGACTGCGTTTGCAAGGGTCGAATCCAATCAGGATTGGGGCACCCTTGTATGGGAAATCAGGACTGTCAATCATCGCTATCTGGAGCCTCATTTCCGCCTGCCAGAAACCATGCGGGAAATTGAGCCTCGCCTGCGGGAGCAGCTGCGCAAGAGCCTGAGCCGCGGCAAGGTGGAGTGCAACCTGAAAGTGATGTTGGCCGAAGGCAGCGAACAGATTTCCCTGAATCACGCACTCATTCAGCAGCTGGATCAGGCGCTTAACAGCATTTGCGATGTTGTGGAGAAGGCCAGGAAAACCGACCCACTGGATATCCTGCGCTGGCCAGGTGTGATGGAACAATCCGAAGCAGATATCAACCAGATTCAAAAGCACGCCCTGAAAGCCTTCACCGAAGCACTGGAAAAAGTGCGTGAAGCCCGCGACCGTGAAGGTGCAGAGCTGAAGCAGTTTATTCTCCAACGCCTTGAGGGTATCAATCAGGAAACTGTGGTTGTTCGCAAGTTTATGCCGGAACTGATTCAGGCTCAGCGGGATAAAATCACCCAACGCCTTGCGGATGCTGCCGTGGAGGTGGATCAAAACCGTCTGGAACAGGAACTGGTATTCCTCGCCCAGAAAGCCGACGTGGAAGAAGAGCTGGATCGTCTGGAAACCCACGTGAACGAAGTGACCCGTATTCTGAACGGCAAAGGTGCTATTGGCCGCCGTCTGGACTTTTTGATGCAGGAGCTGAACCGTGAGGCGAATACTCTGGGTTCAAAAGCTGTGGGTGTTGAAGTTACTCAGAGTGCTGTGAATCTTAAGGTGCTTATTGAGCAGATGCGGGAGCAGGTGCAGAACATAGAATAAGATTTCTCGCCATTTCCATCCATTCCCATTCCCCCAAAAGCCCCGTAAATAGGGGCTTTATTGTTTCTTGGTGTTTCCATAACTTTCCATATACCTCAGAATAGTGGTGACAGAATTGGTGACAGATCAAAAATCAAGATTCATTTCCTGAGGAAAAACTGAAATCTGTCACCACTTTATAGGAACCAGGGGTATGGAATGGCCAATCGAATAAATGACAAGCAGGTGAAATCTCTCCTTCGCAAAGGAGTTCCGGGGCGGTTTGCCGCTGGAAACGGTTTATATTTCCGAGTCAGTAAAGAAAAGACAGGCTTTTGGATTCTTCGCTACACAGTCAACAATAAGCGCCGGGAAATCAGCCTTGGAAAATATGGCACCAAGCCTGGTGAACTATCTCTGGTTGAAGCAGCAGCTCTGACGGCCAAGCTAAAGGCGGATGTAAAAAAAGGTATAGACCCGCAAGCTGAAAAAAAGCGCCCCAGCAGTGTGAAAATAAAAACAGTGAACGAACTTGCAGCTGACTGGCTTGAGAATGACATAGAGAAAAGACTTAAATTCCCCGACATCCCCCGTCGTATATACCGAAGAGAGCTTGCCCCTTGCTTTGGAGAACTCGCACTTAAGCGCGTAACCCCAATGGATATACGTGCAGCAATTGAGAAAATCACCCTAAGCGACAGGCCCAGTATTGCTAATGATGCACTCGGCTATTGCAAGCAACTATTCCGCCACGGCATCAGACTCAATCTCATATCATCAAACCCTGCGGAAGCCTTTACTGTTCATAACGCCGGTGGGATCGAGAAGAGCCGCCATAGAGCGCTATCCATTAAAGAGCTGAAAGTCGTTTTCCCAATACTCAGGGATCATTCGGACCAGTTCACCAGAGACAACTACCTAGCCTTTTCACTGCTGCTTATTCTTGGAGTTAGAAAAGGCGAGTTGATTGCAGCCAAGTGGGCAGAGATAGACTTTGATAAAGCTCTATGGCACCTCCCCCAGGAGCGCAGCAAAACCGGTGTAGCAATTACCGTTCCTCTATCTGATTTTGCCGTTAGCCTTCTTGAGGAGCTTAAAATTCGCGCCTGTGATTCAAAATATGTTTTCCCCTCCAGACGTGCCAGTAAGCGCAGGGGGTATATTTCTGATGACACGATGAATCATGCTCTAGCCAAACTGTTTGGCCAAAAGGTTCGCCCAGGCGATCCACCAGCAAACATTTTAGGTGATGCTGGTATCAATCATTTCACGATCCACGACTTACGTCGTACATGCCGTACTCTTCTTGCTGATGCGGGTGTACCCGGCCATGTTGCGGAGCGCTGCCTAAACCATAAGCTGAAGGGTGTTGAGGGGATATATGACAGGTATGACTACCTTGATGAGCGCCGAGATGCACTCCAGAAAATTACAGACCAGCTGGCTCCGATTATTGTTCCTACAGCAAACGTCATTAGCTTCAGAAAGAGAGCATAAAGCCCTTCTTTAACAGGTAATCAATACTGAAAGGGGAGCCTTTTGCCAAGGCTCCCCTCATTACCGGCCAAGTATGCTTCCTAAGTTAAAACACCGACCTTCCTTTTCAAGCTCTCAAGCTCCTTGCGCAGTTTTTCCGGCCCAAACCTTTCCCTCAGTTTGATGACATCCTGATCATGTTTCGATATTGGGTGTGGGTCGATACGCCCCTTGTTGGATTCTGGAAGAAAGT
>NZ_SMME01000826.1:28372-28912 GCF_009711465.1 Parendozoicomonas verongulae | reverse complement strand
AGTTCAGCCTGAAGACCATTCCATTCTTTCTCATTTTACCGGGTCCCTGAACTGATATCTTTACTACAGAGGCACATCACCGTGAAAAATGCCAGTATGCACTGGCATATACCCCTGTTTGTAGTTATCACTCAGGTCCATGGACAAGGAAAGAGTATTCGTAACTTGATAGATACTGCCAAATCCTGTTGTTTGGAGTTTGCCCCTGCCTTACTCATCGGCTAGCCTTTCGTGCTTGGGTTGAATCGAGGGTTATGCTCGTTGCAAAGGCTGGCAAATACCTCATGGCTTTGGTTTATCCTGACCGTTTCTCTCGCTATTGTTGTTGATGCGAGTACAGATAAGCAGGTGAGTCGCTGTACTCTTGTTTTGCCATCAGCAGAAGGGGGGGCGGCAGATATCATCTTAACAGGCCGTATCCGCACATCATCGCCTGCCGTTCAGCCTTTGGACGACACATTCTGTGTATCAGGTCCGGGCAATACCCTGCTTTGCCAGGGGGTTGGGCGTCCATCAAAAATCAGGTTGCCACGCCAGGAC
>NZ_SMME01000826.1:27805-28362 GCF_009711465.1 Parendozoicomonas verongulae | reverse complement strand
GCCTGATAGCAGAGGGCTCTACCTGCTCCGCAACTCCCACAATAGTTCATTCCCTGCCAGCGGCAGACGACGCGATAAAAGGTGAATGCGTTGATGGATTACCGCTACCTTTTGACACTGGTGTCCACGCTTGGGAAGTTCTCTGCCGGGAAGCTGTCAAACAAGATGTAGAAGAGGTTTATGAAGCTGAATCAACAGTCTCAGGTCACCTGGTTCACGATAGCCCTGCACTGGAAGTTAGCCCTGCATCAGAAGTAGGAATATGGAATCAGGATAAAGAGGGAGCAGTACGCCGAAAAGAGCAGAACACCACCTGCTCCTGCGGCGCCACCTTCGCTTCGCTCAACCTGCTTAACTCTCACCGCCAGAGCAACCGAGACGCCCAGTGCACGGGAAAATGGAACACCACCTGCTTATGTGGTGTCACCTTCGCTTCGGCCAACATGCTTAGCTCTCACCGCCAGAGCAGCCGAGATGCTCGGTGCAAGGGAAAGCGGAACACCACCTGCTTCTGCGGTGTCACCTTCGTTTCGACCAGCCTGCTTAACTCTCACAGA
>NZ_SMME01000826.1:27402-27795 GCF_009711465.1 Parendozoicomonas verongulae | reverse complement strand
CAGCGACGCCCGGTGCAAGGGAAAGCGGAAGACCACCTGCTTATGCGGCGTCACCTTTGAGTCAGTCAACCAGCTTAACTCTCACCGCCAGCGCAGCAGTGATGTTCGGTGCAAAGGGAGGCGGAGATCCATCTGCCCCTGTGGCCTCAGCTTCGATTCGGCCAATCTGCTTAACGCTCACCGTCGGAGCAGCAGTGATATCCGGTGTAAGGGGAAGCAGAACACCACCTGCCTCTGCGGTATGACTTTCGATTCGGTCAACCGACTTAACTCTCATCGCCAGGGCAGCCGAGGCGCCCTGTGTAAGGGGAGGATGAACACCACATGCTCCTGCGGCGCCACCTTCGATACGGTTAACCTGCTTAACACTCACCGCCGGGGCAGCCGTGACGT
>NZ_SMME01000826.1:26287-27228 GCF_009711465.1 Parendozoicomonas verongulae | reverse complement strand
CGGTCAACCTGCTTAACTCTCACCGCCAGACCAGCATCAACAGCCAATGCTCGGAGAAGCGGATTAAAAAGAAAGGAGGCGGGATTTAAAAACCGCTATAGCTTCAACAGTTCAGACCCGAAAAGATGTTGATATTGAGCAATCTCTCCCCTGAGTTTTATCGAGTTTGAAAATTGCCCCAGCCTTACTCATCGACTAGCCTACCTTGCCTGAGTTGGATCAGTGGTTATGCTCGTTACAAAGACAGGCCACTACAATCGTAATTTGCAGTATGGTTTTTTGAACTGCATGGCACTGACAAATGTATCATATCTCTGGCTTATCCTGACCGCTGCTCCTGCTATTGTTGTTGATGCGAGTACTGATAAGCAGGTGAGTAGCTGTACTCTTATTTTGCCATCAGTAGAAGGGGGGGCAGATATCATCTCAACAAGCCGTATCCGCACATCATCACCTGTCGTTCAGCCTTTGAACGACACATTTTGTGTATCGGCCCCAGAAAATAGTCTGATCTGTCAGGGGGTTGGGAGCCCATCCAGAATCAGGCTGCCACGTCAGGACAAGGAAAGCCTCAGGCTTATAGCTGAGAGCTCTACCTGCTCTGCAACTCCTGGCAAAGCTCATTCCCCGTCAGCGGCAGATGGCATAGTAATAACAGGTGAATATGTTGATGGGCTTCCGCTGCCTTTTCGTTCTGATATCAACGCCTGGGAAATTCACTGTCGTAATGTTGTCAAAAAAGAGGTTGAAGAGGCTGATGAAACTGCATCCTCAGTCTTAAGTGATTTTGACTACGATAGCTCTGCACTGGAAGTAGAAATATTGAGCCAGAATGAAAAGGGGGCAGTATACCGGGGAAAGCGGAACACCACCTGCCTTTGTGGTACCACCTTTGCTTCAGTCAAGCTGCTCCGCTCTCATCGTCAGATCAGCAGAGATGT
>NZ_SMME01000826.1:0-26183 GCF_009711465.1 Parendozoicomonas verongulae | reverse complement strand
TTCGGTCAACCTGCTTAGCTCTCACCGCCGACGTAACAGCGACGCTCGGTGTAGGGGGAAGCAGAACACCGCCTGCTTCTGTGGTGCCACCTTTGCCTCAGTCAAGCAGCTTATCTCTCACCGTCAGAGCAGTCGAGACGCCCGGTGCAAGGGGAAGCAGAACACCACCTGCTCCTGCGGCACCACCTTCGATTCGGTCAGTCTGCTTAACTCTCACCGCAAGGGCAGCAAAGACGTCCGGTGCAAGGGTAGACAAAGATATAGGAGGCAGGGTTTAAAAAGAACTGCTGTGGCTTCAACAGTTTAGACCTTGAAAGCAATGGTCCGGGTACTTACACCGTCGTTTGAGTCAACCATGCATCATGTTTATTGCACAGGCTGATAGCGTAGAGTGGACCGGAATAGTCTTCCAGTGTAAACAGGGAGACAGGTTGACTCTCTACCTTCGGGTTGAACATATGTTCCCCGATCAGCTGCAAGTGCTGGTCGAATAGCTGGTGTTTCACGATATAGTGCTGATAGCTATTCATTTCGTGGCTGGTTTCCACGCGAATAGTTTTTCCTTGAGGTGTATCAAATACTGTCACGGTGGGTAAGTGGCCTTTGGCCTTGCTGGAATAACGCCCTGGATTTTCAGCGGTGAATATCAGGGTGCCCCAAAGTGCATTGCTACTCAGCTTTTTATGTTCTCCTTTAACCAGTGCGGGTTGTACTAAAAGGGCAACGGCTGTGGAAGTCAGGGCTGTGCTGGTTGAGAGAAAAGTGCGTCTGTTCATAGTAGGCATAATTACGCATCCCCTGATCTGATACCTGTGCAGTATTGTGAGGGTAATGAGGCTAGAGAATAGCCGTTTTTCACCAAACAGTTTACAAAATAAGGGGTTACTATGTCCGAGTCTGTACATGGTCGGAATGTATTGAAGATGGTTCTGGCAGCGGATAAGCCGCAGCCACGTGAACAGCTGATTGAAGCAATTACTGCTCAGTTTGGTGCTGATGCACACTTCCACACCTGCTCTGTTCAGGGCCTGTCTGCCAACAATCTGCTGGAACTGTTTATGGGGAAAGGCAAGCTGGTAGAAAGTGCTGAAGGCATTACTGCTGATGCCTCCAGGATCTGTGGCCATCACTGATAGTGCACCGATTTATCATCACCGACAGTCCTCAGGGCTCGTCGGCGGTGTGCTCCATCATATCTGTTCCCGCTAGCCTGTCTGACAGAACCGGGTAACGATCCAGGGTCGGCAATTCATAGTGCCACCATTCATAAGGGTGACACTGAAACCCCGCCGTATGCATAAGCCCCGCCAGTATCAGGCGATTCTTTAAGGCCTCTTCACTGATCTCGGTACTATTGTGATGGGCCAGATTACGAAAATCATCAAACTCCGTTCCCATCTCAAGCCGTTCACCGGTTTTGGATGAGGCCAGCGTCAGGTCGATGGCGACGCCTCGGCAATGAGTACGCGGGCCATTATCTGGTGGAGAAACATAACGGGCATCCGGATGGAAGTCCCAGAGCTTTTGCTGGGCTTCCAGAGGGCGGAAGGCATCCCAGATATGGAGATGAAAACCGAGTGTCAGAGCTATTTTACGGGCAGTTTCCAACTTTATCGCAGCATCTCTATGGAGATAAACTGCAGCCTTGGTATAGATGGTTGTGCCGGTAAAGTTATTATCGGTGGCCAGACGGATATCGAGGGTGATTCCGTCGGTTGAGTTATTCAGTTGTACCAGCGAGTCGAGCATCAGCTTTGCCACTTTTTTATCAGTCTTCAGACAGAGTAGACAAAACAGATACTCAAGGCAGGGCACGTCATGCTTAAGAAGCACTGGAGGCAAGGTTTTCCCGCGGTTCTTGAGAGAGCTGCCTTCCTGTATTTTTCATAATAAAAGCCTGAAGACGATTCAGAAGAACGCCATAAAGGGGCAGGAAGAGCGCCATGGAAATCGCCATTTTCCAGCCATAATCCACCATGGCAATTTCCAGCCAGTGGGTAGACATAAAGGCATCGCTGGATTTGTAAAAGGCAATGCTGAAGAAGCTGATGGTATCAATCAAGTTGCCCATGATGGTTGACGCAGCCGGGGCAATCCACCATGCCTGTAGCTGTCGCAGCCGGTTAAAAATCGTGATGTCCAGCATCTGTCCAATCAAGTAAGACGAGAAGCTGGCAAAGGCGATACGAGCCACAAACAGGTTGAAGCTATTGATTCCATCAGGTTGATACTGCCCCTGATAGAACATCACTGAAACCAGATAAGACACCACCAGAGCAGGCATCATAGCCCGGAGGATAATCTGCTGAGCCAGTGCCCGGCCAAAGATACGAACCGTCAGATCGGTAGCCAGAAATACAAAGGGAAAGGTGAATGCTCCCCAGGTGGTATGCAAGCCAAACATCTGAAAGGGAATCTGCACCAGATAGTTGCTGGCGGTGATAATAACGATATGGAACAGGCTTAAAAGAATAATCAAACGCTTGTTATCGTCGGAAGAGGTGCTCTTGGAGAGCGAGGAAAGATCAATCTGTTGCATTAGGTAAACCTTTTTCGTTAGGGCGAGGTAAGGGAACTCGAAGGCGCCGGATTTTACAGAGAATTACTTGCTTGTCTATTGGGGTTAAGAACATTTTTTAGCCGGTGCACCGATTTGGGTTTTCTCGTGCTGGCTGTGAACTATGGAGGGGCAAACTCCGCTTATGCGGTTGCGCAAGGGTTTTGAAAGTTCTCCTAGTTGTTTGTTTCTAAAGGAATAAGGTCCGGCGGGCGCAAGTTTTGCTGTGGTTTACCCAAGGATATATCAAGCCGGAATTGGGGGAGTCACAGGTGAGCAGTGATAGAAAACAAAAACAAAAGCTGGTGGTTGTTGGCAACGGTATGGTTGGCCATCGGTTTGTTGAACAGCTTGTGCAGGCCGATGGACTTAATCAATTTGATGTCGTTGTTTTTGGGGAGGAGTCACGCCCGGCTTACGACAGGGTTCACCTCTCATCCTGGTTCACCGGGACAGCAGCGGAGGAGCTGTCTCTGGTCCCGGAAGGGTTTTACGAACAAGCCGGGGTTGCGCTGATTCTTTCCGATAAAGTCTGCAGGGTGGATCGGGAGCTGTGTGAAGTGGTGTCCGAATCCGGCCGCAAAGTGTCCTACGATAAGCTGGTTCTCGCCACAGGCTCTTATCCATTTGTTCCTCCAGTTCCCGGCCACGATCGTGATGGTTGTCTGGTTTATCGTACAATTGATGACCTGGAAGCTATTGCTGAAACGGCCCGTACAGCCAAAGTGGGGGCTGTGGTTGGCGGTGGTTTGCTGGGGCTGGAAGCGGCCAAGGCGCTGAAAGATCTCGGCCTCGAAACCCATGTTGTGGAATTTGCCCCAAGGTTGATGGCCGTGCAGGTGGATGAAGGCGGTGGTCAGATGCTACGCCGCAAAATCGAAAACCTCGGAGTCACTATTCATACCTCAAAAAACACGCAGTTGATTACCGATGGTGAGGGTGCTGTGCACCAGATGCAGTTTGCTGGTGGTGACGTTCTGAATACCGATTTGGTACTGTTTTCAGCCGGTATTCGCCCGCGGGATGAGCTGGCGCGGGACTGTGGCCTCGAGCTGGGTGAGCGGGGCGGAATCGTGATTAACGACCACTGTTTAACATCGGATAACACTATCTACGCTATTGGTGAGTGCGCACTCTGGGGTGGGAAGATATTTGGGCTGGTGGCGCCGGGCTATCAAATGGGGCAGGCCGCTGTTGATCATCTTCTCGGTGAACAGGGGGCAGGATTCACCGGTGCCGATATGAGCACCAAACTCAAATTGATGGGCGTTGATGTTGCAAGCGTAGGTGATGCTCAGGGTCGTACTCCGGGGGCCCTCAGTTATCACTTCATAGATGAAGAGAAAGAGGTTTATAAGTCTCTCGTCGTATCCAAAAACAAAAAGAAAGTATTGGGCGCTGTGCTGGTGGGGGATGCCGAAGAGTATGGCTCCTTGTTGCAAATAGTGCTGAACGATATCAAACCTCCCGCCAGCCCTGCCGAGCTGATACTGCCTCAGGCTTCGGGCAATGTACCCAAAGGTCTGGGTGTCGCTGCACTGCCTGAAACGGCGCAAATCTGTTCCTGCTTCAATGTCTCCAAGGGAGAGTTGAGCAGTGCTGTGGCTGGTGGCTGTCAGGATATGGCCTCCCTCAAAGAGGCTACTTCTGTAGCGACAGGTTGCGGAGGGTGTGCGGCTATGGTCAAGCAAGTGCTGGATCATGAGCTGGAACAGCTGGGCGTTGAGGTGAAAAGGGATATCTGCGAACACTTCTCTTATTCACGGCAGGAGTTGTATAGCCTGGTACGTGTAGGGGAAATCAAATCCTTTAACGACATGCTGGAGCAATATGGCACGGGCAAAGGCTGCGATATCTGCAAACCCACCATCGGTTCAATTCTAGCTTCCTGCTGGAATGAATATGTTCTGAAAAATGAACATGCAGCCTTACAGGATACCAACGATTACTTCCTGGCAAACATGCAGAAAGATGGCACTTATTCGGTTGTTCCACGGGTGCCGGGCGGTGAGATCACACCGGAAAAACTGATTGTGATTGGTGAAGTGGCAAGAGATTACAACCTTTATACCAAAATCACCGGTGGTCAGCGTATTGATCTCTTTGGTGTACAGGTGCATCAACTTCCTGAGGTATGGAAACGATTGGTGGACGCTGGATTTGAAACCGGGCATGCCTACGGGAAATCCCTGCGGACGGTGAAATCCTGCGTTGGTCAAACCTGGTGTCGCTACGGCGTGCTGGACAGTGCCGGTATGGCGATTCGACTGGAGGAGCGTTATCGCGGGCTGCGTTCTCCCCATAAATTGAAAATGGCCGTATCCGGTTGTACCCGAGAATGCGCAGAGGCTCAAAGCAAGGATGTGGGCGTCATCGCCACGGAAAAAGGGTGGAATCTGTATGTCTGCGGAAATGGCGGTATGAAACCCCGCCATGCTGATCTTTTTGCTACAGAATTAAACGACGAACAGCTGTTTCAAACTATCGACCGGTTCCTGATGTTCTACCTGCGCACGGCTGACAGGCTGCAACGCACATCGGTATGGCTGGAGAATCTTGAAGGGGGGCTGGACTATCTGAAGGAAGTGATTCTGGAAGACAGTCTCGGTCTTGGCGATCAGCTGGAAGCGGAAATGGCAGCCAATGTTGATAGCTATCAGTGTGAATGGAAAACCACACTGGACAATCCGGAAAAGCTCAAGCGTTTCCGCCACTTCGTGAATTCCGACAAAACAGACACTAATGTCGTCTTTGTCAAAGAACGCAAGCAGATACGGCCCGCTCGCGCTGAAGAAAAAAATGACCAAAGCATTATTGCTAAAACAGCCTGAGAAGATGATGAACATTATGGAATGGATAACGGTTTGTCGTTCTGACGATATTGTAGAGAGCCTGGGGGTCGGTGCATTAGTGGCTGGCCGACAGGTTGCTGTGTTCAAGGTAGAGGGCAAGTTTTACGCCATCGATAATTTTGATCCATTTAGCCGTGCGAATGTACTGTCTCGTGGGTTAGTGGGGGATTTGAAAGGAGAGTTGGTGGTCGCTTCACCTATCTACAAACAGCATTTTTCACTGAAAACCGGTCATTGCCTTGAGGATGAAAGTGTTTCTGTTACCGCCTATGCAGTGCGTGTTCAGGGTGGTCTGGTGCAAGTGGCACTGAATAGCTCGGTGGAGCAGGCCGCCTGATGGCAAAGTTACTGGTTATTGGCAATGGCATGGCCTGCGTTCGGTGTCTTGAGCACCTTATTGAGAACCGAAACCATGGTTATGACATTACGGTGCTGTCGGCTGAACCTGTGCCCGGTTATAACCGCATCATGCTATCACCACTGTTGGCAGGGGAATTGGATGCAACAGGCACTCGGTTGCGATCAGCATCCTGGTATGCAGACAATGGCATTCAACTGCACTGCGGGGAAGCAGGGCGAGCTGTAATGATTGATCGCTCACTGCAACAGGTAGAAGCAGCAGATGGCTCTCTCTACGCCTACGACAAACTCGTTCTGGCCACTGGTTCCCGCCCTTTTATTCCCGAGATTCCCGGCTGTAACTATGAAGGCGTATTGGGTTTTCGCACGTTGAATGATGTGGAAACCATGCTTTCGGTTGTGAGCAAGGGCAGGCAAGCCGTAATCGTGGGTGGTGGCCTGTTAGGTCTGGAGGCCGCCTGTGCATTGCAGGCACAGGGTATGCACACGACTGTGGTCCATAGCCGTGCCGTGCTGATGAATCGTCAAATGGATGCCACTGCAGGGGAATTGCTACATAGAAGCCTTACAGACAAGGGTGTGGAGTTTCGACTGTTATCCAAGATGCTATCCCTAACCGGCCATAACAACCGTGTGAGTGGCGTAGTGTTGGCGAGTGGGGAAGTGCTTACTGCTGACCTCGTTGTATTGACTGCCGGTATCCATCCCAATATCGAGTTAGTGCAGAGCGCAGGTTTGCGCTGCAATCGAGGATTGCTGGTAAATTCATGCCTGCAAAGTGAAGACCCTCGTATTTTCGGGCTAGGGGAGTGTGTAGAGGTGAGTGGTCACACATTTGGTTTGGTGGAACCGGTCTATCAGCAGGCCAGGATTCTGGCTGATGTTTTGTGTGGCACGCCGGTTTCAGGGTTTCAGCCAAGTGATACGGCCACGCGGCTAAAGGTGACGGGTATTGATCTTTTTTCACTGGGGGATTTTGAAGGAGGTACACCCGATCAAAGTGAGTATGGCAACGATGAACTTGTGTTGAATATGCCATCTCAGGGTATTTATCGGAAGCTGGTGATAAGAAATCATCGCCTGCAAGGTGTTCTTCTCTACGGCGATATCAGTGATGCCTTGTGGTATCAGGAGCTTTTTGAATTACAACAGGATATTTCGGAATTCAGGGATATGATGATTTTTGGAAGATCCTATACGGAACCTGACGCAGCCTGAAAATAACAAGCCCCAGGCACAAACAAGGCGCAGAAGAATAACAAGGTATTGCAAGTGAATCAGTGCATAAAAACAACGTGTGCCTACTGTGGTGTAGGGTGTGGAATTCAGGCTGACATCGAAGATACAGAAACCCATCAAATTAAAATTCAGGGTGATGTCTTCCATCCGGCAAACCACGGTCGTCTGTGTTCCAAAGGTTCAGCACTGGGAGAAACCGTTGGATTTGAAGACAGGCTGTTAGCGCCTCATATTAATGGACTTCAATCCACATGGGGTTACGCTCTTAATGACGTCGCATCCCGTATCAAATCCACTATCAGGAAATATGGCCCGGAAAGCGTGGCGCTTTACGGCTCCGGCCAACTGTTAACAGAGGACTACTATGTTGCCAATAAACTGATGAAGGGGTTTATTGGCAGCTCCAATATCGACACTAACTCTCGTTTGTGCATGGCTTCTACAGTGGCAGGGCACAAGCGTGCATTTGGGGAAGATATTGTACCCGGCTGCTATGAAGATTTAGAACTGGCCGACCTGATTGTTCTGGTTGGCTCGAATACCGCCTGGTGCCATCCCATCCTGTTCCAGCGAATTCAAGCCTCTATTGAAAAGCACCCGAATAAAAAAGTTATCGTTATTGATCCGCGAAAAACCGCTACCTGTGAAATCGCTGACTTACACCTCCCCCTAAAACCGGGCACCGACACAACCCTGTTTGCTGGGTTGCTGGTGTGGCTGGCCGATCACGGTGCTGTTGATAATCAATGGGTGTCCTCAAATACAGAGGGTTTTGAGCAGGCTCTTGCTGCCGCAAGAAAGAGTGCGTCTAATCTGAATGCTGTTTCAGAAACGTGTGGACTTTCCATTACTGATTTAAAGACCTTCTACACACTGTTTGCTGGCACAGAAAATGTGGTGACGGCCTGGTCACAGGGAACCAATCAGGGTTTTGATGGCACAGACCGTGTGAATGCCATAATCAACACCCATCTGGCTACGGGGCGTATTAGCAAGCCTGGTTGTGGCCCCTTGTCTCTAACGGGGCAGCCCAACGCTATGGGGGGAAGGGAAGTAGGTGGATTAGCCAACCAGCTGGCTGCCCATATGGATTTTGCCCCTGAGGATATTGATCGTGTTCAACGCTTTTGGGGCGCGCCCAATATGGTTAGCAAGCCCGGACTGACAGCGGTTGATTTATTTGAGGCTATGGGACGAGGGGGTATTCGCCTTGTCTGGATACTGGGCTCCAATCCGGCAGTCAGTATGCCCAATGCCGATAAAGTACGAGCAGCTCTTGAGCGATGCGAACATGTTGTTGTGTCGGATTGTGTACGGAATACGGATACCGGAGCCTATGCTGATATTCTCCTTCCCGCCGCGCCCTGGAGTGAGAAAGATGGCACGGTCACCAACTCCGAGCGCAGAATTTCCCGACAGCGAGCGTTGTTTCCCCTTGCAGGAGAGGCCAGGCCCGATTGGTGGGTGCTTGCACAGGTGGGGTTGCGTTTGGGGTATACCGCTGACTTCGAGTACACTTGTCCGGCTGATATTTTCAGGGAACATGCGCGGCTTTCTGGCTTTGAGAACTCTGTGAGTGAGAGCTTTCGGCTGTTTAACCTGTCAGGGCTGCAAAACCTTTCAAATAATGATTATGACAATCTGAAACCGTTGCAGTGGCCAGTCTCTACTGCAGAAAATACTGGGGACACTGAGAGGCTGTTTGCCAACGGAGGGTTTTGCACTCCATCTGGTAAAGCGTGGTTTGTGATGCCAGCAGCTGAGAGAGCAGCGTTCCCCGATAAAAACTATCCCTTCATTCTGAATACCGGCCGTATTCGTGACCAATGGCACACAATGACCCGTACAGCTCGAGCAGTTCAGCTGAATCGTCACATCTACGAGCCGTTTATTCAAATCCATCCCGACGATGCAAAGGCTTTAAAAGTAAAAGCTGGCGAGCTGGCCCAACTGCAGTCTTCCTACGGGCGTGCTGTAGCCAGAGTACAGGTGGATGAGGACATGACTGCTGGTCAGGTGTTTATGCCCATGCACTGGACACGGGAGTATACCCGAGGTGGACTATTGGGGCCTTTGGTGCACCAGGTGACTGATCCTGTTTCCCGTCAGCCGGATAGCAAGGCAACCCCTGTGCGTATAAGCCCCTGGCAGGGGGAATGGTATGGCGTGTTGGTTTCCCGCCGAAAGATGACGCTTCCAGATATTGAGTACTGCGCGGCTGTTCGGGATAAGCACTGCTGGCGTTATGAATTGGGTGGGAGTGATCAAGGGGACATTGCTCATAAGTTGTTGCCAGAGGGGGATGTCATCACGTTTCAATCCCGTACAGGCGTGTTGCGCCAGGCGATTATGGAAGAAGGACAAATTATGAGTGTCCTTTGTCTATCGTCTTCTCCGCTGGAGCTGGATCGTCAGTGGCTGCATCAGCAATTTGAGAAGGATGAAGTGAACTGGCGGGTGCTGGCCGGTGTAGCGGGGTCTGGAAAGAGGAGTGGGCCA
The DNA here is from genome assembly GCF_009711465.1 of Parendozoicomonas verongulae. Lineage (GTDB taxonomy): Bacteria > Pseudomonadota > Gammaproteobacteria > Pseudomonadales > Endozoicomonadaceae > Sansalvadorimonas > Sansalvadorimonas verongulae. The sequence goes on along the minus strand of NZ_SMME01000826.1, from coordinate 16,676 downwards.
ACAGTGTGTGCCTGTTTTGGTGTAGGAGAAAACACTATCTGCGAAGGTATTGATAGCGGGTTGGACAGTGTTGAGGCTATCGGGCGGGAGTTAAAAGCAGGAACCAATTGTGGCTCCTGCGTGCCGGAGCTGAAACGTTATCTTCTGGAGTGTAAAAACAAGTTGGAGCTGGCGGTGTGACTGCCCAGCTCAATAATATCTGCGTGGATCGGGCGGGACATGCTGGAAACTTCCATCTGCCACTGACTATGACACTCTGAGCATTCCAGCTTGATGGTTCCGATTTTCTGGTTCCATAAGCGAGCCATGGGAACTTCAAGTTTCCCTTCACAGCCGTCGTGACAGTTCCAGCTTACCGAGTTGCCATCGCAGGCGGCCTCAAAGTAAACGCCGTCAAAAGTGAACCCGTCGAAATGCGGAGAGCTCATTGAGTACCCTGTTGGTATAATGATTTTCCGGTAGCCACTATCATCTTTGGTCGGCAGTTTTGGGCATAGCTTTCGAGACGTTTCACAGCAGCTTCCATTTCACTCCGGTCCACACATGCCTGAGGGTGGGAATAGGGCTCATATTTGAAGGGATAATGGCTGCAGGCGGAGGCGGTCATCATGCCTGCAGCAACAACTACTGTGCGGGCGAGTCTTTGGGGGCAGAATCCATTCCAGAACATCGTATACCTCTCTGGCATGACTGAGTCAGATAGCGTCCCTTTGAGTGTAGAAGGTGTATAGAAAGGGAGGTGTCAAAGCTTCGGCAGAGGGCACCATTCACCCCTTATTACTGTTCGTTTTCTTAGCAGCCTGACGAATATTGAGAATTTCCACTCCCAGAGAGAAGGCCATTGCAAAATAGATATAGCCTTTGGGTATATGAAATGAGAGGCCCTCTGCCAGTAAGGACACACCTACCAGAATCAGGAAGCTCAGGGCCAGCATCTTCAAGGTAGGGTGCCGGTCTACAAAGTCACCAATCGCCCTGGCAGCAAACAGCATGACCCCCACAGCAATAACAATGGCGATAATCATCACGGAAATATGGTCTGCCATACCCACGGCAGTGATAACAGAATCCAGAGAGAAGACAATATCCAGCAGAGCGATTTGTATCAGTGTCACGACAAAGCTGGAGGCTGCAATATTTGCTGGTGTCTGGTCCTGGCCGCCCTCGAGTGAGGCATGAATTTCATGGGTACTTTTGGCCAGCAGGAATAATCCGCCGCCGAAAAGGATGATGTCCCGCCCGGACACATTGTGACTCAGCAGGGTAAACAGTGGTTCCGTCAATCCAATCACCCAGGCAATGGAAAGAAGGAGAAGAATGCGGGTGGTCATTGCCAGAATCAGGCCAATGGTACGGGCTTTATTACGCTGGTGGGGGGGCAGACGGCCAGCAAGAATGCTGACAAAAATAATATTGTCGATACCCAGCACGATTTCCAGGGCTGTAAGGGTAAGCAGAGATATCCAGGCCTGTGGATCGCTGAACCACTCCATAAGAAATCCTTTTAGAGGGTGATTTCTTAGAGTTAAGTGGTTTTAAACAAAAACGCCACTGGCAGGCAGTGGCGTTTTGACATTTAAAGCTCATGTGTCTAGCTGTTAACGCTCAGACAGAGGAGTGAAATCTCGCTGAGGGTGCCCGGTATATAGCTGACGTGGACGACCAATGCGGTAGCTGCTGCTGATCATTTCATGCCAGTGGGCAACCCAGCCAGGGGTGCGGCCTGTGGCAAAGATAACAGTGAACATCTCCACAGGAATGCCCAGTGCTTTCAGTATGATGCCGGAGTAAAAGTCCACGTTTGGGTACAACTGGCGATCAATAAAGTACTGGTCCTCCAGCGCAATCTGCTCCAGACGTTTGGCAATTTTCAGCTGAGGGTCGTTAATGCCCAGCTCACCCAGTACCTCGTCACAGGTTTGTTTCATAACCCTGGCGCGGGGGTCAAAGTTCTTATAGACACGATGGCCGAAGCCCATCAGTCGGAATGGATCGTTCCTGTCTTTTGCCTTGGCAACAAAATCGTCGATATTGGACTCATCGCCAATTTCATCCAGCATCTTCAGTACAGCTTCGTTGGCACCACCATGAGCAGGCCCCCACAATGCTGCGATACCAGAAGCGATACAGGCGAACGGGTTGGCACCACTGGAACCGGCCAGTCGTACGGTAGAGGTGGATGCATTCTGCTCATGGTCGGCATGAAGTAAGAATATCTTGTCCATGGCGCGAGCGAGGACAGGATTGACTTCATAGGCTTCGCAGGGGGTGGCAAACATCATATGCAGGAAGTTGCCGCCGTAAGAGAGATCATTGCGAGGGTACATGAAGGGCTGACCTATGGAATACTTGTACGCCATGGCTGCCAGAGTAGGCATTTTGGAAATCAGGCGGTAGGCAGTAATCTGACGATGACGCTCGTTCGTGATGTCCAGGGAGTCGTGATAGAAAGACGACAGTGCACCGACAAGACCACACATAATTGCCATAGGGTGAGCATCACGGCGGAAACCGTTCAGGAACTCAATCATCTGCTCATGTACCATGGTGTGACCCATGATGGTTGAAGAGAATTTCTCTTTTTCTTCTGCGTCGGGCAGTTCACCGTAAATCAACAAATAGCAGACTTCCAGAAAATCAGAGTGTTCTGCCAGTTGTTCGATGGGATAGCCCCTGTGAAGGAGAACGCCCTTATCGCCATCTATAAAGGTAATTTTTGATTCGCATGCTGCAGTGGAGACAAATCCCGGATCGTAGGTAAACACACCATTTGCGGTGAGTTTTCTGACATCGATAACATCGGGTCCAAGAGTTCCGCTATAAACCGGCAGTTCCAGGGATTCTTCACTACCTTCTATGGTTAGCCGCGCGAGCTTCTCAGCCATGGGCCCTCCTGCTTGTACTATCGGATTGTGTATTTGCTTTCTTATAATTCTTGCTGCGATTTTGCCCTTGATGCCTGTACTTAAATGAACGGCGGGCATTGCTGAACCCGATCTTAATATGCCAAGTGTCGTGTAGTTGCGTATTTTCTTGTTGTCTTCTTCGGGTTCGGCGTACTTAGTTTCGCCCAACTATAGAGAGATAAATGTTTTTGTCAAACAACCAGAGGCCTCATGTTCATAAGGCGATTTTGTTTTTATTTTGTAAAAAAATTCTCAATCGCTGGTGAAAAGTTAATTTGTGCAGGGGCATTTTATGACATCGTGCTGACGTATGGTTGTGTAGATAATAACGTAGTGTTTTTAGTGGTTTATACGGACTTGTGCCGTTGTAATCAGAGATTGAAGTCTCTATACTTGCGCCCGAAGTCAGAGGGTGAAAAGTACGTATCCTTCAGGCCATAATCATAACTCATGCACAATTCCAAAGACCCGTTCGGGTGACAGGGTGTAGACCGTGAATAGCAAGAGACCAGTCAATCTCGACCTGACAACAATAAGGTTGCCCTTACCCGCCTATACATCGATTCTTCACCGGGTCTCCGGTGTGATTCTCTTTGTGGGTATTGCTTTCCTTCTCTATGGGCTTGATCTTTCGCTTGATTCTAAAGCAGAGTTTGAGCAGTTTACCGAGTGCCTCACTTCTCCAATCGCCAAATTTATTGCCTGGGGATTGCTGACTGGCCTTGGTTATCATTTCGTTGCCGGTATCAAGCATCTGCTGATGGATGCAGGTATAGGGGAATCTAAAGAGTCTGGCAAAACTGGCGCGCAGGTAACACTTGTGCTGGGCGTTGCTCTCAGTATTTTGGCGGGGGTGTGGGTATGGTAACCAATATTACCAATCTGTCGCGCAGTGGTCTTTACGACTGGATGGTACAACGGGTGACCGCTGTGGTTCTGGCAGCTTACACCGTCTTTATGGTGGCCTGGTTGGTATGCAATGGCCCTGTTGACTATGAAGCATGGCAGGGGCTGTTTGGTCAAACCTGGATGCGCATTTTCAGCCTGCTGGCACTGATTTCTTTGGGGGCACATGCCTGGGTGGGTATGTGGACCATCTCGGGTGACTATCTGAATGAACGGGCTCTCGGTAAAAAAGCGCTGGTTTTTCGTTTTCTTTTTCAGGCGCTGTGCGGCATCGTGATGTTCAGCTACATGGTCTGGGGTGTTCAGATTCTTTGGGGGCTATAAGGGATGTCGAAGATTCGTACGCTGACATTTGATGCCATCGTTATTGGTGGCGGTGGTGCAGGTATGCGCGCGGCTCTGCAGCTGACAGAGTCCGGTGTCAGTACCGCATGTATAACAAAAGTTTTTCCAACCCGTTCACACACCGTGTCTGCACAAGGCGGTATTACCTGTGCAATCGCCAGTGCAGACCCGAATGATGACTGGCGCTGGCATATGTATGACACCGTAAAAGGGTCAGACTATATTGGCGATCAGGATGCCATCGAGTATATGTGCTCTGTTGGCCCTCAGGCGGTTTATGAACTGGATCACATGGGGCTGCCGTTTTCCCGTACCGAAGAAGGCCGTATCTATCAGCGTCCTTTTGGCGGGCAGTCCAAAGACTTTGGTGAAGGTGGTCAGGCGGCACGTACCTGTGCGGCGGCTGACCGTACCGGCCATGCTCTGCTTCATGCGCTGTATCAAGGTAACCTGAAAGGCGGTACCACGTTCTTTAACGAATGGTATGCCGTTGATCTGGTAAAAAATGCCAAGGGGCAGGTTGCGGGTGTGATAGCTATCTGCATAGAAACCGGTGAAGTGGTTTACATCAAGGCCAAGGCTACGGTGATGGCCACCGGTGGTGCAGGTCGTATTTATGCATCTACCACTAACGCCCTGATCAACACCGGCGATGGTGTAGGAATGGCACTCCGGGCCGGTTATATGGCTCAGGATATGGAGATGTGGCAGTTCCACCCAACGGGCATTTACGGTGCCGGTGTTCTGGTCACGGAAGGTTGTCGGGGTGAGGGCGGTTATCTGATCAATGGTGATGGTGAACGCTTTATGGAACGTTATGCGCCAAACGCCAAAGACCTTGCTGGTCGGGATGTTGTGGCTCGCTCCATGATTCTGGAAATTATGGAAGGCCGTGGTGCTGGCCCGAACAAGGATCATGTACTGCTGAAACTGGATCATCTTGGTGAAGAAACCCTGAACCTGCGTCTGCCCGGTATCTGTGAACTGTCCAAGACCTTTGCTCACATTGACCCTGTGAAAGACCCGGTACCTGTTGTACCAACCTGTCATTACATGATGGGCGGTATCCCCACGAACATCGGTGGTCAGGCATTGATGCGCAATACTTCTGGGGACGACGAAGTTGTAGAAGGTCTGTACGCCTGTGGTGAAGCCGCTTGTGTCTCCGTGCACGGTGCGAACCGCCTGGGTGGTAACTCTCTGCTTGACCTTGTTGTATTTGGTCGTGCAGCCGGTATCCAGATCAAGAAGAGCCTCGAAGATGGTTTTGATTCTGTCGATGCCAGTGAAGACGATATTCAGCGAGCTATGGCTCGTCTGGATCGCCTGAACAGCTCGACTTCCGGTGAAAAGGTGGCCGACGTTCGCAAGGACTTGCAGAATATTATGCAGTTGAACTTTGGTGTATTCCGTGAAGAAGAGACCATGCTGAAAGGCCTCAAAGAGCTGGATGCACTGGGTGAGCGTTTGCAGAATGTGTATCTGGAAGACAAGAGTAAGGCCTTTAACACGGCTCGCATCGAGGCTCTGGAGCTGGAAAATCTGTACGAAGTGGCTTACGCGACCGCAGTTTCTGCCCTTGAGCGGAAAGAGTCCCGTGGTGCTCATGCCCGTAACGACTTCCAGGAGAGGGATGACGAAAACTGGCTGAAGCACTCCCTGTACTTCCCGGAAGGCAAAAAGGTCGGTAAACGTGAGGTGAACTTCACACCTAAGACTATGAAGCCATTCCCGCCTAAAGCGCGGTCTTACTAAAAAGGGAGGGAGGCTAAAGATGAGTTTGCTGGTAAGCATTTATCGTTATAACCCTGAAACAGACTCTGCGCCGTACATGCAGGACATCACCGTTGATATTCCGGAAGGGAAAGACTTGATGGTGTTGGATGTTCTGGCTCTGATTAAGGAGAAAGACGATAGTCTGGCCTATCGCCGCTCCTGCCGTGAAGGCGTGTGTGGTTCCGATGGTCTGAATATCAGTGGCACCAATGGTCTGGCCTGTATCACGCCATTGTCGGAAGCCGTTCGCAAGGGCAAGCTGGTGTTGCGCCCGCTGCCTGGCTTGCCGGTGATTCGTGATCTGGTGGTGGATATGGCTCTTTTCTACAAGCAGTATGAAAAGATTCAGCCCTATCTGATCAACGACACACCTGCACCGCCTATTGAGCGTTTGCAATCACCAGAAGAGCGGGAAAAACTGGATGGTCTGTATGAGTGCATTCTGTGTGCATGTTGCTCCACATCCTGTCCATCATTCTGGTGGAACCCGGATAAATTTGTGGGCCCAGCGGGATTGTTGCAGGCCTACCGCTTCCTGGCGGACAGCCGTGATACTGCGACTGACGAGCGTCTGGCCAATCTGGATGACCCGTTCAGTGTGTTCCGTTGCCGAGGCATTATGAACTGTGTGAATGTGTGTCCGAAAGGTTTGAACCCAACCCGGGCTATTGGTCATATTAGAAATATGTTGCTGGCCAGCGGTACTTAAAACAATTCAACAGATAAAAAGAAACCCTCCTTTGTTTGAAGGAGGGTTTCTTTCTTTTAGCTTGAAAGCTAAGAGGGTCAGGCAGCTTTCAGATTGCCTTGCGCGTCAGTTTCGCCAGCTTCGATTGCCTTGCCGCGGGCAACCATACGCTTGATGATCTGAGCCAGACCCATGGTTACGAAAGCCATTACGATGGCCGCGAGACCCAGAGTATGGAAGAAGTTTCCGTATACGGTCTGAACCACTTCAGGCGTCAGAACGATGTCTTTTGGCAGTGCGATGCGAGTAGAAATAATCGCAGCTACCAGACCAGAAAGGGACAGGGATACGGAGCGCAGACCGATACCGAAGGCCTTTAGACGCGTTGGCATCATCTCATAGATAAAGCCAACACCCAGTGCCCCCACAATCAGTTCTGCGATTGCCTGGAAGAAGTGAACACCCATAATCCATTCCGCAGCGATCTTGCCATCAGCGTTAATATGCTGAGTGGAAGAGGCCAGCAGCAGGAAGGCCGCGGCAGAGAACAGGAAAGCAAAGCCAAACTTGGTTGGGATAGTTGGGTTGATGCCTTTCTTTTCCAGGAATCCGTAAACCATCATGATGGGGGTACCCAGCAGGAAGCACCACAGTGGGTTAAATGCTGCGTTGGACTCAGGGCGGAAAGGAATACTACCAAAGAGGTGGTCGTCCATCATGTTGATGGCATACAGGTTCATGGAGGTGGACATCTGCCCGTAGTAGAAGTAGAAGCAGATCAGGATGAACAGGGATACCAGCAGGGCACACATTTTCCAGCGTTCTGCAGGTGTAGAGCGGAAAATTTCAATAACAAAGTAACCGATGGCACCAAGGCCCAGTGCCAGCATCAGGTCCTTGCCTGCGTCCAGATTGGAGAAAATCCAGAAAACCAGGCCCAGCATCGCCAGAGAACCAACCGCAAAGACAGCCCATGTGCCAGCAGAAACAGGGCGCTGGTCAGCATCACTACCCACGCTGATGAGCTGACGGCGGAAAATAAAGAATAACAGCACGTTGATGGACATCAGTACGGTGGAGATCAGGAAGTTGCCACGGTAGCCAATGTAGGCAATGAACAGTGGGAACAGATAGCGCGCTGTAAACGAGCCCAGATTATTGATGGAGTAGTTAATGGTGAGTGCTTGCTGGAATACATCGCGTTTGTCCGCAGCAAAGGAGTTACCCAAAAGCACCGTTGGGCAAGCCGCTGAAAGCCCCCGTGAGTAGCCTATCAGGGCAATCGAAAAAATACTGAGAGGAATATTGAGCGTGCCGGCCCCGATAGAAAGACTCAGCAGACCCAAAGCGTAAAAGCTGTAGCCGATGTAAACCGCGCGGAAAGAGCCAATAATGCGATCAGCGGCCAAACCGCCGAGCACTGAGAAAACCGGTCCAACGGCTCCGAAGGCGCCCAACATCATCAGTGTGTCGGTTTCGCTATAGTTCAGTTCTTCCAGAAAGAAACGGGTGAGCAACACATAAACGCCGTAGTAGGCAGCACCCCAGAGCATTTGCCGAAGCATCAAGACTCTGGCGGGGAGAGAGAAACGAGATTCTCCAGTAGGCACAACAAACTCCTTGTATGGTCGTGCTGTCTTGAGAGAAAGGCTATGTAAACAGCACGTCAGTTTTGGTGTGCTCAAACTATCACCCCCTTTTCATCAAAAAATTGATCTATGACTAATGAACTATGTAAATTGCGCAATTTGTTTTAGTTAGTGCGGCGTAGATCAAGGGGTAGGTGTTTAATATGAGAAGGATGTTCTGATTAATTTCTACTCAGTCATGAAAAATCATTCGGAAATCCGTGACTTAGTAGGTGATTTGTGTAGGTGTTAGTGCCTATAATGGGCGCGAAGTCCGAAGGTTGCTCTTTGTCAAAGGTGTATACGGGTTTTTATATATTGTCTGTATATAAAATGTACAATCGACAATGCAGGCTGGACCTGAGACGATCTTTGATAACAGCCACGCTGTTCACAGAACTACAAAGGTCTCAAAAGATTTAACCAACAGGGGCTTCCGGACACAATCCGGTCTATCCATACAGGACAGGCCCCTTTATCTGGGGTGACAGAAACAATGCAAGATGGTGTCATGCAGCGCATGTGGCAAACAGCCCATATCTCCGGGGGAAACGCTGCATATGTAGAAGAACTGTACGAGCGCTATCTGCGTGATCCAAATACCGTTCCTGAGCAATGGCGAGATTATTTTGCCGGGCTTCCCCAAGTTGCCGGCGCTACCGCCAATGACGTTCCCCACTCTACAGTCCAGGAAAATTTTGTTCGCCTGGCCCAGAGTCGTCAGCGTCACAAGCCCGTGGCTGCCAGCTTCGTATCCAGCGAGCATGAGAAAAAGCAGGTTCTTGTTCTTCGCTTGATGAATGGTTATAGGATGCGTGGTCATCAGAAAGCCAGGCTCGACCCTCTTGGCCTGATGATCCGTGAAGATATCCCCGACCTTCAGCTGGAACACCATGGCCTGACAGAGGCAGATCTTGATACACCTTTCCAAACCGGCTCCTTGTTTCTAGGCAAAGAGGAAGCCACTTTAGGTGAAATCTGTGAGGCTCTCGAGGCCACATACTGCAGCTCCATTGGTGCGGAGTTTATGCACATTGTGGATACTGAGCAGCGCCGCTGGTTTCAGCGCAAGCTGGAAAGTGTTCGTGGCCGTCCGAAAATGAGTGATGCTGCCCGTATTCACTTGCTGGAGCGCCTCACCGCAGCAGAAGGTCTGGAAAAATATTTAGGTACCAAGTTTCCGGGAACCAAACGGTTTGGTCTGGAAGGTGGGGAGTCCCTGATTCCCATGCTGGATGAATTGATTCAGCGTACAGGTGCCGGGTCGGCAAAAGAAGTGGTGATCGGCATGGCTCACCGTGGCCGATTGAATGTGCTGGTCAATATCCTTGGCAAGAACCCTGCCGATCTGTTTGAAGAGTTCGAAGGCAAGATCAACCTGCATAACAAGAACGGTTCCGGTGATGTGAAATACCATCAGGGTTTTTCATCCAATGTCATGACTCCCGGTGGCGAAGTGCATCTGGCTCTGGCCTTTAACCCATCTCACCTTGAGATTGTGAGCCCGGTCGTAGAAGGTTCTGTGCGTGCCCGTCAGGATCGCCGTGACGATACTGCCCGCGATCAGGTGTTGCCTGTCTCCATTCATGGTGATGCTGCGTTTGCAGGGCAGGGCGTTGTGATGGAAACCTTTCAGCTCTCCCAGACCCGCGCTTATGCAACTGGCGGTACGATTCATATTGTGGTGAACAATCAGGTGGGCTTTACCACCAGTAAGCGGGAAGATGCCCGCTCCACAGAGTATTGTACAGATGTGGCCAAAATTGTTGGGGCACCCATCCTTCATGTGAATGGTGATGATCCTGAAGCGGTAATCTTCGCCACCAAACTGGCTGCAGACTACCGCAAGGAATTCAAGAGCGATGTAGTGATTGATCTGGTTTGCTACCGCCGTCGTGGTCATAACGAGGCGGATGAGCCCTCTTCCACCCAGCCCATGATGTATAGCCAGATCAAAGTGCAGGACACGTCTCGCACTTTGTATGCGAATAGTCTGGTAGAAAGCGAGGTGATCTCAGAAGAGCAGAATCTCGCCATGATCGAAGATTATCGGAACGCATTGGATAATGGCCAGCATGTAGCCAAGAGTCTGGTGCGGGAGCCGAATACAGATCTTTATGTAGACTGGGAGCCATACCTCGGTCATGAGTGGACAGCTCTGCACGACACACGCGTTGCACTGGGTACTCTGCAGGAACTGGGACAGGCTTTGTCTCAGGTGCCGGAAGGGTTTGCTCTTCAACGCCAGGTGGGCAAGATTATCGACGATCGCCGTAAGATGGCTGCCGGTGCGCTTTCTATTAACTGGGGCATGGCAGAACTGCTGGCCTATGCATCGCTGCTAATGGAAGGTCACCCTGTGCGAATTACCGGCCAGGATGTAGGGCGGGGTACGTTCTCTCATCGACATGCCGTGCTGCACAGTCAGAAGGACGGATCAACCTGGGTACCGCTGGCTCATCTGGCCGAAGAGCAGCCTCCGCTGCAGATTTATGATTCTGTGCTTTCCGAAGAAGCGGTGCTGGCCTTTGAATACGGCTACTCCACTACCCAGCCGAACTCTCTGGTCATCTGGGAAGCGCAGTTTGGCGATTTTGCTAATGGCGCCCAGGTGGTGATTGACCAGTTTATAACCAGTGGCGAGTCTAAGTGGGGCCGCCTGTGTGGATTGACTATGCTACTGCCCCACGGTTACGAAGGGCAAGGGCCCGAACACTCTTCTGCACGCCTTGAACGCTTCCTGCAGCTCTGTGCCGAACACAATATTCAGGTATGTGTGCCTACTACACCTGCCCAGGTATTTCATATGTTACGCCGACAGGTGCTGCGGCCGTTGCGTAAGCCACTGGTGGTGTTCTCTCCCAAGAGCCTGCTGCGCCATAAGTCAGCAGTATCTTCGCTGGAAGATTTATCGGAAGGATCTTTCCAGACGGTGCTGCCCGAAACTGCAGAGCTGGATAGCAGCAAAGTCACCCGTCTGGTGATCTGTAGTGGCAAGGTATACTACGATCTGCTGGACAAGCGTGGAGCGGAAGAGTTGAAACATATCGCAATTGTGCGTGTCGAGCAGCTGTACCCCTTCCCGGAAGAAGTCCTTCAGGGGGTTATGGACGCTTATCCTCATCTGACATCTGTTGTCTGGTGTCAGGAAGAGCCTATGAATCAGGGCGCCTGGTACTGCAGTCAACACCATATGCACCGGGTTGTTGCCGGTCACAAGAATAAAACACTTGCACTCACTTATGCCGGACGTCCCGCATCCGCTGCTCCTGCCTGTGGTTACATGTCTATGCATGTTGAACAGCAGCAGAAGCTGGTTGCCGATGCACTGGACCTGAATTGAGCAGCACTGGAGCAAAAGGAATCTGACGAATTATGGCTACTGACATCAAAGCCCCCACATTTCCCGAATCTGTAGCTGACGGCACAATTGCTACCTGGCACAAGCAGCCCGGTGAAAGCTGCAAGCGTGATGAGCTGCTGGCAGATATTGAAACCGATAAAGTGGTTCTGGAAATTGTGGCTCCCGCCGACGGCGTGCTGAGTGAAATTATTAAAAATGAAGGTGATACCATTCTCAGCGAAGAGCTGATTGGCCGCTTCAGTGTAGGTGAGGTGGGTAAAACCATTGCTGCGGTACCGACTCCTGCAGAAACAACAACTAAAGAATCTTCATCTGCCAGTGAACCTATTCTCAGCCCTGCAGCCCGCCGTGCTGCAGAAGAGCTGAGTGTGAATCCTGCCAGTGTGTCAGGTACAGGTAAGGATGGTCGTGTGACCAAAGAGGACGTGCTGGCTTTTGCCAAAGATGGCAGTGCTCCTGTTGTTGCACCTGCCTCGGTACCTGTTCCAGCACCAAAAGCACAGCCCGAAGCTTTGGCACCGGTTTTTGATGGGGAGCGCGTAGAGAAACGTGTTCCCATGACTCGCCTGCGTGCGAAGGTGGCAGAGCGCTTGGTTCAGGCCCAGCAGACAGCCGCCATGTTGACCACGTTTAACGAGGTTAATATGAAGCCCATCATGGATTTGCGGGCACAGTACAAGGAAAAATTCGAAAAGCGTCACGGCGTAAAAATGGGCTTTATGTCCTTCTTCGTAAAGGCTGCAGTTGAAGCTTTGAAGCGTCAACCTGTTGTCAACGCTTCCATTGATGGCAATGATATTGTATATCATGGCTACCAGGATATTGGTGTTGCGGTATCCAGTGATCGGGGACTCGTGGTTCCTGTTTTACGTGATACTGAAAATATGAGTCTTGCTGATGTAGAATCGACCATTCGTGACTACGGAACCAAAGCAAGGGATGGCAAACTCTCTATTGAAGAGATGACTGGTGGCACCTTTACTATCTCCAACGGGGGCGTATTTGGATCTTTACTCTCTACGCCAATTCTGAATCCTCCACAGGCTGCCATTCTGGGCATGCACAAGATTCAGGAGCGTCCCATGGCTGTCAACGGAGAAGTGGTGATACTCCCCATGATGTATCTCGCTCTTTCCTACGATCACCGTTTGTTGGATGGTAAGGAAGCCGTAACTTTCCTCGTTACGATGAAGGAACTCCTTGAAGATCCTGCCCGTATACTTCTTGATGTTTGACGGCAGGTCTGACGGTTAAAACTCTGGAAATTAGATATGACAGATAAGTTTGATGTAGCAGTTATCGGCGCAGGTCCTGCAGGGTATGTGTCTGCCATTCGTGCAGCACAGCTGGGCATGAAGACCGTATGCATCGATAAGTGGATAGACGAAAAAGGTAAGGCGAAGTTGGGAGGAACCTGCCTTAATGTAGGTTGTATCCCTTCCAAGGCGCTGCTGGATACTTCTCATAAGTTCCATGAGGCTCACAAAGGCTTTAAGGTCCATGGTATCTCTTTGGAGAATCTGGATATCGATGTTCCTGCGATGATCAAGCGCAAGGATAAAGTCGTTAAGCAGATGAACATGGGCATCAGTGGCCTGTTTAAGGCTAATGGTGTTGAGCATGCTATGGGCACAGCCAAGGTGCTGGCAGGCAAGCAGATTGAAATCACTGCACCCGATGGCTCTGTAAAAACTATCGCAGCCGAGAATGTTGTGATCGCAACGGGCTCTGTCCCTATCGAAATTCCACCCACTCCTCTGGATAACGACATTATTGTTGACTCTACTGGTGCACTGGAATTTCAGGAAGTGCCAGAGCGTCTGGGTGTGATCGGTGCTGGTGTTATTGGCCTGGAACTGGGTAGTGTCTGGTCTCGTTTAGGCTCCAAGGTAACTGTACTGGAAGCTCTGGATTCTTTCCTGGCGCTGGCTGACCAGGAAGTCGCCAAAGAGTCTGCCAAGATATTCAAGAAGCAAAAGTTGGATATCCGTTTAGGGGCTCGTGTTGTTGGCTCTGAAATCAAGGGCCGTGAAGTGGAAGTTCGCTACCTGGACTCCGCCGGTGAAGAGCACAGGGAAACTTACGACAAGCTGATTGTTTGTGTCGGTCGTCGCCCGTACACCGAAGGCTTGTTTGCTCCCGACGCAGGTATCAACCTGGACGAGCGAGGCTTCGTCTTCGTTGATGATCAGTGCCGTACTGATGTACCCGGTGTATTTGCCATCGGTGACGTAGTGCGTGGCCCAATGCTGGCGCACAAGGGTTCTGAAGAAGGTGTCATGGTTGCCGAGCTGATTGCCGAGAAAGTGGCTCAGGTAAACTACGAACTGATCCCTTCCGTCATTTATACCCATCCTGAAGTGGCATGGGCAGGTAAAACTGAAGAAGAAGTGAAAGCTGCGGGCGAAGAGTACAAAGTGGGCACCTTCCCGTTTGCTGCCATCGGCCGTGCTGTTGCTGCCAATGAAGCAGATGGCATGGTGAAAGTGATCGCAGATAAAGCAACGGATCGTGTATTGGGAGTACACGCTGTGGGGCCTTGTGCTGCGGAACTGGTTCAGCAGGGTGTGATTGCTATGGAGTTCCGGGCCAGCGCGGAGGATCTGCAGCTGACTATGTTTGGCCATCCAACCTTTGGTGAAGCTCTCCACGAAGCTGCTCTGGCTGTTGATGGTCACGCTATCCATATGCCAAACCGCAAGAAGCGCTAGGAAAACGATTTAACTGTGTTCGAGTAGGGTGTCTGGTGATGCGTCATTCATTGGGCACCCTGGAGGGGGCAGGGGAAAAGGATTCCCCCTGACCGATAATGATAAGAATTGCGCCGCTGGCGCACAGGGTATCTCAATGAATCTGCATGAATATCAGGGCAAGCAGCTGTTCGCTGCCTATGGCTTGCCGGTTTCGACCGGCTATGCCTGTGATACAGCCGATGAAGCAGTGGCTGCTGCTGACAAAATTGGAGGCGACACTTGGGTCGTAAAGGCACAAGTACATGCTGGTGGTCGTGGTAAAGCGGGTGGTGTAAAGCTGGTTAAGAGTCGTGATGAGATTCGTGCTTTTGCCGACCAGTGGCTGGGGCAGCGTCTGGTGACTTATCAGACAGATGAAAAAGGCCAGCCCGTTGCAAAAATTCTGGTAGAGAGCTGCACTGATATTGCTAACGAGCTGTATCTCGGTGCGGTTGTAGACCGTTCAACCCGTCGCATTGTTTTCATGGCTTCCACCGAAGGCGGTGTGGAGATTGAAAAGGTTGCTGAAGAAACCCCTGAAAAAATCCTCAAAGCAGAGATTGACCCTCTGGTAGGCGCACAGCCTTATCAGGGCCGCGACCTGGCATTTAAATTGGGTCTGGATGCCAAACAGGTGAAGCAGTTCACCAAGATTTTCCTGGGGCTGGCCAGGCTCTTCCAGGATCACGATCTTGCGCTTCTTGAGATAAACCCTTTGGTAATCACCGAAGAAGGCGATCTGCACTGTCTTGATGCCAAAATTAATATCGACAGTAATGCAAGCTATCGACAGCCCAAACTGAAGGCCATGCACGATCCCAGTCAGGAGGATCCCCGTGAGGCCCATGCTGCCAGCTGGGAGCTCAACTATGTGGCTCTGGACGGTAACATCGGCTGTATGGTAAACGGCGCCGGTCTGGCGATGGGTACTATGGATATTGTAAAGCTGCACGGAGGTGAGCCTGCCAACTTCCTGGATGTAGGGGGCGGCGCGACCAAAGAGCGCGTAACCGAGGCTTTCAAGATCATCCTGTCTGATGAAAACGTGAAAGCGGTTCTGGTCAATATCTTTGGTGGTATCGTACGCTGCGACCTGATTGCTGAAGGCATTATCGGGGCTGTGAAGGATGTGGGAGTGAAGGTGCCTGTGATTGTTCGCCTGGAAGGCAATAACGCAGAGAACGGTTCAAAACTTTTGGCCGAAAGTGGACTGGATATTATTGCTGCAGCCAGTTTGACAGACGCTGCGCAGCAGGTTGTAACAGCAGCGGAGGGCCAGGCATGAGCATTCTCATCGATAAAAACACAAAAGTGATCTGCCAGGGCTTTACTGGCTCGCAGGGGACTTTCCACTCCGAGCAGGCGATTGCCTACGGTACCCAGATGGTGGGTGGTGTAACTCCCGGTAAAGGTGGTCAGACTCACTTGGGTTTACCAGTATTCAACACTGTTGCAGAGGCTGTGAAAGCGACTGATGCTACTGCCAGTGTGATCTATGTACCAGCACCTTTCTGTAAGGACTCCATTCTGGAAGCCGCTAACGGTGGAATTGAGCTGGTGATCTGTATCACGGAAGGTATTCCGACTCTGGATATGCTGGAAGCCAAAGTGAAGTGTGATGAACTGGGGGTACGTCTGGTTGGCCCTAACTGCCCTGGTGTGATTACCCCAGGCGAGTGCAAGATCGGTATTATGCCTGGTCATATTCATAAGCCCGGTAAGGTGGGTATTGTGTCCCGCTCTGGTACGCTGACTTATGAAGCGGTTAAGCAGACTACGGATTTCGGTTTTGGTCAGTCTACCTGCGTAGGTATTGGAGGTGACCCAATTCCTGGCTCTAACTTCATTGATATTCTTGAGCTTTTTGAGAGGGACCCTGCCACTGAAGCCATCGTTATGATCGGTGAGATCGGCGGTACAGCGGAAGAGGAAGCGGCTGCCTATATCAAGGAGCATGTGACCAAGCCTGTTGTGTCTTATATTGCTGGTGTGACTGCACCTCCTGGTAAGCGTATGGGCCATGCTGGTGCGATTATCTCCGGTGGTAAGGGTACTGCGGATGAGAAGTTTGCAGCTCTTCAAGATGCTGGCGTGAAGACTGTTCGTAGCTTGGCTGATATCGGTGAAGGTTTGAAGGAAATTACTGGTTGGTAATCTTTTGACTTTAGCGTTCATCAGCGGCTGGGGATGGTTTGATATTTCCCGCGCTGATGGACTGTCTTGCGACTACCGTCCATGGCCTTTGTAAATTTCCAACTATCCCCAGATACTTTAGCTTAATGGAAATAAGTTTCCTTTAGATATAAGTACCCGGACCATTGCTTTCGCATA
>NZ_SMME01000758.1 GCF_009711465.1 Parendozoicomonas verongulae | reverse complement strand
TGGTGATAGTTCACCATCCATGGCGGAACTTGATAAACAACTTATTCCCGGTCAGGAAAAGGGGTTGTGGCGTCTTCTCTCCTCAGCTCGTTCTGTGACCCACCAGCTGATGGCCAATACCGCTATCGACTGGTTGACACATTCTCAAACACCTGAGGACACAGAAGACAACAGGCTCCTTCAACACATCGAAACAGAACTGCAAAGGCTGGCTAAAAAACTCTCCGAGTTTACACCTGTGCCTTCACCACACCAGGAAACAGAGATCAAAGAAGAAGCCGCCAGCAAAAATACGATAGGCAGCGATATCTCAGGTTCCCGTCAGCCCAGCGACTCACAGCCTTCATCTGAAGACGCCTCCAATTCAACAGTATCCAGCGATGAGAATCCTTCTGGCTACAGCGATTTCTTACCTTTGCGTGGAAGTCTGGGCTCTCCAGGTTCCACTGACAGCCAGTTGTCACAAGACTCATCACTTTCGCTGCCTGAGTTTTTTTATACATCCACAGGCCCATTGCGAATAAACTACAGCGATTACGCCGTAGACCAACATACCGCCCGAAACTGCATTGACATTGAACTGGATATGGAAAGAGCCAGAGAGCAGATAAAAAGCCTTTCCGGGAAGGTTATTGTTGTCATTAACGACCCGGGCTATCACATTGAGCGTGCCAGAGTTGTTGACAGTGTTATATGCGCCAATGGGGGCTCTCCGGTTTATACTGCTGTCCGGCCAAACGATGCCCCCCTTCACATGCCACTTTCACTACAGAGCTCACCCGAACTTAAGTCTTTACAACTTCAGGCACACAAAGTCCGGGATGACCTTCATGTTGTAGAAATCGAACCCGCTAAAGCCTGGCCTATACCGTTCTGGGAAAAATGTCGGGAGTTAGAAAGTGAGTGGTTAAAAAAAGCTGATCAAATTCTGTATGTCACGTTCCCATACTACAGTAATGAGATATCAATACAATTGGAGTTGTCCTGTACTCTGAGTGCCTATAGAGGGCATTACTGCCCGGTAGCCAAGCGCTTGCAAGACCTGAACAGAGCTTCTTTAAAACAGAATTGTTTGATTGTCACTGTTCCTGCCGCGCCAACCTGTACCGATGAGTCCACATTACGTACAGCATTTTGGAAGGGTATGCTGCCATCCATGAAGCCAACCTTTATTAAATTGGATAGCCCTGACTGGGAAAACGATATATTAAGGGCCACAGCATCTGGCAAAGCCCTTAACAGTCAGTGTAAATAACCCATCCAACTAAGTATTTATACACAGAATCTGTTATGATTGCGCCGCCAGCAGGAGCCGGTGGCGCAGCACTGACCGCATTCGCACACCGCATACCAATCTAATAAAAGCAACAAGGTTCAAGTGCCCGGGCATATAACAGGGCATGCTCCATAACATAACAAATCGTAGGAGTGGTTGAAAAAGCATCATTATTGCCCAATAAGTGAGCGGTCATTGACCTATGTCATTGTTGGGTTGTTACGCCTTTTTCATACTTATCTCGGTTTATACGTATAACCGCAATCGTGGATCGCGATAATGAGCAACACAACGAACACACATTACAATTACAAAGTGGTTCGCCAGTTTGCAGTAATGACGGTGATATGGGGGATCGTCGGCATGACGGTGGGTCTCCTTATCGCCGCCCAGCTGGTATGGCCAGAACTGAATTTTGAACCCTACCTGACCTTCGGCCGTCTGCGACCGCTGCATACTAATGCGGTGATATTTGCATTTGGCGGGTCCGCTCTCTTCGCAACCTCCTACTACGTCGTACAACGTACCTGTCAGGCACGCCTGTTCTCCGATGCACTGGCCTCCTTCACCTTCTGGGGTTGGACGCTGATCATAGTGCTGGCGGCCATTACCCTGCCTCTGGGTATGACATCATCCAAAGAATATGCAGAACTGGAATGGCCAATCGACATTCTGATCACCGTCGTCTGGGTGGCGTACGCTGTCGTCTTCTTCGGCACCATCATGAAGCGCAAGGCCAGGCATATTTATGTAGCCAACTGGTTCTATGGTGCATTCATTATCACCGTTGCGGTGCTGCACGTTGTGAATAACATGCAGATGCCGGTCACCCTGTTCAAATCCTACTCCGCTTACTCCGGTGCAATGGATGCGACCATTCAGTGGTGGTACGGACACAACGCCGTAGGCTTCTTCCTGACAGCTGGCTTCCTGGGCATGATGTATTACTTCGTACCTAAACAGGCTGAACGTCCGGTTTATTCCTATCGTCTGTCCATCGTGCACTTCTGGGCACTGATTGCCATCTATATCTGGGCTGGCCCTCACCACCTGCACTACACCGCCCTGCCTGACTGGGCGCAAAGTCTTGGTATGGTGATGTCCCTGATCCTGCTGGCACCGTCCTGGGGCGGTATGATCAATGGTGTAATGACCCTCTCCGGCGCATGGCACAAGCTGCGTACCGATCCCATCCTGCGCTTCCTGGTGGTCTCTCTCTCCTTCTATGGCATGTCCACCTTTGAAGGCCCGATGATGGCGATCAAGACGGTGAATGCACTGTCCCACTACACCGACTGGACTATCGGCCACGTACACTCCGGTGCCCTCGGCTGGGTTGCCATGGTTTCCATCGGCGCCATGTACCACCTGATTCCCAAGGTGTATGGCCGCGACAACATGTACAGCATCAGCCTGATCAATACTCACTTCTGGCTCGCCACTATTGGTACGGTTCTCTACATCGTGTCCATGTGGGTAAATGGTATTACCCAAGGCTTGATGTGGCAGGCAGTGAACGCAGACGGCACCCTGCAGTACAGCTTTATCGAATCCGTACAGGCCAGCTACCACGGTTATATCGTGCGCCTGATTGGTGGTGGATTCTTCGTGATCGGCATGTTCGTCATGCTTTATAACGTCTGGCAGACCATTCGTGCTTCCAGGCCGGAAGAGTCTGAAGCTGCAGCGGCCATGGTGTAAGGGGGAGTAAGGACATGCTCAAACATGACATCATAGAAAAAAATATTGGCCTGATGGTTCTTGGCGTTATTTTCGCCATCAGCTTCGGCGGCCTCGTGGAAATCGTACCTCTGTTCAACCTGAAGGAAACCACCGAACCCGTGGAAGGCCTCAATCCTTACACGGCACTGGAGCTGGAAGGCCGGGACGTGTACATCAAAGAAGGCTGCGTAGGCTGTCACTCCCAGATGATTCGTCCGCTGCGGGCTGAGGTGGAACGTTATGGTCACTATTCCGTAGCCGGTGAGTCTGTGTACGACCACCCCTTCCTCTGGGGTTCCAAGCGAACCGGGCCAGACCTCGCCCGTGTGGGCGAGCGCTACTCCGACGAATGGCACCGCGCCCACCTGCATAACCCACGGGATGTGGTACCGGCCTCCATCATGCCTGCGTATCCACACCTGAATGAAAACCTGATCGACAGCGCCATTACCCCGAAAAAGCTGGCAGCACTGCAGAAGCTGGGTGTGCCTTACACCAACGAGGACATTGCCAGTGCCTCTGACGCGGTGAAAGGCAAAACAGAAATGGATGCTCTGGTGGCCTACCTGCAAGGCCTGGGCACCGTCATCACTCAGAAACGCTAAGCGAGGACAAACCATGGATATTGATATCAATACCCTGCGAGGCCTGGCAACAGTGTTCTGCATGCTGGCTTTTCTTGGGATTGTACTGTGGGCTTACAGTGACCGTAAGCGTAAGGATTTCGACGAGGCCGCCAACCTCCCTTTTCAAGATGAAGGATTAAAGAGCGGTTCTAACAAGAATAATAAGAAGGAGGAGGCTCCAAATGTCTGACTTCTGGAGCGCGTGGGTACTGATACTCACCCTCGCATGCCTTGGGTTTATCTGTTTTGTACTGTTTTCCACCTGGAAGGTACAGCGCAAGGATTCTACGGAAGAAACGGTAGGCCACGAGTTTGACGGCATTACAGAATACGACAATCCCATGCCCATGTGGTGGATTGGTCTGTTCCTCGCCACTCTGATTTTCGGTGCAGTGTACTTCATACTGTATCCCGGCATCTGGCCCGGCAAGTTCGATGGCATTCTGGGCTGGAGTTCAACCGGAGAGCTGAAAGCCGATCAGCAAAAGCACGCCCGTCAGTACCAGCCACTGTTCGAGCAGTATGCTGCCAAAAGCATTGAACAGTTGCAGGAGAACCCCAAGGCACTGTCCATGGGTAAACGTATCTTCCTGAATAACTGCGCTTTGTGTCATGGCAGTGATGCAGGCGGTGCCTTCGGCTTCCCGAACCTCACCGATCACGACTGGGTATGGGGCGGTGTCCCTGCAGAGATTAAAGCCTCCATTATGGAAGGTCGTAACGGCCAGATGCCTGCCTGGGGCCCGGTACTGGGTGAAAGCGGTGTACGCAACGTGGCTTCTTATATCCGTGATCTCAGCGGCCTGGAAGTCAATGCTACTATCGAAGATCTGGCCTCCGGTAAAGCAGCCTACGCAACCACCTGTGCTGTGTGTCACGGTGGCGATGCTCAGGGCAACAAGCTGTTTGGTGCACCCAATCTGACTGACGATATCTGGCTTTATGGCAATAGTCAGGCTCAGGTGGAGTACACCATTCGTAAAGGCCGTAACGGTGTGATGCCTGCGTGGAAAGATATTCTTGGCCCGGAGAAAGTTCACCTTGTGTCGGCCTATGTGTACAGCCTGTCCCATAAGGATAAGACAGCAGAATAAACACAACACAACCTATGCAGGTTGGGTGAGCGAAACGTAACCCAACCTGCAATTCCCAATTGATGTCTGGTTGAGAAACTCCCCTATGCCCCAACCACAAAACAAAAAAAATGAACCGGAAATCATAAAAACCGTCGATCTCTATAAGCGCAGGGAGAAAATCTATACCCGTGCTTTTGAGGGTTTTCACCGCAACCTGCGCAACTACGGCGGTGCGCTGCTTTTCCTTATCTATTTCGGAACGGTATGGGTCAACTGGGGTGACCGTCAGGCAGTGCTCTGGGATCTGAGTACACGACAGTTTTATATATTTGGCGAAACCTTTCTTCCCCAGGACTTTATCCTTCTCTCCTGGATGCTGATTATCTGCGCCTTCGGCTTATTTTTTATTACCGTACTGGCCGGACGTGTCTGGTGTGGTTACACCTGCCCCCAGAGTGTGTTCACCTGGGTATTTATGTGGGTGGAGAAAATCACCGAGGGTGACCGCAACAAACGCATGCGTCTGGACAAAGCGCCCATGAGCGCAACTAAGTTCACCCGCAAGCTGGCTAAACACATACTCTGGCTGCTGATTTCACTGGCCGTTGCTATCACCTTTGTCGGTTACTTTACCCCTATCCGAGAACTGACTGGTGACCTGATCACCGCACAGGCCTCTGCCTGGGCTGTGTTCTGGGTGGGCTTTTTCACTCTCGCTACCTATGGCAATGCAGGCTGGTTACGGGAGCAGGTCTGCATTTATATGTGCCCCTACGCTCGCTTCCAGAGCGTAATGTACGACAGAGACACTCTGACCGTGCACTACGATGCGACTCGCGGTGAACCCCGTGGCCCACGCAAACGTTCTGCCGACCCAAAAGAGCTGGGTATTGGCGACTGTATTGACTGCAACCTCTGTGTCCATGTTTGCCCTACAGATATTGATATCCGCGATGGTCTGCAATACGAGTGCATCAGCTGTGGTGCCTGCGTGGATGCCTGTAACGGCATTATGGACAAAATGAATTACGATCGTGGCCTGATCCGTTATACCAGCGAGGGCGAACTGGACGGAAGCAAACCGAACCTGCTGCGTCCTCGGTTAATTGCTTATTTTATCGCCCTGTGTGTGATGACCGGCCTGTTTGTTTTCACCCTGACGCAACGCACCGTGCTGGAGTTTGAAGTCCTGCGGGATCGCCAGGGCTTGTACACCACTAACAGTCAGGGGCTGGTTGAGAATATCTACACCTTGAAGCTGGTGAACAAATCCCAACAGCCCCATACCCTGACCATTTCCGTATCTGGGATAAAAGGGGCCACCCTTCGCGGGGAAACTCGCGTGACTCTGGAACCGGGCTCTGTCGCCAGCCTTCCTGTACGGCTGGCTGTTTCGCCCGATGCCCTCACCGGACCCAAAACCAACATTGTATTTCATGCTGACAACGACAGTACTGATGGTCCGGCTGCCGAAACTGAGAGCCGATTCCTGTCTCCGAACCTTAGCCCCCCAATAAGGAGTGACCAATGATTTCAAACGCCAATAACGAGCCTATCACTCGCTGGTATCAGGAACCCTGGGTATGGTTCATTCTGGGTATTATCTTTGTCACTGTAACCTGGGGCAGCTACCGGGTGTTCTTCGCGTTCCAGAACGCTGACCAAGTCGTGGTGGATGATTACTACAAGGTCGGCAAAGCCATTAATCAGGACCTCACCCGTGATCGCCTTGCAGCCGATCTGAAAATCTCAGGGGTGATCACTCTTCAACCAGAAAGCGGCGCCCTGGAGATAGAAATGGCTGGTCTTCTGGACAGCTGGCCCCAGCAACTGCGTATGCATCTGATGCCCACAGCTCCCCACGAAGAGAACCAGACCTTCGCCCTGATCCAGACACCCGCCCGGGAAACCGCTTACCGGGGGCAACCCCGCGCTCTGCCGGAAGGCCGCTACTACATCCAGATCGAAACCCTGGACAAGCTGGTGCCGGAAGTCGGCTACAAGAGCGGCTGGCGTCTGAACCGGGAAGTCCGCTTTGAGCCGGGCATGCCTGTTGAAATCACGGTGTATGAGTGAGGAAGCCCCCATGTGCAGCGCAGAACATACAAAAGATAAAGAGTGCCATTGCTTCCACTGTCACCTGCCCATCAAAGACCCCGTTCTTTTTCATGCCACTATTGAAGACGTTGAGCAGCCCATGTGCTGCCCCGGCTGTCAGGCTGTGGCAACAGCTATTGTGAACGGCGGACTGGACAGTTATTACAAGTACCGCACGGAGCCCGCTCAACAGGCCGATGGCAATGAGGTTCTGAAAGCGGAGTACGCCCTGTACGACCGGGAAGACGTGCAGCAAAGCTTCACCCACACCCTGTCCTCAGGCATAAAGGAAACCCGCCTGCTGATCGAAGGCATCACCTGCTCTGCCTGTATCTGGCTGCTGGAACATCACCTTGGGCAACTGCCCGGTGTGGAGAATGTCACCGTCAACCTTAGCCAGCACACGGCCACTATTACCCTGGACACTGAGCAAACCAAAATCAGTGAATTAATGATGGCGGTGCTCAGCATCGGTTATCGCGCCTATCCATGGAGGCAGGAACAACAGGAAGCTCTGCTGGAGAAGGAGAACAGACAATTTATCCGTCGTCTTGCAGTCGCAGGTATCGGCACCATGCAGGTAATGATGTATGCCATCGCCCTGTATGCTGGTGCTGATAAAGAGTTTCGGGAACTGCTGCGCTGGGTCAGTGCCCTTTTGGCGACACCCGTTGTGTTTTATTCCGCTGGCCCGTTCTTTACTGCCGCCTGGCGGGATTTGCGTAACAGGCGACCAGGGATGGATGTACCTGTTTCTCTTGCCATTGGCGGTGCTTATGTCGCCAGCCTGTGGGGAACATTCCATGGCACGGGAGAGGTCTATTTTGACTCGGTGAGCATGTTCACCTTCTTTCTGCTCAGTGGCCGTTATCTGGAAATGCGTGCCCGTCACAAAACCAGTCAAACGGCACGCAGCCTGCATAACCTTTTACCAGAAAGCTGTGTGCGGATCACCGCTAATGGCGAGACAGAAACCGTTACCCCTTCCGACCTGCAAGTGGGCGACACTATCCGCATATTACCCGGTGAAAGCCTCCCAGCGGATGGCACTATTCTCAGCGGCCAAAGCTCTGTGAATGAATCGGCTCTGACCGGAGAGCATCTGCCTGTCAGCAAGCAGGTGGGAGATGCGGTCACTGCTGGCACTCTCAACACCGAGAATGCTGTTGATGTACAAGTCACCGATGTGGGGCAAAATACCCGACTTTCTGCTATCGCCCGTTTGCTGGAGCAGGCTCAGGGAGACAAGCCCGCCATTGCCCGTTTAGCTGACCGTATTGGCGGCTATTTTGTTTACGTGATTCTGATCGTTGCCTCTGTCGTGTACTACTACTGGTTCCAGCACAAGCCGGATGATGCGTTCTGGATTGTGCTCTCGGTCCTGGTGGCCACCTGCCCCTGTGCACTGTCTCTGGCGACACCTACAGCACTCACAGCCGTTACCGGATTTATGCAGTCCCGTGGTTTTCTGGTAAGCCGCAGCCATGTACTGGAAGGTTTGCCTCAGGTAACCCATGTCATTTTCGATAAGACCGGAACGCTCACCAAAGGAGAACTGAGCCTGCGGGACACAGTACTCCTCTGCAAAGAATACGATCAGGCAACCCTGACACACATTGCCGCAGCATTAGAGGCTCACTCCGAGCACCCTATTGCAGAAGCCTTTAAAACCTTTAACACCCGATTTATTGCCAAAGAAATCAGCAATATCACGGCTCAGGGCATTGCAGGCACTGTAGATAATAAGCTCTGGCGAATCGGTAAGCCTTCCTTTGCCAGCCAGCAGAATGAAAGCCTGACACCGCCCGACCACAACCACAGTTGGCTATTGCTGAGTTGTAATGATAAGCCAATGGCCTGGTTTGGACTGGACGACACCTTACGTCCGGAAGCGGCAACCATTATAAAAGACCTGCAAACCAGAGGCCTGGCCATTGAACTGCTCAGTGGCGATACCCAGGGCGTAGTGGACCGGGTTGCCAATAAGCTGGGCATTATCCAGCGTACAGCACAAGCCTCTCCGGACGATAAGTTTGCCCATGTCCGCGCACTGCAAAAGAAAGGTGCGCGGGTCATGATGGTAGGGGATGGTATTAATGATATTCCGGTGCTCGCCGCAGCAGACCTCTCAGTTGCCATGAATACCGCTTCTGATCTGGCCCGTACCCATGCCGATGCCCTGCTGCTTTCCGGTGATCTTCAGCAGCTTACGGAAAGTCTGGACAAAGCCACCGACACCCGTCGTATTATTCGCCAGAATATGGGGTGGTCGCTGGCTTACAACCTGTCGGTACTGCCCTTGGCTGCCACCGGCTGGCTGGCTCCGTGGATGGCGGCAATTGGTATGTCAGCCAGCTCATTAATTGTGGTGTGCAACGCATTGCGGCTCTCTCACCACACCTCAGATAAGGCCAAAAGCGAGCACTCCGCTAATGGCGAACAACTACTGACAGAGGGAGTATAGGTATGGACAGCCTTTATATTCTAGTGCCCATTGCTGTAGTGTTTGTCGCGGCAGCTGTATGGATATTCTTCTGGGCTGTGGATAACAACCAGTTTGATGACCTGGAAGGCCCGGCTCACAGTATTTTGTTCGATGAGCCAAACAAGAAAAGCCATAACAAAAATTCTGGCAATCAGGAGTCAGCATGACCGATCAATTGAGCTTAACAGCAGCCTTTGTGCTTGGTTTTTTAGGGGGCGGACACTGTGTTGGTATGTGCGGGGGCATTATGTCGGCTTTGAGCATCGGCAGTGGTGCGCCGCCGCG
Organism: Parendozoicomonas verongulae; assembly: GCF_009711465.1. Taxonomy (GTDB): domain Bacteria; phylum Pseudomonadota; class Gammaproteobacteria; order Pseudomonadales; family Endozoicomonadaceae; genus Sansalvadorimonas; species Sansalvadorimonas verongulae. The sequence continues at coordinate 960 of NZ_SMME01000758.1, read as the reverse complement.
CTCTTTTAAAAGTATGAGCATTCTGCTGGGGTACAATTTTGGTCGCATTTTCAGCTACACCCTTATCGGGTTTTTAATGGGCTGGCTGGGTTGGTTTGTAGGCGGCTTCAGTAAGGAAACCAGTGTCGCCTTACGAGTGTTCGCGGGCATTATGCTTGTGGGGATGGGGTTTTACCTTGCTGGCTGGTGGACAGGAATAACAATACTGGAACGGCTCGGCCACAAACTCTGGCGCAAGATTCAACCTGCTGCTTCGTCCATGTTGCCAGTTAGCAGCCCTGTGAAAGCCATTGGTGTGGGAGCAATCTGGGGCTGGCTGCCCTGCGGTTTGATATACAGCACGCTGATCTGGGCGGCTGCCAGCAACAGCGCAGTGGAGTCAGCCTCGCTAATGCTGGCTTTTGGCCTTGGTACATTACCTGTTCTGTTTTTAACGGGTCTTCTCGCCCAGCAAATGCGTACATTGCTGCAAAGCAAACTGTTTCGTTCTGCGGCCGGTGTACTGGTGATTCTGTTTGGTCTGTGGACGATTCCCGGCCCGCACCAGATGTGGGCGATGATGAAGCTGGATTTCTCTGGCAATCATCATCAAATGCATGGATCTGGTCATACAGCCACTGCTGACCATAAGATCCATACCCATTAAATCTTCCAGCCATTCAAGGCAAGTCTCTATCGACCCGCGTTGTCCTGCTGTATTGGCCCGTTGTTGAACGGGTCATTTCCCCATGGTAAATGGGGGCAAAGGGTAAGGGGCTTCATTAAGCAAATCTCTTAATTTTGGCTACTCTTTCCTAATGCTCACACTCAGATAGCGAATGCTCTATCAACAAGAACTACCCGTATAAAAAGCAACAGCTGCCATAGTCAAACGGTAAGAGGTAGATAGTATGAAGTACGTTTACTTTCAGCAGATAAAACGAACGACAGTCATCACTTATATTAACTTATGGATATTAC
>NZ_SMME01000427.1 GCF_009711465.1 Parendozoicomonas verongulae | reverse complement strand
GATGGCGAGGCGTTCGTATTTGTCGCCAACTCCGAGCACACCTTGCATGGCTCGCTTCAGGGCATAGAAACCACCGGCAGTCAGCAGGAGGTTACGGATGCGGTTATCAAGCCGTGCAATGCCCTTTTCTGCCACGCCTGCATTGAGAGCCATTCTCGAAAAGCCCATGCGACTGAAGATCGAGCGCGACCTGCTGGCCTTGCGCTGTAGTCGATCCAGTGATGTCGTTGTGGCCTTCAGCTCCGTCTGCAGTCTCTTTTGCTGCTGATTGAGCTCACGATTCGATAAGCCATTCTTCTGCAGTTCACCACGCAGGCCCGTCAGTTTCTTTTTCTGGTCTTGAAACTGTGTGGATAACGAAGAGACTGTTTTACGGGCTGAGGCCAGTTCCTTCTGCAGCTTTTTGGTCGGCTTGCTGGCTTCGGACTGCTCCCTTGCCAGCTGCTCAACCTTTAACTTTGCCTCCCGGTATGCACGCCCTGCCTTCTGCACGGCCTCCGACTGGGATTTGAACGCCGTCAGCAGGCGGGACTGCTGCTCGAGGGTTTTGAGGCGGGTCTTCAGCGCCTCGGACTCTTTATCCAGTCGGTTAAAAGACCCCTTGGTCGTGTCTGCATTACGGCCCACATCCCGAAGCTGGGTGCCGACCTTTTGCAGTGTCCCCTTGGCCAGATCCCTGGCCCGGATGACGATATTCAGGACTTGGTTACGTGCCATGTCTCAATCCCTTGAGCCGTGAAAAAAAAGCCACCAGCCCTTACGGAGTGGTGGCGAGTGCGCTTGCAGGAGATTCTTATTGTTGTTGTTCGTTAAAGAGCCTGCGCCACTTTCA
>NZ_SMME01000498.1:918-1078 GCF_009711465.1 Parendozoicomonas verongulae | reverse complement strand
CAGAACGTATTCGCCTGCCCTCCGGCTGCCTGGCTGCGCAGCCGGGTAAAGATCCCCAGGGCTGTTTTCATGTTGTCCGCCCCCCCCATGATCTGGAGGTGTCTACCCAGTGTTAGCTCGATATTCTTATCATCACAGGGCGTATTCGCCTGCCCTCCGG
>NZ_SMME01000498.1:0-806 GCF_009711465.1 Parendozoicomonas verongulae | reverse complement strand
ATCTCCTTGTCATCACAGGGAGTGTTCGCCTTACCTGCCGCCCGGCTGCGCAGCCGGATAAGGATATCCAGGGCCGCTTTCAGGTTGACTGTGCCCCCCATGGCCTGAAGTAATCTACCCAGAGCCAGTTCAATCTCCTTGTCATCACAGGGGGTATTCACCTGTCCTCCGGCCGCTCGGGTACGCAGCTGGATAAAGATGTCCCGGGCTGCTCTCTGGTTATCCGAGCCTCCCATAAGCTGCAAGTGTCTCCCCAGAACCAGTTCAATTGACTTATCATCACAGGGAGTGTTCACCTGCCCTCCAGCTGCACGGGTGCGCAGTCGGATAAAAATGTCCCGTGCCGCTCTCAAGTTGTTCGTGCCCCCCATAATCTGAAGCAGCACACCCAGAGCCAGTTCGATCTCCTTGTCATTGCAAGGTGTGTTCACCTGCCATTTGGCCGCCCGGGTGCGTAGCCGGGTAAAGATGTCTCGGGCCGCTCTCAGGTTGCCTGTGCCCCCCATTATCTGGAGGTGTCTGCCCAGAGCCAGCCCATTGGTTTTTTCATCATTGGGAGAAGCTGAGTATTGTGTATAAAGTTGCTGAAAGAGTGGTAGAGCTTCCGTTAAATGGCCTCTCGCCTGCAAAGCTCTCCCCTTTGCCATTACCAACCATCTGTTGTTTTGCAAATCCCTGGGAAGAGAACTGATGAACCCAATACACCCATCTAAATCACCAAGAAGAAACAAACATCTGGCTTTTAAATGCACAACACGAGCATATTGTCGTGAGTGTCCCTCGTATTTTTTTAATAGCGTCCCGGC
>NZ_SMME01000116.1 GCF_009711465.1 Parendozoicomonas verongulae | reverse complement strand
CATCCTGTCTCAGTCAACTGGCTCACTGCTACCGTCTCTTATCTGTCTGGCCGCAACTTAAGCTGCAAACATTAGGTATCGAAGAGGAAAAGGAAAACGAGTTCAGCCAGAGATCGGTATCATTCTTTGATCTGGCCAACGACCTTGAACCCCATCGACCAGAACTGAAGAAAGATGAACCCTGGAGGCTAAGGGAACGGCAGCTATTAGCTCATATGACTGCGTGACCATTAAGCAGCCCTGTTTGTAATGCTGACTCATTTTGAAC
>NZ_SMME01000699.1 GCF_009711465.1 Parendozoicomonas verongulae | reverse complement strand
GCAGTTCATCCGATAGCAGCTCCTGATTCAAAGTTGATCTTTGTTTCTCCGTGAAAATACCGAACTGCTCCTCCGTCAAGCTATCCAGAGAATCAAGCAATAACTCCCTTACCCCTTGGGTGTAACCAAAAAAATCGTTAGCCTGGAGGCGCAATACATGTTTCCAGCATTGGTTATCTCTGGGAACTTCAGTTATCACATAATCTTCCATACCGATGGTGGCCAAGTGTTTTTCCAGTAGTGACTGTTCTGCAACTTCCGTAGTTTCAGGATTATCACTGCCTGGCTTCACTCCTCTTTTTGCCCGGCGAGAACCAGAAAGAGGGCTGGTGAAACCTGAATAATCGGGTCCAACCTGTCCAGAGTCGGCTGCCTGGGGGCTTGCAGCTGTATTTTCAAGGGAAATAGCAGGCCTGGTGCTTGTTGTCCTTTTATTATTTACTCCTGCAAAAACATTCAAGGGTACGGCACAACATAGATAGAGCAGAGTGTAAAAGGTGATGAATAAACGCATTGTATATTTACCAAGACTCATCAATATTCTCTTTGTCTGTAAATGGATGTGGAGAGGGAAGGAGGGTAGACCATTTTGGTTACCCGACTTGTAATTTTTCGCCTCTAAAGTCAGGAATGGGTGCTGTCTAATATTTGTTCACCAAAGCAATGGCCCGGGTACTTAAAGCCTGTAAATTTTTCCACTTCCTCCTGGCTGCAAATCGGAGTGTGAAATATATAAAAACTGTAAGTGCAGCCAGTATCTTCACTGTTTAAAAATTATCGAGAGTTAAAATGGGCGCGTCTGTGGGCGATGAATGCAGAGGGCAGGAGGAACGTCCTTTGGCCCCTATCCTGATCACACACAAAGGGCCTGCCCTCTGGGATGTGGGCGCGCCGACGGTGAAGCGCCTTCCGATGAAGAGGCGGACGTTCGCCCTCTGTGATGTGGGTGCGCCTGTGGGCGATGAATGCAGAGGGCAGGACGAACGTCCTTGGGCCCCAATTCTGACCACACTCAAAGAAGTTGCCCCTTGGGCATGGAGTGTGTCGAGCCCTTTCATACTTCATTTCCTCTTTTGATAGATAAAAATCCGACAACGAACATTTTCCTGGGCATCGCTCTGGTTTGTATACAGGTTGCCACTGCCGGCATACTGGGCAATGCCTAGCTTCTTTTAAAGCATCCAGGAGGCATTTACTGTGGAAAAGGTGATGACAGGTGGTCGAATGCATATTATCCCGCCAGCGAAAGCCTTCAAGACAGATTGTGCAGGTTGTTAATGGATTTTTTTTGTGGCTCAAAGAAAGATAGTGATTTTCACTCATTATCCATCCGAGCCAAATGGCGTTCTCCGTGATAGAAGCATCTGGTTTTTCTGTGGTGATTTCAGAACCTATAGACTTCGGGAGGTAGGTATGAAATACCTGATCAGAAGTGAGATCTTTCTTCCATGATTCCAGATGGACGATTATGACTGGGCGGTTTATCAATGTTGCTAAAAATGGCCCCAAAAGATCAAAGGCTGGCAGTTCATCCGATAGTAGCTCCTGATTCAAAGTTGATTTTTGTTTCTCCGTGAAAATAGCTAACTGTTCCCCCGTCAAGCTCTCCAGAGAATCAAGCAATAACTCCTCTACCCCTCTTGTGTAACCAAAAAAATCGTTAGCCTGGAGGCGCAATACATGTTTCCAGCATTGGTTATCTCTGGGAACTTCAGTTATCACATAATCTTCCATACCGATGGTGGCCAAGTGTTTTTCCAGTAGTGACTGTTCTGCAACTTCCATAGTTTCAGGATTATCACTGCCTGGTTTCACTTCTCTTTCTGCCCGGCGAGAACGAGAAAGAGGGCTGGTGAAACATGAATAATCGGGTACAACCTGTCCAGAGCCGGCTGCCCGGGAGCTTGCAGCTGTATTTTCAAGGGAAATAGCAGGCTTGATGCTTGTTGTCCTTTTATTATCTACTCCTGCAAAAACATTCAAAGGTACGGCACAACATAGATAGAGCAGAGTGCAAAAGGTGGTGAATAAACGAATTGTATATTTACCAAGACTCATCAATATTCTCTTTGTCCGTAGGTGAATGAGGAGAGGAAAGGAGGGTAGACCATTTTGGTTACCCGATATGTAATTTTTCGCCTCTAGCAGCCTGTCGGACTTAGCCGACCGCAACGGGAAAAAGACCGGTTTGAGGCAGTGTTTATGCTGATCCGAGGCGAATAGTGGTTCTATTTAGACAGTGGCTGCTATGCTCTCGAAGAGCTGAAACAACGATTGGGCAGTTGGTGAACTGTTTTGATATTGAGTCTTGTGGTTTAGCGGGTCGGAAAAGGTAGCCAGCAGCCTGGAAGGCTGCTTTATTGGGGAGTGTGGGGCGCAGGAATTAAGCCTGACCAGTGATGATCTGGTACTTCTCCAACAGCTCTTCCTGAGTTTCTTTGTGCTCAGGGTCTTTAGGAATGCAGTCTACAGGGCAAACCATCTGACATTGTGGCTCATCGTAGTGACCAACACACTCTGTGCACAGATTTGGATCTATCTCGTAGATCTCCTCGCCCGGAGAGATTGCACTGTTCGGACACTCCGGTTCGCAGACGTCACAGTTAATGCAATCGTCAGTAATTTTCAGGGCCATAAAACACTCTTATAAACAGAGCTCCGAGCGTCAGGAACGCTCAGGGCTGCCAAACTTCACTCTCAAAGCCTGCTCCACCTCAGGGGAAACAAACTTGGATACATCGCCATGGAGGGAGGCAATTTCCCGCACCAAAGTCGAGGAAATGTAGGAGAAGGCTTCCGATGGCGTCAGGAACAGGCTTTCCACGTCAGGAGCCAGAACCCGGTTCATGTTCGCCAGTTGGAATTCGTATTCAAAGTCGGAAACCGCACGCAGACCACGGAGGATCACACCTGCGCCAACATCCTGGGCAAAATCTGCCAGCAGGTTGCTGAAGCCAACCACTTCTACGTTACCCAAATGTGCCATTGCCTTTTCTGCAAGATCAACACGTTCGGCAAGATCGAACAGAGGCTTCTTTTTGGGGCTTTCGGCCACGGCGATGATTACGCGGTCGAACAGCTGGGAAGCCCGTTCTACGAGATCGCAATGACCCCGGGTAATGGGATCGAACGTGCCCGGGTAGATGACTGTTCTCTTCAAGGCCCTCAAATCCTCTTGTTCTGACATGAATACTTCTGGCAAAACCAGCGATGCTATCGGACACCGCCGCTGTACACAAGGGTACAGGTTACCTTAACTTCTGGTAATCACCGGTGAACCCAGTCGCTGTACGAGGTGGGTTGCCATACGAGCCGCCTGCCCGTAAACCGAAAGTTGCGGGTTGGCACCTATGCTGGTGGGGAATATCGAACCATCAATCACCGACAGGTTATCCAGCTGGTGATGCTCACCAAGGCTGTTCACCACAGAGCGTCGTTCATCTTCTCCCATTGGGCAACCGCCCATCACATGGGCGCAACCAACCAGGGTGTCATATTCACGAAGTTCCAGTTCGGTGATTCCTTTCTGAGCCTCTTTCCAGCTCTTGTAATGAGGTGCACCATAATGGTGAGGGCGCACAGAGCGTGCTCCGGCAGCAAACTGGATTTCAGCCATCGACAACAGTGCTCTGCGCACACCGTCCCACAGATATTTGTTCATTTTATAATCCAGCACCGGGCTGCCATCGTTACGGAGTTCGACAGTGCCGCCCTGGCTTTGTTCATGAAAGCCATCTCGCAGCAGAGCCAGCGTGACACTGGTATACGGCAGTTGGCTCATATCCTGGGCCAGAGACTCGCCGCGGGAACGGAATAGTGCTGATGCGAGCTTGGGTTGGAGGGGCGGAACTTCCAGCTTGTAGCCGATAGGGCCGGTAACGCCATCTTTCCATTGGAAATGGTCACTGTGGATGGACTGGGGGGCACCGTAATAACCATCAATTTTATCGGGCATGATGGCAGAAGTCATGGGTACAGGGTGCAGGAACGTGCGCTTGCCGGTGATGCGATAAGGGTCGGGAGCCGCAGAGCGCATGAGAATGGCTGGAGTGTTAATTGCCCCCCCGGACAGCACGTAGTGTTTAGCTTTTACGGTGATGGTTTTACCCGTGGGATACACACAGCTGGCATCCATGGCCTGACAGACAAGGCTGGAAATCTTGCCGTTGTCGTGTTTCAGGTAGTGTGCTCTGGCGAGAAATATCAGCTTTGCATTGCGTTGCAGTGCTCCGGGAATCGTCGTCACCAGCATAGATTGCTTGGCATTGGTTGGGCAGCCGGTGCCACAGTAGCCCAGGTCCCAGCATCCGGAAATATTGCGGGGTATGGTTTCCCACTCGTACCCTAATGCTTCGCAGCCTTTTTGCAGTACACCATTGTTGGCGTTGGGAGGAATGTCCCAGGTGCGTATGTTCAGGCGTTCTTCACGGTTGGCAAACCAAGGCGTCATTTCATCCACAGACGAGCCTTTTACGCCAAATTCTGATGTCCAGTGATTCAGGGTTTGTTCCGGTGTGCGGAAGCTGGATGTCCAGTTAATGGTGGTGGAACCACCCACACTGCGCCCCTGCAGGATGGTAATGGCCTGATCTTTACTGAGGCGCCCCACGGCTTCCTGATACAGTGTGGAGTAGGCTTCTTCTTCATCCATATTGAAATCGTTGGATGACTTGAGCATACCTTCTTCAACCATGATGACCTTCAAACCCGCCATCGCCATAATTTCAGCTGTAGTCCCGCCACCTGCACCGGTTCCGACAATCACAACATCTGCCTCAACCGTCGTATTCTTTTCGAGCCGTGAGGCGTTTAAAACCTTCCAGCCACTGGCTACACCTTCGGCAAACAGGTCTTTAATCGCCATAAATCCTCCAGGACGGAATCAGTAGTTATTAGGCTTAGTGACGAGAATGCTGGCGTAGGGCACACCGGGATAGTTGGAGTGACTGAACGACGCTGGGTTTCCATTCCAGGACATAGACGTTAGCTGAACCAGAGAAGCGTGGGCCATGCGATTCAAGTGAAGGCGGCTGTTTTGCCAGCGTTCCAGAAAGGCATAAATTTCATCATTGCTCAGGTCGTCCCAGTTTTTCCATACACCGGTCGCTACCCCTTTAGTCAGAGGCATGGTGGCGACATCAAACAGTAGGCGAAGGATCTTCTGCAGCTCAGGTGAGAGTTTTGCACCATGACGATCAAAGCCACGTACACCGGCCATTAAGGCTTCGTTATCGGGAATTGCCGGGCCAATAACTCCCTTGAACAGGGCTCTGACAAAGGGAAAGTCGGAATCTGCCAAAAACTGATAGCCGCTGGCTTTGAGCACAGGTGTGCAACCAGTGAGGGAGAGAGTTGCTCCAGCCATGGACAGTATAGAGCTGCCAATCAGACCGGTTTTCAGAAAGGAGCGTCTATTCATATTTTTATTATTTGTACCTGTACGTCAATTTACGACATAAAAAGTAAACCGCAATCTCTGAGTTTTCCATATTCTCAGAGAGTTGCGGTTTGGGGCAGGGCTTTTTTAGCGTTCTGATAGTCTTTTACGGCTAGGGCCTGTTGAGGTTTTAGACAGGACT
>NZ_SMME01000515.1:975-1154 GCF_009711465.1 Parendozoicomonas verongulae | reverse complement strand
CCCCCTGTGAGGACAAGGATATCGAACTGGTTCTGGGTAGACACCTTCAGCTGATGGGAGGCATTGGCAACTTAAGGGCGGCTCTGGATATCTTTATCCGGTTGCGCACCCGGGCGGCCGGGGGGGTAGCGAACATCCCCTGTGAGGACAAGGATATTGAACTGTCTCTGAGCCGGCAT
>NZ_SMME01000515.1:891-965 GCF_009711465.1 Parendozoicomonas verongulae | reverse complement strand
ACGGACAACCTGAAAGCAGCTCTGGACATCCTAACCAGACTGCGCACCCGGGCAGCCGGAGGACAGGCTGACAT
>NZ_SMME01000515.1:0-702 GCF_009711465.1 Parendozoicomonas verongulae | reverse complement strand
CACCCGGGCGGCCGGGGGGCAGGCGGACACTCCCTGTGATGACAAAGAGATAGAGTTAACAGTGGGCATATTACTCCAGCTCATAGGAGGCACAGACAACCTGAGAGCTGCCCGGGACATCCTTTACCAGGCTGCGCACCCGGGCGGCCGGGGGGGAGGTGAACACCCCCTGTGAAGACAAGGATATAGAGTTAACACTGGGCAGACATTTTCAGGCTATGGGAGGAGCAGACAACCTGAGGACAGCCCTGGACATTTACCCGGCTGCGCACCCGGGCGGCCGGAGGAAAAGCAAACACCCCCTGTGATGACAAGGAGATTGAACTGGCTCTCGCATCTATTTTTATTGAAACGGAAGCGTGGGAGCAGTTTGATGGACTGCAGCTCGATAAACAGTTGTTTGCAGGGTTCGAAACCTGTTTATATCTGAGTGTCCGTCATTTCCAGGAAATCATAGACGCTGAGAAAATCTTGCCCCAACATTCGATTCTTATGGGGAAAGCGTTCAATTGGGCTGCTCTTGCGGTGGAGGGCAGTGGAGGCATCAATACATCCTGTCTCAGTCAGCTGGCTCATTGTTTCCGCCTTTTATCCGTCTGGCCGAAGCCCAGCCTGCAAGCATTAGATATTGAAGAAAAAAAGGAGCAAGAGTTCAAACTGCAATCGGATTCCCTCTTTGATCTGGCCAACGACCTTGAACCC
>NZ_SMME01000187.1 GCF_009711465.1 Parendozoicomonas verongulae | reverse complement strand
CTACACAATAGGAAAGATGAGTGACCCGGTTTGTCCCTTTCACAAGCATACTCTGATAGTACACGGACTGTATGGTGTAACACGTCAGGAAAAGCTCAACCCATCCAGTGGCAAACGTCCAGTGTCGTAAACAGCAACATTACAAGGCTACGTTGCTATCTTCTTTATTCTTTTTATGGGAAGAAAGAGAATGGTGTTCAGGCTGAACTTTATTGTCACCAGTCTCTGCATAGTGATCGGTCTGTCTGCACCTGCCACCTATACATCAGAAGGCAAGAGCGGGTCTCCTCACATTATTCACTTACGACCATTGAATGTGATATCGACAGGCAGCATTGCCATA
>NZ_SMME01000126.1 GCF_009711465.1 Parendozoicomonas verongulae | reverse complement strand
GTGGATACGTTTGTGCCTGGTGAGATCGCCAGCTGAGGTAAAAGACTTATTGCACCCGGCCTGTTCACAAACAAAGGGACTGTTATCGTCAGTTCGAACCTGAAGCTCTCTGTAATGCTCACGTAACCAGGTATTGAAATGCTGAAGCCGGGAGGGAAACGGGTTTCCTGAAAGAAAGGGTGAGCAGTAGGTGTGAGGGAGAGCATCCTCACCCGGAGACACATGGCACATATTTGCCTTACCCAGAATCCATGTTGTGGCACCTGTTTCAACGG
>NZ_SMME01000151.1 GCF_009711465.1 Parendozoicomonas verongulae | reverse complement strand
GTGATTCGTTAGAGTCACTGGATAAGCAGGCCCAGTCCCTCAAGTCCCGCCTCAAAACCCTCGAGCAGCAATCCCGTCTTCTTTCTTCTTTTAAAGCCCAGGCTGCCACTGTGCAGTCTGTTGGCCGTTCTTATCGGGAAGCAAAATTGAAGGTGGAACAGCTGGCGCGGGAGCAGGCTCAGTCTGTTGCTCCCTCTAAAAAGTTAGAGCGCCAGCTGGCTGCTGCCCGCAATCCACTGAGCACAGTTTAACGGGAGCGCTGATTGTTTCAGAAAGTCAGAAAAGTTACGGGCGTTC
>NZ_SMME01000319.1 GCF_009711465.1 Parendozoicomonas verongulae | reverse complement strand
ATGACTTCAAGACGGCCTGCGAGCATGGCTTTCTCGGTTATCCAGCCTTTCATATCAAGCATGGGTCTGAGTTTAATAACAATGTTTTAGAGGCATTTGCCAGGAGGCTTCCCCCTCGGAGTCGTAGCGACTTTGGCCGCTATCTTGAGTTAAAAGGCCTGAACCCAGATGTTGAGATGACGGACTTCTCACTGCTTGGCTATGTTGGAGCAAAGCTACCGGATGATGGCTTTGAAATAGTGCATCCATTTGATAGTGCTACAGCACCCTTTGAGTTGATTCTGGAAGTTGCGGGTTTCAGGTATGAGTCTGAGGTACCAGCAGCTGAAATTGAGAAAGGTGATGAGATTACGTTTACTCCTGAGCCGGATCATAAGCATGATTCAGGAGCTATTCGTATAGATCGTGCTGGCAAAAAGCTTGGGTATGTAGATCGGGGGCGAACACAGCTACTTCACTCTTACCTGGAGAAAGGGCACAAGGTCTCCGGTGAAGTTGTAAGGAAGAATGGAACAGAACAACGTCCACTCATCTATATATT
>NZ_SMME01000760.1 GCF_009711465.1 Parendozoicomonas verongulae | reverse complement strand
ATGCGAAAGCAATGGTCCGGGTACTTATGGTAGCCTTTATCAAGATCACTAATAAGAACATTGTGGTTAGTGCACCTGGCAACATCTCCATGGGGGCATCAAGTCAGAATTCACTGGCTGGAGTAACAGTTATCTGGCGGAGCCCTGGCTAACAACCCCCTGTCCCGTCACTTCAGCAGTAATCACTTTTCCCGATGACACATTACGCACCTGAATCTGGTCTCCCAGTGAGCCAGATTCAAGGGCCTGCCCTTTCATCGACACACGAAAGCCATTTCTACCAGCCTGAATACGCACAGTTTTGTTGCGTTCCACCATCTTTGGCTGAATGGTCATGGCTGGTTGAATAACTTTGCCTGAACTGATCTGTCGTCGACTGTTCAGACCAGCCACCTGCTGGAGGTGGGAAAAATACGGGCCGCGTATTTTCAGAATATTCTCGCTTTCCAGTGTGATATCAACCGGGGAAATACGCCTGTTCCGTTCAATCTTGTTGACGCTTTTTACCACCTGTTTGAAGATTTTGATTTCTGCCCGGATATTCAGCGACCAGTCCGGTGTGTGGCAGGTAACTTTGCGAGTCATACGGGAAGTGATTTTTTCGCTACTGCCAATAGCGCGAACATCTGGTTCGTGAGTGCAAAGGGAGAGTTTCAGAGGAGGCAGTGCCACCAGTTGAACATTGTAGGACTGACTGCCCAGACTACGGGCATACTTTGCAACAGCTTTGTTCAGGTTCTTTGTGACTGCAGCTTCGACCTGTTCATTCACTGTCTGTGCCTGAGCCAAGGCGCTGAACATTATTGGGACCAGTAACCCCGATATTCTGCAATAATTTGTTTTCATTTTTCCCACCTGCTTTTTAAGCGGAATACTTGTGCCGCTTGAACCGGAATTCCGCTTCCGCTTTTTGTCGTTTATTACTTCACCTTAAACCAGAGCTGGGTTTCTTCAAGGCCGCTGGAGCCTCTGGCCCGGTGTTTCGCCGTAGAAATCGTTACGGTGAAAAAAGCTGGCACGGATATCGCAGAACAACAAACAGAAGACACAGGATTCAAGGATAGAAACGTGGCAATCAGTTTTGAAAACGCATTAGGCATTCACCCGCAGGCACTGCAGTTTCGTGTGCAGCGGGCAACCTTGCTTGCGGGAAACCTCGCAAACGTGGATACACCGGGGTACATGGCTCGGGATATTGAGTTTGGTGATGTGCTGGAGCTGGAAAACAGCCGCATTGCATCCACATCCGGGCAGCATATCAGCAGTATTGATCGGATGGCTGATGGCTCGGTGAAGTATCGGATTCCCCAACAGCAAAGCACCGATGGCAACAGTGTGGAGCTGGGAGTGGAGCAGGCGAATTACTCCGAGAATGCATTGGCTTTTCAAACCAGTTTTTCTTTTTTGAATATGAAGTTCAAAGGGCTGGAAAGAGCCATTAATGGCCGTTAACAGGGAAGTGTTTCATGTCTTTAAACCAGATTTTTTCCATCGCCGGATCATCGGCCACAGCGCAAACTATTCGTTTGAATACTGTTGCCAGTAACCTGGCTAACGCCAGCAGTGCCGGTGGAACACCCGAGGAAGCCTATCAGGTGATGAAACCGGTGTTCTCGGTGATTCAGGAGCAGGCGTTGAAAGGAAGCGACATCAACAACGCCTCGATGCAGGTGGAGGTGTCCGACATTCAGCGCATTGCTGCAACGGCAGAGCAGCGACAATACGAGCCGAACCATCCCAGTGCTGATGAAAATGGTTATGTGTATTACCCCAATGTGAATGTTGTTTCCGAGATGGCAGACATGATGTCGGCCTCCCGCAGCTATCAAACCAGTATCGAAATTATGGTGACAGCCAAGAAGATGCAGCAACGGCTGCTGACCCTGGGCCAGTAACCCATCAGGAGAGCCAGTTAAATGGATATTAACGGCATTTCAAAAACACTTACCAGCAACGGTGGTGTTCAGCTGGGTGAAAGTAATGGTCTTCAACAGAAAGACTTTATGCAGATGCTTCTGGCAGAGGTCAACAATCAAGACCCCCTTGAGCCCAAAAGCAGCACAGATTTTGTGGCTCAGCTGGCCCAGATCACCAGTGTCGAGAATCTGGAAAGCCTGAATGACTCTATCAGCGGCATGGTGAGTTCCATGCAGTATTCACAGGCGATGCAGGCCACCGGGCTGGTAGGCAAAACGGTCACAGTCCCCACCAGTGTTGTGGAAACCACTGGCGAAGAAGGTATTCAGGGAGAGGTCTCTCTTCCTGCTAATGCACAAAGCGTGCGGGTGCTTGTAAGCGATGCCATTGGTCAGATTGTGGGTGAGGTGAATCTTGGAGCACAGGCCAGAGGGGATAGCAAGTTTGATACCTCCAGCCTGAATCTTGATCCCGGTGTTTACTCCATTTCCGCTATCGCCACTAATGGGGGAGAGCAGCTGAAAGTGCCGGTTTCCATATCTTCAAAAGTGGAAAGTGTGGTGATACCGGGCGGTGGCTCGGAGGTTGAATTGAATGTAGCGGGCATTGGAGCTATGCCATTATCCCAGGTTTCACGCGTTAGCGAATAAGACAGGAATCAGAAGGAGCTGAATTATGTCATTCGGAATCGGTTTGAGCGGTATGAACGCCGCAAAGCAAGACCTTGAGGTGGTGAGTAATAACATTGCCAACTCAAATACTGTGGGCTTTAAATCGTCACGGAGTGAGTTTGCAGATTTGTATGCGTCCTCACTGGGGGGCGGTAACAGCAAGCCTGCGGGTGTGAAGGTTGCTAATACATCCCAGCTCTTTACACAGGGTAACCTGACTTATACAAACAGTTCCCTCGATCTCGCCATTAACGGTAGTGGTTTTTTTGTTCTCAACGATAACGGGCAGCAGGCGTATACCCGCGCAGGGTATTTCTCGTTGGATCAGGCGAACTATCTGGTAAATAACCAGGGGCTCAAACTACAGGGCTTTGCAGCGGATGCCAATGGTAACATCCTTACCGGTACTCAGCAGGATTTACAGGTGAGTGCGGCGGATATGCAAGCTAGTGCGTCCAGTGAGTTGATCGGTCAGCTGAACCTTGATGCCAGAGATACAGTTCCTGTGAACTCTCCATTCCAGGCAAGTGACCCTGCTTCGTATAACTCAACCATGGCTTTCAATATTTATGACAGTCAGGGTAACCCACACATACTCAGCCTCTACTTTGGTAAAAGTGCGGATAACCAATGGAATGTAAACTTCCAGTTTGACGGGCAGCCGCTTCCATATGGCACCAATGTGGATGGTGCCATTGTTAGCGCTGCTGTGCCTGGTGTGCCTGGTGTGCCTGCTGCACCTCCTGCGCCTGCGGTACCTGCTGTGCCTGCCGTGCCTGCCGTCACAGGAGAAAGTAGCCTCACATTTAATACTGATGGCACACTCAATAGTGGTGGCAACATCAGCATATCTTCACTGGGGGTTGGTGGTGTGGCCGATCTGCAGTTTGATCTTGATCTCAGCAAAATCACCCAGTTGGGAACAACCTTCTCTGTAAACCAGGCACTTCAGAATGGCTATCCGGCAGGTAAACTGACGGGTATTGAAGTGGATGAATCCGGTGCCTTGCGCGCACTTTATTCCAATGGTCAGACTCGTGTGCAGGGGCAGATGATTCTTGCCGGGTTTGCTAATGAAGGCGGCTTGAATCCGATTGGCGACAGCCTCTGGAGTAACAGCTTTGAATCCGGTGCGCCTCTTTACGGTTTGGCGGGTTCCGGTACATTGGGTTCTTTGCAGGCGGGAGCACTGGAACAATCCAACGTTGACCTTTCCATAGAACTGGTGCGCTTGATAGAAGCCCAGCGAAACTATCAAGCCAACGCCAAAACCATTGAGACATCCAATAACCTCACCCAGACACTTCTGAATATTATCTAACGGGTGACGCATAAATGGATAAGTCACTTTACGTTGGATTATCAGGTGCCACACGCACCATGCAGGCTCAACAAGTTCACGCAAACAATCTGGCGAACTTGAGCACCACCGGCTTTCGCGGCGACTTTGTAATCTCCGACTATGTGGATGTTGGCGGAGATGGCCTCGCCAGCCGAGTACTCACAGTGCCCAGAGGTGTTGGCAGCAATATGAACTCGGGAGCGGTGAACCACACAGGAAGAAGCCTGGATGTTGCCATCGCCGGAGAAGGCTGGCTCTCGGTACAGGATCGTGAAGGTAATGAAGCCTACACCCGTGCCGGTGACTTGATGGTTTCTGCAGAAGGTGAACTGCGCAACGGTGCGGGCCATCCAGTGATTGGTAATGGTGGCCCTATTGATGTTCCTGCTTATCGAAAAATTCTTATCGGCAGAGACGGCACCATTAGTGTTGTACCCGCTGGTGGCGGAGAAAATCAATTGGTTCAAGTGGGGCAGCTGAAGTTGGTTAACCCTTTACCGGGTGATCTCTTCAAAGGTGAAGACGGCCTGTTCCGTAGGTTGGATGGTGATGTGGCAGAACAGGATGGTGCTGTTCAGCTTCGCCCGGAGTATCTGGAAAGCAGCAACGTACAAGCGGTAGAGGAAATGGTGGATTTTATGAACCTTGCCCGTCAGTACGAAATGCAGCTGAAAACCATGCAGAACACAGAACAGATGGCTGCCAGTGGCGACCGGATGATTCGGGATGAATAAAACATTACATAATTAAAAACTCGGTGTTAATAGGGCAGGGATTGGGTTTGTTGTTTCAAAGGCCAGGATGGCCTGAGAGCGACTTTGTACAGGGATGTACCGGGGAGCGGAAACAACAAACCCAATTCCTGACCTGAACTCCGAAGTGGATGACACACGACAGGGAGGTCGTATGAATCCGGCTTTATGGATCAGTAAAACAGGCCTGGCGGCACAGGATCGCCAGATGTCCATCATTTCTAACAACCTGGCCAACGTGAACACCGTAGGCTTTAAACGTGATCGGGTCAGTTTTGAAGACCTGTTTTATCACATAGAAAAACAACCGGGTGCACTGTCCGATCAGCAGAACACCCTGCCATCGGGCATGCAGGTGGGCAGTGGTGTCAGAATCACCGGCACCCAGAAAGTGTTTACCCCCGGCAACTATCAAACAACCAATCAGGCGCTGGATCTGGCCATTGTCGGTAACGGTTTCTTTCAGGTCACCATGCCAGACGGCACAGCCGGTTATACCCGTAACGGCCAGTTTCACCTGAATACCGACGGCACCATTGTGACCGCGGCCGGTCAGCCGGTAGAGCCCAACATTGATGTGCCCGCCGATGCTACCAGTCTCACCATAAGTGAGGATGGTCGTGTGATGGCCAGCATACCCGGTCAGGTTGATCCTATTGAACTGGGACAGATGACACTGGTGAGTTTTGTGAACCCGGCGGGTCTGGAAGCGAAGGGCGGAAATATTTACATCCAGTCTGCTGCCAGTGGTGATCCTATTGAAGGGGCTGCCGGAACGGAAGGATTGGGCAATATCAAGCAATACACACTGGAAACTTCCAATGTCACAGTTGTGGAAGAACTGGTAAATATGATCTCGGTGCAGCGGGCCTATGAAATGAATTCCAAGGTCATTTCCGCCACCGATCAGATGCTCCAGTTCGCGAATCAAACCTTGTAATAGGGAGGCAATGAAAACAATGCGCGCTCTGTTAATGGGTTTGATCAGTTTAATAGTGCTGCTCACCGGCTGTGCAACCATGCAGGATCATAAGCCGGAAAAGGTTGCTGTCGTTGAAAAGGCGCCACTGGCACCCATGCCCGTGAGGAAGAAGAACCTTGAGGTGGTCAGCGACAGCCTGTTCCAGAAATCCTACTCCATGCAGCTGTTCTCGGATCGTCGGGCTTATCGGGTTGGGGATATTCTGACGGTCAAGCTCTCCGACAAAACCGAAATTACAAAAGGTTCGGGTACATCTCTGGGCAAAAATAGCAGTGTGGATATTGCTGACCCGATTATTTTCGGAAAAACCGGTGCACAGATACTCGGCGGTGGTCGATCGTTAGGTTTTAATATTGCACCAAAGCGCGGATTTAACGGTAGCTCTGATCTCTCCCGCAAAAATGAAATAAAAGAAAGCTATATCAGTGTGCAGGTGATCGAGATTCTCCCCAACGGCTCTCTAAGAGTTGCGGGAGAGAAGTGGTTGCGGCTGAACAATGATGCGGAATTTGTTCAAGTGTCTGGCCTGATACGTCCAGAAGATATCAACACTAACAACGAAGTGTCGTCCAAGCGCCTGGCCCAGGCCAATATTACTTACTCTGGTGTTGGCCCTGAGCAGGACGTGCACCGTCAGGGCTGGCTCAGCAGAGCTTTGAACAGCCCATGGTTTCCGTTCTGATGGGGGCAGTTATGAAGATCATTGCATCATTAGGACTTTTTCTTCTGCTGTGCTCCAGCGCCACCAGAGCTGAGCGGCTGATGGATATTGTTGACGTGCAGGGTGTGCGTACCAACCAGTTATTAGGCTACGGGTTGGTTGTGGGGTTGGACGGCACTGGAGATAAAACCAAGAAAGGCCACTTCACTTCCCAATCGCTGGTCAACATGTTGCGGGAATTTGGTATCACTCTGGGAGAGAGTGACCCAGCGTTGAAAAACGTGGCGGCTGTGTCTGTCAGCGCAGTATTGCCACCGTTTGTCAGGCCGGGGCAGGAAATTGATGTAACTGTGTCGTCCATCGGCGATGCTTCCAGCCTCAAAGGTGGCACACTGTTAATGACTCCCCTGAAAGGTATAGATGGGGAAATCTATGCCGTTGCTCAGGGCAATATGGTAGTTGGCGGCGCTTCAGCGGGAGGAGCCAGCGGTTCCAAGGTCATCATTAATACAGTCACCGTTGGGCGGGTACCCAACGGCGCGATTGTGGAGCGCACTGTTCCTAGCAGCTTTAACAGTGGCCGGGAAATTGTGCTGACTCTCAAAGAGCCTGGTTTTACAAACGCTCGCCGTATTGTGCGCAAAGTAAATGAGCACTTCGGGCCGGATGTTGCCAAAGCCCACGACGGTGCATCGGTGGTGATTGCGGCACCTGTGGATAGTAGTCAGCGAGTGACGTTTATGTCGGTTTTAGAACGGCTGGAAATCACTCCTTCACCTCCACCGGCGCGGGTGATATTCAACTCCCGTACTGGCACGGTGGTGATGGGGCAGAATGTGCGGGTGCTTCCGGCAGCGGTCAGTCATGGCAATCTGGTAGTGACCATTCAGGAATCAAAAAATGTCAGCCAGCCCAATGCATTTGCTGCTGGAACAACAGAAGTCACCGATGAAAGTCAGGTGGCAATAGAAGAACAGCAAGGGCGTATGTTCTATGTGCCGGAAAGTGTTTCTCTTCAGGATATTGTCACGGCGATCAATGAAGTGGGTGCATCGCCTACGGATTTGATGTCCATTCTCCAGGCTCTTAAGGAAGCCGGCGCTTTGCGTGCTGAGCTAGTGGTGATCTGATGAATATTGATAGCAGTGCCATGATCGCCAGTGTCGATCTGATGAGCCAAAACAAGAACCCGCAAAGCCTGAGGGAAGCGGCAGAAGCGTTTGAATCCTTGTTTATCAACATGATGATGAAAAGCGCACGGGAAGCGAATGCTGTACTGGCAAAAGACAGCCTGCTGGGCAGTTCTCAGATGGATATGTACCAGTCGCTTTTTGATACCCAGATTTCTCAGGAAATGAGCCGTTCCGGAAAGTTTGGTTTGGCCGATATGCTGGTTAAGCAGTTGGGTGGAAGTGGTGAAGCAGGAAGCTTGCTGGATACGGAAGGTTGAACTCCGCTATAGAGGCACAGGGAGTGTGTTATGAGTCTGAGTAATATTGGTATCAGTGGTCTTCTGGCTGCCCAGAAACAGATGACCGTGACCAGTAACAACATTGCTAACGTTAACACACCGGGATACAGCCGACAGGAAGTACAACTGACGTCTATCTCCACCAGTTTTCCCGGTGCGGCAAACTCAGGGAATGGTGTACTGGTGACAGATGTGCGACGTCTGGCAGACAGCTTCCTTACGGGGCAGCTGCGGGACAGTATCAGCCTCTACAACCAGAAATCCACCAATGCCCAGTATATGAACCAGATCGACAGCTATCTGGGTAATGAAAGTTCCATTATTACCGCTGGCCTTGATCAGTTCTTTGCCGCTGCCAACGCAGCCAGTGTTGATCCGGTGTCTCTCGCCGCACGGCAACAGGTGATCAGCGAAGCTGTAGCACTCAGTCAGCGATTTAATACTGTGCAGGAACAGTTGGACTCTCAGAGTCGTCTTCTCAGTGTTCAGCTGGAAACTGCCTCTTCTGAGGCGAACGCTTATATCCACGGTATTGCCGGTTACAACAAACAGATCCAGGAAGCCCTTAGCAACGGCAGCAACTCCAATGATTTGATGGATAAGCGGGAAAAGACCATTCAGGATCTGGCAGCACTGACTGGTATTAATGTACTCCCTCAACCTGATGGTATGGTGAATGTTTATCTGCAATCCGGTCACCCGCTGGTTCTGGGAACACAAACCAATACGCTCAAAGTGGGTGCCCATCCGGTTGACCCAAATATTGCGGGCATGTATTTGGAAGCGTCTTCCACCACAATTCCATTGTCGGAAAATCTTGGTGGTGCAATCGGTGGGCTGCAGAACTACCAAGGTGGAGTGCTGCCTCAGATTCAGAATGAGATTGGTCGTCTGGCTGTGGTGTTCTCGGACAATGTGAACAAGTTACTGGTCGGTGGTTACGATCTGGATGGTAATCGTGGAGAAGCTTCAAGCCAGTTAATGAATGATGTGAACTGGTTGCCTGCGGCTGATCGGGTAAGTCCAGCTGCGAGTAACAGTGGTACGGGGCGGTTTAGTGTCAATGTTCAGAAGATGCACGAGCTCACCGGTCGTACCTTTGATGTGACATATGATGGCACGGACTTTTTTGTGGATGGCAGTAATATTGGTAGCACACTAGATGGTTATACTTTTGAGGGACTGGAATTTTCAGTCCACGATACCAGTTTCTCTGCGAACGACACGTTTCAGGTTTCTTTCCCTCTCAGTGGTATCCCAGCCGGTGATCGTGTTTTAGCAACGAATGGTGATGCTACCGTTCTGGTAGCCGTGAATGATACAAGTATGCTGCAGGCCACAAATTATGTGCTACGGGTAGAAGGCGGCAACTATCGAATTACTCGGGAAAGTGATGGAAAAGAGGTCAGTTCTGGCACTGCGCCTTCACCAGGCGACCCTGCTATCTCATTCGACGGGTTGCAGTTTTCGGTAAATGGCACCGAAACACTGGATGACGGAGATATTTACCTGATTCAGCCGGTGCGCAGAGGCGCCGACGAAATTGGCGTTGCTGTGGATAACGCACGTTCCCTCGCCTTTGCTGCAGACCCCAACTCTCCGGGAGATAATAAAACCCTGCAGGCCATTGTTGATCTCCAAAACAAAGGTCTGGTGAGTGATGGTCTTGTCAATGGCTCGGTTGTGGATGGCGGTGTGAACCTTGGTGAAGGTTATACCCGCCTTGTGGGCCGCGTAGCGGTTATGACTTCTCAGGTAAAAACCGAATTGGATACCAGTCAGTCGTTGTATGAGCAGGCGCGGGATGCACGGGATGGATACAGCGGTGTCAATCTGGATGAAGAAGCCATGTCACTGGTGCGGGCTGAGCAGGCTTATGCGGCCAGCGCGCAGGTGATTTCGGTGGCCCAAAGTACCTTCGATACATTGTTGAGAATGTTCTAAAGCTGGAAAGGAGCACCCACGGATGCGAGTGAGCACAACACAGTTCAGCAATATGATGACCAGCGTTATGCAGCGTCAAAGCGGTGATCTGGCCAGAACCTTTAACGATATCAGCTCGGGCAAGCGTATCCAGCAACCCAGCGATGATGCGCTGGCCACAGTAAAGGTTCAGCACCTCAATAAAGAGATTGCTTCCCTCCAGCAATATATTTCCAATGTGGATCAGCTCGAAGGCGTGCTTCAGCAGGAAGACACCCTTCTGACCAATATGGTAAATGTTGTACAGCGTGCAAGGGAGAATGTTCTTCTTGCGGGTAACGGTGCCCTTGATATCCAGAACCTTTCCTCTCTTGCCGATGAGATTGATGAGCAAATCAATGAACTCAAGAGTCTGGGCAACTACCGGCTGGCGGATGGGCAGTATATGTTTGCGGGCAGTAATACGCTGGTAGAACCGATACGTGAAGTGGCTTCCGATCGTTTTTATTTTGATGGTGATGAGAAACAACGGCTGGTGGCTATCAGTACCTCAACCAAGTTAGCCAGTAATGATTCTGGAGTGAATATGTTCTTCAAAACGAACATTCCAGTCGCTCATACATCTGGGGGGACGACTGTTGATAATGTAGCTTTGGTTGCTGGGCAATCTATAGAGGAATACTCCAGCATAGTTTTGGCTTATAGCGCAGGCAGTTGGAGCGCAACAGCTACAAAATGGGATGGCTCTACCTCATCTCCAGCGGTAACGGATACAGGCAGTGGTGAGTTAAATATTGGCGGTTTTGTGACTGCAGACGTCACGGGAACCGACTCTTTCACTATAAAAAATCTGGACACTTTCACAGCCCTTGGTAGCCTTAGCACATCTCTGCGAAGCAACAGCCCTGATCTTCAGCAGGATATCAGCACCACGCTCGGCGTTATAGATAAAACCATTGGTAGTCTCGGTCAGGTACAAACCTCCGTAGGCGGACGGCTGAATACACTGGAATCCACCCACAACAGCCACTCGGATGTTGTACTTATGGATCAGGTACTGCGTTCAGAGCTGGAAGATCTGGATTACAGTGAGGCAATTTCACGGCTCAACCTGCAGCAGACTGCTCTGACTGCCAGCCAGCAGGCGTATGTGAAAATTCAGGGGTTGTCACTGTTTAACTTTCTTTAAAATCACAGGGGTAGAAAATCAGT
>NZ_SMME01000196.1:190-354 GCF_009711465.1 Parendozoicomonas verongulae | reverse complement strand
GGAAGTGAGCGACAGACACCGCGTCATTCTTACCGGAAATTCCGAGAGCTACACTGGCCGCTCGCTTGATGAAGTGCTTCAGGCCCAGATGCCGGCGTGTTCTCTATCCCCCTCTTAATCAGGCTTTCCTTGAGGACAGGGTTATCTATCCGGCCTTGCTGCAG
>NZ_SMME01000196.1:0-180 GCF_009711465.1 Parendozoicomonas verongulae | reverse complement strand
ATCGGCGGGCATGCTGGCTCTCTGGCAGCAGGTTCAGACACTGGCCCCTGACCATGAGTTTACTCCAAGGGACCTGACCGATATCTGTGCATGCTGGGGTGGTATCTGAATCAGGTGAAAGGGGCTGCCGGACCCATCACGCAACACCATATGAATGCGCTGATATGGCAAAGCTTTAAA
>NZ_SMME01000785.1 GCF_009711465.1 Parendozoicomonas verongulae | reverse complement strand
GTCCTGTCTAAAACCTCAACAGGCCCTAGAGCTGGTACACAAGCCAGTTTTACATGAAGAATGCTTGTCAGCCTGTCTGAGATAAACTGATACTATCCCCTCTCCCCCAACACTCTTAATAAATGCAATGAACCCCACACAACCTATCTCAGTTGCCCAACAAAAAAGTGAACTAAGAAAACACTTGCGCCAGATCCGCAGAAGCCTTACACCTGCTCAACAGCAGGCTGCCAGCCAGCGTCTTTTAAATACCCTTCTTACCCTGCCTGCTTACCAGAACAGCCAGCATGTTGCCGTCTATATTGCAGCCGATGGGGAAATAGACACCCGACATTTTGTAGAAGATGCATGGAGGAAAGGTAAGAACATCTATTTGCCTGTTGTTGATCCACAAGGAAGCAAAACTCTGACATTCCTTCCCTGGCAGGAAGATACGGTCATGATCAATAACAAGTACGGCATTCCTGAGCCAGATAGCAGTCTGTATCAAACACGTCTAGCCAGTGGTCTTGATCTGGTGCTATTACCACTCACAGGTTTTGATGAAGCAGGAAAGCGCATGGGGATGGGCGGTGGTTACTATGACCGTACATTTGCATTTGTGAGCGGTAAAGAGAAAAAAGCCCCCCAACCGCAACTGATAGGGCTGGCTCACGAGTGTCAGAAAGCAGGCAACATCCCTTCCGAAAGTTGGGATATTCCCCTTACAGGTGTCGCAACAGACCAGCGTTTTTACGCCAGCCTAACGACCGATTCAAACTGATTGTTATTATTCAGCTCTCAGCCCAGCATCTGGGCTGTGGCCGTCGAAAAAATCCCAAGAGCAAATACGGCCATCATGATATGGAGTGGGTCAACTTTAGACATGCCAAATAAATCCAGATAAAACGTCCTGGCATCCTGCTCTTTTTTAACCGTCCCTGAGCGTTTATGCATCGAAATACACAAAAGCACTTTTGTTAAGTGTCAGATAGCATGCCACAAAACCTGAGAGCGTCAACAAGAAACCACATATTTAACACTACACAGTGTGACCCAACACAAACTTTTTTTGGGTACTTACCCCAAAAAGAGTTTGTAGGCACTGTTATGGCTTTCCTCCCAGTAGTGGTAACCAATATCTTCCAGAAATTCAGGGATTTCACTTCGCTCCTCCTGGGGTACCTGAATTCCTACAATGACACGTCCATAGGCCGCACCATGGTTACGATAGTGGAACATAGAGATATTCCACCGTGTACCGACACGGTTCAGAAAGTTCAACAGGGCACCCGGGCGTTCTGGAAACTCAAAGCGGTAAACCACTTCATCATTCACACTGGGGGCATGGCCACCCACCATATAACGCACGTGGAGTTTAGCCACTTCGTTATCGGTCAGATCATCCACAGCATACCCGGCGTCAGAAAGGTCCTGAACTAAACGACCACGCCCTTCTGTATCCGCGTGCATTTGCACGCCCACAAAAATGCTCGCTTCCCTATCATCAAAGTAACGGTAATTGAATTCCGTGATATTGCGCTTGCCAATTTTTTCACAGAAGCGGCGGAAACTTCCAGGGTGTTCGGGAATCGTTACACCGAGAATAGCTTCACGCCCTTCCCCCACTTCGGCCCGTTCAGAGATATAACGCAGCCTGTCAAAATTCACGTTGGCACCACTGGCTATGGTGACAAGAGTTTTGCCTTGTAACTTTTCCCGCTCGACATACTTTTTCATACCAGCCGTTGCCAGTGCACCGGAGGTTTCAGTTACAGAGCGCGTGTCGTCAAACAAATCCTTCACGGCAGCGCAGATTTCATCCGCACTGACGGTAACCACTTCATCCACGCACTCTTTACAGACACGGAATGTTTCTTCGCCAATCTGGGCAACCGCCACACCATCGGCAAACAAGCCAACCTGCGGCAATACCACGCGTTCACCGGCATCCATAGCGGCTTTCAGGCAGGCGGACTCTTCATACTCCACGCCAATCACAAGAGCATCCGGGCGCAGGTACTTTACATACGCCGCAACACCAGCAATCAGACCACCACCGCCAACGGGAACAAACACTGCATCCAGATCACCGGTCTGCTGACGTAAGATTTCCATACCGATAGTGCCCTGACCCGCGATGGTGTCCACGTCATCATAAGGATGAATAAAGCTCAGACCTTCGCTTTCCACCAGGCTCAGCGCATGGGCCAGAGACTCCGGGAAGCTGTCGCCATGAAGCACAACCTCACCACCTCGGGAACGCACACCTTTCACCTTGATATCCGGCGTTGTGGTAGGCATCACGATCACAGCGCGAATGCCCAGCTTATGAGCAGAAAGCGCCACACCCTGTGCGTGGTTACCTGCTGATGCGCACACTACGCCCCGGCTGCGAGTTTCTTCAGAGAGCTGCACAATATTGTTGTAGGCACCGCGAATCTTGAAGGAAAATACCGGCTGCAAATCTTCCCGCTTCACAAGAATATTGTTATTGAGCCGTTCACTGAGAAAAGGAGCAGGATGCAGAGGCGTCTCTACGGCAACATCGTAAACACGGGCTTCGAGGATCTTCCTGATGTACTGATTAGGCATAATCGACCGCAGTGACTCTTGTAATTAGCTTTGTTCGCTTGGAGTATAATTGTACGTAATGGTGAAGATTCTGCCCAATCTCTTTCGATCTTTCTCAAGGATTCCGTATAATTCTGCCTTCGCCCACTCACCAGGATCACAATTCATGTCCCAGGATGAACTCAAACAAGCTGTTGCTCAGGCTGCTTTGGATTACATTCTTCCCCATCTTGAAGACGATATGATTATCGGAATCGGTACCGGCTCCACGGCCAACTTCTTCATTGATGCTCTGGCGAAAGTGAAAGACCGCTTTGAGGGGACCGTGGCCAGTTCCGAAGCCAGTGTCGAACGTCTGAAGAGCCACGGCATTCCTGTGTATGACCTGAACAGCATCTCCGAATTGCGCTTCTATATTGATGGTGCAGACGAAAGCAACGACAACCTGCATCTGATCAAAGGTGGCGGTGCAGCCCTGACCCGCGAAAAGATTGTGGCTGCCGTAGCAGAGGAGTTCATCTGCATCGCCGACGAATCCAAAATGGTTGATGTGTTGGGCCGCTTCCCCCTGCCCGTGGAAGTCGTTCCCATGGCACGCAGCTACGTAGCCCGTGAACTGGTACGTCTGGGGGGTGACCCGGCCTACCGTGAAGGCGTAGTCACAGACAATGGCAACGTCATTCTGGATGTGTGGAATATGTCTATTACTGACCCTGTTGCTATGGAAACTGCGATTAACCAGATTACCGGTGTTGTAACCAACGGTTTGTTTGCCAGCCGCCCCGCCAATGTTCTGCTGCTGGGCACCAAAGATGGCGTGAAAACTATCAAGTAAAGGTGCAGATATAAATTCAGCCTGATGCTGTCGGAGTCAATGCTTTCTGCGGAGAGTTCCGGCAGCACCAGCCATGATACTGCCTGATGGAGCCACTTGCCATGTGTGATGATGAACTATAGGAGTGACATTCAAGCGACTGGCTTCTCGGGTTCTTTTGCTGGATGACCAGAGCATTTCTAAAGCGAAAGGATGTGGCAGTATGGGGGGTAACTTAACAGCAGGCTCGCTCTCCTCTGAAGACGACTCAGTTAACCATTGATTTACGTGCTTTAAGATCCACTCGCTATGATCTGGGTTTTCAAAGTGATAGAAGGCACCGAGTGTGGCCTTTCCCCAAGACAACAATGTGCCGCCGAGAACGACTCCTTGAAACACTCCAGGCGTATCATGCAACCCCAATCTGGAATACAGCCATGAAATACCGATAGGTATAGCAACGACAAAAGCTATCTGACGTGCCCAATAAGCTCCCTGCCTCAACTTACTCGCTTCACAGCACTGTAAACGCCCATTCGAGATTGTTCTTGTCCCATAGAGCATACTTCTGTCTCCCACTGCACTTTTCACGGTTTCAGTAAACATTCCTCCAAACATGCTGAGCCGGTGGAGCCAGCTGTCTATGTGCACTTTTTCTGTGAAAAATATCCGCTCAGGCAAGGCAAAGCGGCGAGTGGGGGTGTCGCTGAAGGTGTTCTTGTAACGCGCATCTAACACTTCACCAAGATCAATCAGGTCATTGAGACTGTAAAGCATATGAATCGTTGAATCGAACTGGTATTGCCCTGCCTCCTCATTCTTTTCATAAACCAGAAACTCGATACTCAGGTGGTCATACCAGGCTGCCTCTGGGTTTATTTGTACCAACGCATATTGCCCTTCATAGCGGCATCGGAATCTATCGTCATGACTGCTGAGCTCTTTGCGTTCAGGAATCGGGAAATGGGCCCGATCCAGTATTTTATAAGTTTTTTCGGCATGAATACTCAAGGCCCATGCTTTCGCTATTGATCGGCCCACACTATAGAAAAAGCGTAAGCTTTCATCGCTAATGAAGAGTTCGCTTGGTTTATTTCTGCTGCTCATTTGGGATACCTGGCTATGAAAAGGACTGAGCCCAGCCTGTGTATGCTCAGTCGCAGCAGTATTCTTTGCCTGTTCAAGTATACAATTCACAAAGCTTGAGGATGAGGATGGAAGTGCCTGCAACTGTTCTGTGGTGGTTGTTCCATCTCTATCTTCAAAGGGTATCAATCTAAACTCATCGATCATCGAAGAGGGAAGCTGGCTCAGATAGTCACTACGCTCACTTTGATAATTTGTACCGTTTTCTGAAGCACTTACAGGTAGAGGTGTGTGCGCTGCCACAGTCACAGGCAAATAAATGCCATTTATATATAGCTGCAACTTTGAAGCCGCAAGCACTTCACTGGAAAAGCTTGAATGGATGACAAACAAGCATACGGCTACAAAGAAAGAATACCGACCAGACAACAACCGCAGCACCATATATTCCTTTTTACTGTGACGATCAAAAGTAGATGCTTACAGTGATAACTGCCACAAACAGCCTCCTCATGTTGGAAA
The DNA here is from genome assembly GCF_009711465.1 of Parendozoicomonas verongulae. Classification (GTDB taxonomy): domain Bacteria; phylum Pseudomonadota; class Gammaproteobacteria; order Pseudomonadales; family Endozoicomonadaceae; genus Sansalvadorimonas; species Sansalvadorimonas verongulae. The sequence continues at coordinate 9,835 of NZ_SMME01000785.1, read as the reverse complement.
GGCGCTATCAATGTCTATCTTCCCCACCTGTCAGTCTCAGAAAAATTCCTGTATAAACTGACCTGAACGGAATAATGATTCCCATACAACACCAAAAACAACGATAAAAACTACAACATAAAATAAGAGAACAGATCGAATGACACACACATTGCGCACAGCACTGGCAAGCGCCTCTATTGCTTTCGCCATGCTGACCGGGGGCGTTCAAGCGGCTGATACCATCAAGATTGGTCTGGCGGGTCCTGTCACAGGCCCTGTTGCCCAGTATGGTGACATGCAGTTTATCGGCGCCAAAGCAGCCATTGAGCAAATCAATATGGCCGGTGGTGTGAACGGCAAGAAGCTGGAAGGTGTCGTTTACGATGATGCCTGTGACCCCAAACAGGCCGTAGCTGTTGCCAACAAAATCGTAAACGACGGCATCCAGTATGTTGTCGGTCACCTCTGTTCATCCAGCACACAGCCAGCGTCTGATATCTATGAAGACGAAGGTATTCTGATGATTACCGCCGCATCCACCAGCCCGGACATCACTACCCGCGGTTACAGTCTGATTTTCCGTACCATTGGTCTGGACAGTATGCAGGGCCCGACAGCTGCCCGTTATATTCTTGATACAGTGAAACCTGAAAATGTAGCCATCATTCACGACAAGCAGCAGTATGGTGAGGGCCTGGCCACATCTGTACGTGACGAACTGAAAAAAGCCGGCACCAGCATTGCGCTCTTTGAAGGCGTGACGGCAGGCGACAAGGATTTTTCAGCTCTGATCGCCAAACTGCAGAGAGAGAACGTAGACTTCGTTTACTACGGTGGCTACCACCCGGAGCTGGGGCTGATTCTGCGTCAAAGTGCTGAGAAAGGCTTGAAGGCCCAATTCATGGGCCCTGAAGGGGTAGGCAACAAGGACATCTCTACCATCGCTGGCGCTGCGTCTGAAGGTTTACTGGTGACTCTGCCTAAGAGTTTCGATCAGGATCCTGCCAACAAGAAGCTGGTTGAGTACATTTCCGGCAAGGGTGAAGATGCCTCTGGCCCCTTCGTGTTCCCAGCTTACTCCGCCGTTCAGGTTATGGCTGATGCCATCAAGATAAGTGGCAACGATCCTGAGAAAGTCGCCACAGCTCTGCGCAGCAATAGCTTTAAAACTCCAACAGGAGAGCTGGCCTTTGACGCCAAAGGTGACCTGAAAGACTTCAGTTTTGTGGTTTACAAGTGGTATCAGGATGGTACCAAAACGCCATTAAACTAATGGCCCAATGCCGACCTGCCAACAAGCCTAAACTCACCCATTAAAGTAGCTGAGAATCTTGGTCACTTCCTTGATTCTCAGCTCAAAACTCTTCTTGCTCGCACGCTCGTGAATCGTGTGATCTCCATCCCCAAACGGCCCCCAGCCATCCAGAGTCGCAACACCAGACTCTGATGCGGTGTTAGCATCACTCACCCCACCACGTTTCTCAACGGGAACGCTATAACCAAGCAGATCTTCGATAGTCGACAGCAGATGTTGCTGTGCCGGAGTATTTTCCATGACATCACGCTGCAGGCCACCGCTCAGTGTTGCTGTTACACCCTCAATAAAGGTTGTGGCAACAATATCGTCAATGGCTCCCAGCACACGTTCCCGCTCGCTGGCACAGGTGAAACGGAATTCGATAACCAGACGCGCCTCGGGTGAAATGGTATTGGCACCGATACCACCGTTGATCTGCCCCACATTCACGGTGGTGCCTTTTTCCAGACACGTGAGTTCCGTCAGCGCAATCAGCATATGGGCAGCAGCAAGGTTGGCATTGCAACCATCGCTATAACAATTGCCTGCATGGGCCGCTTTGCCCTTGAGATCAACGAATAGCGTAGCAATGCCTTTACGGGAGATAACCACCTCGTTGTTCAGACCCGCCGCTTCGAATACCAGACATGCGTCGTAATCTTTGGCCAGCCTGGCAGTGAGGAATTTACTGTCGTCACTGCCTGTCTCTTCATCGCTGACCAGCAGCATGTCGATATTGCTCAGCTCCCCCTGTTGCTCATGGATTTTACGCAAGGCGCTCAGAGCCACATAGTTGCCCCCCTTCATATCACACACGCCCGGCCCGTAAATCCATTCATCATCTTCACGGAAGTCTGTGAAGGTGCCTTCCGGAAAAACAGTATCCAGATGACCTAACAGCAAAATTTTTTGCCCCGGTACAGACTGGGAACGAAAGTACAGGTGATCACCGATATGTTCTCGCGTATGGCGCTCGACTTGATATCCAAGGTCTTCCATCCACTTGCTGAATATTTGACCATTTTTATCAACCCCGGCCTTATTTCGAGTATGAGAATTCACCTCAATAATTGATGCAAGCTCTTTAAAGTCCATGGCTATTACTTCTTCTTGGGCGTCGTATTTGCGATGAATTTACCACAAGACTCTTTAAAGAAAATGTCTATCTGTGTTTCGTTGTGTTTGAAATATGACTTAAGTCAAAACTTCGTAAGTAGATACAAAAATCACTATCAACAAACCACACGCATAAGAGTATATTCCCTCGCGAAACAGATGGATCAACGCACAAAGCACTATTCAGCTGCGCATCTTCCGTACGGATTTCCATACAAAACACTACTGCCATAACCCAGCGGTTAATTGCCAAAAGTTATAGGAATTGCATCATGCCCAAGCACACAGTTGGTCTTTGGTTATATCAAAATGGCGGTGGAGATGTTATCCAGCAAAAGCTAATTGATAAACTGAAAGAAAGGGAAATAGCGGTTATCACAGGCTTAAACCTGGGAAATGCGCTTGCTCACAAAGGCTCGATTGTTTGCAACGGCATCGCAATGGAAGAGCTCGACCTGTTCTTTACGTATAACGCAGGCCAACAAACCCAGTATCAAATGTATCTTTACGAAATGCTGGATCGCTTTATCCCCATCATTAACAACTATCATTCCTTTGCGTTAACCGAAGATAAATTTAAAACCACTCATCTTCTTCAGCGCCATGGCATCAATACGCCAGATTACTGCCTCTGCCGCCACAACAACCTGGATGCCCTGCGCACCAGCATGAACGACTGGGGTGGCCGTGCCGTGTACAAGCCTACCGATGGCTGGGGCGGTGCAGGCATTGTACGCCTGGAAGATGAAAGTGCGCTGGACATGCTGCAACCATTTATTAACAAAATTGACATTCAGCACTTCTTTGTTGAACGTTTTGTGAAAAATGACCATACCGATTACCGCATTGATATTGTTGATGGTGAAATGGTGGGCTGCTACGGCCGTCAAGCTCCAAAGGACGACTGGAGAACCAACATCACCAGCGGCGGGCACGTGATTAACCGTGAGCCTAACGACGCAGTTGTAGAACTGGCTAAAAAAGCAGCAAAAGTGACAGGTTTGGAAATTGCGGGCGTTGATTTGATTTATGACCGTGAGCACGAAGAGTACGTGGTACTGGAAGTGAACGGCATTCCTGCTTTTGCAACACCGGATCAAGAAGCCCTGGGCATCGACTTCAATGATCTGAAGATTCAGAAAATCGTTGAGCTGATTGAACGTAAGCTCACGGTCAACAAATTGGTTAATTTTGATATGAAAACTGTTCAGAAGGAATCCTTCCATGCCAGTTAATAAGAACACCCTGCCGAAAATCGGCCTGCTTTATCTTGATCATGTTCTTCGCTTCTTCGATAAGTCCAACTTCAAAGGCTGGCCGAACAAAATCGAAACCGTTGTTTACCACTGGGGTAACGACAAGGACCGCTTCATCAAGGAAGTGCGCCAGAAGAAAATCGACGTTCTGATCGGCAACATTCCGGCAACCGCTTACGAGACATTCCGTGAGATTGCCCGCGAGCTGCCAGAAGTACAGTTCATGCCCTCTCTGGACACCCAGTTCTCCAACAAATCTAAGGAGAACGTGACTCACTTCTGTGAGAAGTACAACCTGCCGGTTCCCAAAACCCGCATTTTCTACGATCGCAGAAAGGGTAAGCGTTTCCTGAACAACGCCACCTACCCGAAAATCATCAAACGTTCCTACGGCCCGTCCAACTACGGCGGCTACTACGTGCACAAAGTGGACAGCCCGGAAGAAGCTCTGGAGCTGATCGACAAGAAGAAGTACTACCCCATCTACGTGCAGGACTTCGTGCCCATGAAAGCCGATATCCGCGTGATGCTGGTTGGTCACAAGCCTGTGTGCGCGTTCTGGCGTCGTCCTCCTGAAGGTGAGTGGCTCACTAACACTTCCCAGGGCGGCAGCATGGATTACAGCAACGTGCCTGCAGAAGCACTGGAAATTGCCGTGCGCGCATCCAAGGCGGCAAACGCTGAATTCTGGGCCTGCGATGTGGCCGTTAGCTACGACGATGAGTACACCATCCTTGAGTGTGCCACCGCCTTCGCTGCCTTCCCTTACATCCGTGACTGGATTGGCCAGTACCTGATGTGGAAGCTGTCCAAGGGTCAGATGCCTTGCCCGCACATTCCTATGTACAACTGGGAAGAGCTGGGCAAAATGTCCTCTTCTGTGCTGCGTACCATGCGTCACATCCACTTCTCACGGTACACCAGCTACTCCACAGACACAGGGGAAACCTTCACCCGTATGGGCGAGGACAACTATCCCATCGTGAACACCCGCACCACCCACGAAGAAGAATGGCCCAGCGAAGTGTGGAACTTCCAGGATAACTATCCTCGTACTGAGTCCATCGCTGCACCAACCGACAACCTGAAGGTGATGCAGGCACAAGACCTTGGTCTGGAAGAAGCGGCTCCTGTTCAAGAACAGGAATAAACACCAAATCCGGTACTTAAATAAGAACAAAAGGGGGCAATAAGCCCCCTATCTTCATGAATAACAACAATTTTTAAGATCTGCCCTTGGGAAATGCTCTGCGAACAGGTAGGGTTTACGACAAGTGTTGCCTTTACATCTGACAGATTCTTCAAAATTCCAAAAGTCAGGGGCCTATGAAACAACAATATATTTCCTATCAGGAAACCATCGACTTTCTCCAGCACGCCATGGGCGAGCACCCAAACCTGATTCGCCTTCAAAATATTGGTGATACCTGGGAAGGGCGGCCCATCATGCTGGTGACGATTTCTCAGGATGTGGCGTTTGCCGATGAAAAACCTGCCATGCTGTATACGGGTACTATTCATGCCCGGGAGTGGATCGGCATTGAGCTGGCAACCAAGTTCATTCGCTATATCATTGAAAACTACAAAACCAATCCGCGCCTGCTTAAGGCACTCACCCGCAACACCTTGTATATGGTGCCCTGCCTGAACCCGGATGGCTTTGAATATTCCCGTGAGCACTTCTCCTTCTGGCGGAAAAATCGCCGGGATAACGGTGATGGCACCTTCGGCGTAGACCTGAACCGCAACTTCGCCGTGCGCTTTAGAAAGAGTTCCGACACAAGCTCTGTTGTGTACGGCGGCCCAGCCCCGTTCTCGGAGCCAGAAACCCTGGCTATTAAGAACTTTGTGGATAGCCACCCCAACATTGCCGTGGCACTGGATTACCACTCTCAAGGCAATGTGTTCTTCCCCGCCCATAAATTCAACCACGAGGAAGAGATTGAAGGTACCGACCTGAATATGCTCTGCGCCAATATGGCGGAAGAGATTCGCAAGGTGACTGGCCGTCAGTATGGTATCCACCGGGGTAAACCACCATTCAACCTGATACACGGCAGTGGACGGGAGTATTACTACAACAAGGGCATTCTCTCTACCGTTGTGGAAGTGGGTACCCGGAATATTCCCGATTATCTGATCAATATGTCCCAGAGTGTGGATGAGAATATTCCGGCACTGTTGTATGCGCTGGAAAACACCATTAACTATTCACGCCTCGCTCCCGAGCGCCCCTCGTCTCTGAAAACCGGGCAAATACTGGCGAACTCCGTGGTATTAAACTGGGAACATGAGAGCAATGTGGATATTTACTTTGAGGTGTATCGCAACACGGCACCCAAACAGCCCTGCACGGCAGAAAACCGTATCGCCATGACCGGCAATAAAACGTTCACCGACGTGCAACTCAAAAGCGGCCAGCGCTATTACTACACCGTGCGTGCCGTCGATCGTATTACTGGTATCCGCTCTCCGTTCACGCCACTTTTAAAGGTGAGAACCCAGCTGGATAACGACGAGTTTCTCTTCACCCTGTTCCCGACCCGTAACAATGTGGGTTACGTGGGCGAAAAAACGCTGGCACGCAACAGCGAGCACTTCGGCCACAACTCCCTGTTTGTCGGTATCAATGAGAAAAAAGGCTGCTGCTATGGCGTAATCGCCTACCAGCTCAACAACCTGCCTTCCGATGCCATTATCAAGAAAGCAGCCTTCTCCCTTTACCCCATGAACAGGGTGAATGCGAAGATCGAAGACTACGGCGAGTGGTCTGTTTCCATACTGGACAGTGGTGCGATAACGGATTTAAATAGCTACGAGCAGATTGCCTCCGCTCCCGTTATTCAGACTCTTGGGGATGCGATTGAGTCTGACAGACTGACCCAGGGCATCTGGACAGACTGGCACTTCACCGCCGTAGAAAGACGCCTGCTCCAGCAGGAAATAACTCAGCGTGGTCGCCTGATTCTACGTATAGAAGGGCCGGAGGAACTGCCCTTAGGGCACGATTCCCAGATGATGCAGTTCGATATTGGCTACGGACGCTTTGGTGGCGGCATTCACTATCGCCCCAATCTGCAGCTGATTTACACCCGTACCAAGCAACAGCTTTTTATGGAGCCATCCCATATCCACACCATCAACAGGGAAACCGCTATGCCCGGTACCCTGAAGTCCGGGTTTGATGCCAATGGCGATAAGGTTTATGGGCACATTGAGTTCGCCCTCAATAAACTGCCACCTCCGGAAAAAACGGTGGTCACCTCAGCCTACATTCGCCTGCGGGCCAAGAACCAGCTGAAAACCCGCAAGGATATTCGCTTCACCATAGAGCTGGCCAAGCTGGCGGAGCTGGATTACGAGAGCGTCAGAAACAGAAAGCAGATTGAATACCTCGGCTACGAAATCAGCAATGCCCAGCTGAGGGATAACCCCAGCCACCACTTTGCTTTCGACACCTACAGCCTGAGTATTCTTGAGGAGCTACATGAAAAGCAGCAATCCATCTATCTGGTTGTGCGCCCGACAACACCTTCTCAGGCCCGCAATGCTCTGATCGACTGGCACGGCGACGGGGATGCCTGGCAAGCAGAGCTGGTGCTGGAATATATTGAACGACGGAAAAAGCCTGTCCCCCAACCCACAGACCTTCAGGTGTCGGTAGAAAAGAAGCGGGTGAAGCTCACCTGGCTAAAACCAGACGACCCTGATCTGGTAGGCTGCTATGTGGTGCGTAACCGTTTCCGTCCCCCCTGCTCTCCACTGGATGGTGTAAAGCTGTACGCGGGGCAGGACGAGTACACTTACGACGATTTTGGCAACCCTAACATCCCCAAGTATTACTCTGTGTTCAGCTACGACGATGTGCCCAACTACTCTGCGCCCACAACCATGAGGTTTAGTGTGGATGAAGCGATTCCAGTGGTGGACGATGAAAACTATGAAACCCAAGAAGAAGAGGAGCATCGTTTGAGCGGTTTGGAGCGTAAAGACCTCAGTGTTGAACCAATAGACTAAAACGCCATTCAACAAGGCCTTCACAAACGAAGCCCCCGATTTTGAATACAAAATCGGGGGCTTCGTTTGTTTTGCATTTCTCGGCCGTGAGAAGATAGCTGCACGACACACAAGGAACAGGGTTTTATTGACTATGTAAGTTATGGCTTAATCTATATGCCATTTGCAAATATTGAGTGAAATCACATCATTTGCAGAAATTGATTATCTTTTTCCAGCCAGTGCTCGTCATAAACAAGGTTATGATTGCGCTCCACATCTCCCTCAGACTCTGACAACATTTCAAGAAAGTAATTAAATCCGCTTTCAGAATTCACGCTCTCAATAAACATACCTCGTAATACAACATCAGAAGCTCTGGGAATTTTTACCTGATCTTTTTCCCAACGGGCAACAGTCTGGCTATCAACATCCAGATAACGACCTAATAGTTTTTGAGAGAGATTCATATTCACCCTTAAAAAGCGAATCTCATTGCCGTTCAGAGGTGCTTTCTTCTCCGCTACAATTTTACCTATAGCCTGATGGAGTTCAGGTACGTTATCGAAGCTAACATATTCTTCATCGTCGATGACTTTCACATGAAAACCACTGACAAGGAATATGTTATTCAAGCCGCTTTCTTTGTAATGGTACATAACACCTCCCTCTATGGTACTCATATCCTCTCCAGCGGCCACCCCTCGCATATTAAACTTCCAACTCCCGCTAGCAGTTGGGTGTGGGGGTTCTGAAAAAATACTGTTCGTTGATGATAAAATATTCAGTATCTGAGTATTACTGATTTTTCTTTCCTGCATTCGCTGCCTTACATGCTTGGAAAAGAAAATACGACCTGTATAGTTCTTGGCGAGATCCTGAATAATTTTCCTCGCCGCCCGCTCTGTCAGTGGGAACTCATATACGCCTTCAGGTTTCACCAGCCCCACTCACCTATCATAATGATAGGTAGAGTATCCTAGACAGCAATACATGGGTCAAGGTTCAATCTATACAAATTCGCTATATAACACTGAGCCGAAAGCGCCACAAAAGAGCCCAGACTTACTTTAAGTTCCACCATACTGTGCAAGGGGATAAGGGCGCAGTATTCCCGGCCATGGTGGCCGTAGAGAATAGCAACATCGTAGCTCGATTACGGCATAAAACAGTTGCTGTAGGCATTCGTCACAGGCCGCCAGGCGCTGCTTGGATGTGTCGCTAAATGAGTGCATGTGTTCTGGGGTGTTATTTATTTTTTGAGGGAGTGAAACCGGGCCGCCGAAGGGCGGAAACAACCCTGCACTACCAACCAACATATAAGGAACAAACAATAAAAAAAACCCGATCCGGGAGGAACAGGGTTGTATTAACTATGGAAATTATGGCTTAATTTTAACCGAGGGATACTGGTCGGTAGAAAAAGCTGGCCTTGTCTCCATTGCTGTCATGCTTGTCAGGCTTGCTAGTAGAAGATGAGGTGTCCTTGCCAAAGCTCTCAAAGAAAGCCTTGCCAAGCTTCTCAGCTAGCTCTTTACTTGGGCTAGTCTCTTCGGTGTCAAACCCAAATGCATCCTGTGGCTTCATTTCTCTATCTTCTTGTTTCTTTTCGGAAAAATCACGCCTAAACGTAGCCATCATGCACCTCCGAGGCTTCTTTCAAAGTAGTGATGATTCAGTTCTGACTTAAAGTAATGTTTACGCTTAATCCAGATAAAACCATCACCTTTCGTTATAACAGCAACATCCGAAGGACCGCCCACTGTCTCTGAATCGGTGGACATTCTACGCTTAACTGATGTCAAGTTTATAAGGGATTCTGCGAGTTTCGCAAGCTCATCCTTTGGTAAAAATGTTACAGCATTGACAATTGGACTTGAGTTTTTGGCCTTTAGTTCCCTCTGGAAGTTTTGTGCCATATCTCTTGCTGCATCCGCCCCATACTCTTCTAATGCTCGTACAAGACGCTCCGTCAATTCCGAGCCGGCTTCTTCTTTCTCAAGCAGCTCCCTAACTTTTAGAGGATAAGAACCAGCAATATACTTGATCAATTCATCCACAGCATTTGTATAATCAGGATGAACTCCATTCATAAAGGTTTCGATAACATCACTTTGGGCAAACGGTATAACCGTAGCCGTATTATGCAAATCTATACGTAACTATTCAGCCCCCAGCAAAGGAGCGT
>NZ_SMME01000413.1:540-780 GCF_009711465.1 Parendozoicomonas verongulae | reverse complement strand
GATGCGGTTACAGAGAAGCAGGTGAGTAGCCGCACGCTTGTTTTGCCATCAGGCGAAGGGGAGGCGGATATCATCTCAACAAGCCGTATCCGCACATCATCACCCGTCGTTCAGCCTTTGGACGACACATTTTGTGTACCGGGTTCAGAAAATAGCCTGGTCTGCCAGGGGGGTGGGAGTCTATCCAGAATCAGACTACCACATCAGAACAAGGACACCCTTGGGCTGATAGCTGAGGGT
>NZ_SMME01000413.1:0-215 GCF_009711465.1 Parendozoicomonas verongulae | reverse complement strand
GTCCCAGATGATTTGGACTACGATAGCCCTACACTAGAAGTAGAGGTATTAAGTCAAAATGAGAAGAGGGGAGTACGTCGAGGAAAGCGGAACACCACCTGCCACTGCGGTGCCACCTTTGATTCGGTTAACCAGCTTAAAACCCACCGTCAGGGCAGCCGAGACGCCCGGTGCAGGGGGCAGTGGAGCACCACCTGCCCCTGCGGTACCACTTT
>NZ_SMME01000018.1 GCF_009711465.1 Parendozoicomonas verongulae | reverse complement strand
TGTGACCAGTGCAACCAGTCTTTCACCCAACTCAGTCCGCTCACCAGACACAAACGCACCACACACAACAAGACTACAACCGTGCCCTGATAGTGCACAGACTGTATGGTGTAACACGTCAGGAGATACCCATTCCATCCAACAGCGCACGACCAGCGCCGTAGACACCAGCATCATTAAAGGTCACCAGCTACGTTGCTATCTTCTT
>NZ_SMME01000469.1 GCF_009711465.1 Parendozoicomonas verongulae | reverse complement strand
GTAGGAAAGGGCTGAGGTTCCAGCGTAGGCTGCACAGGCTTTAACCCGTCGGGGGTGGCTTCCCCTTCCTGATGTGTAGAACGAACAGATACTGATGAAGTGATGTCCTTTGCTGGAGAGGTCATCGACATTTTAGAGGCGCCAATGACTAAAGCATCCAGCGCATCATGACTTTGCATATTCGCTTTCATCGAACTGTCTCGAGGAGGAGAGTAAGCTTCAAAGCCTTCAACACTCATTAGTTTATGAAAACCAGACGCTTCCAAAAATGCTGCGGCGCCATCTAAAGCATGAACTTCATTGAGATCCACAAAGCTTCTTTTCTGTTCGTGCTCGGCTTTGAGGAGAGGGTTTGAAGCAACTGTACCAAGTATGTTTATGAGGTTTTTGATAAAAATGAAAACAGGCCGGACAAGTTTTGCGTTAGATTCCGGTATATAGGAAAATAAAAGGGGTCTGTATCCTACGGTGACTTTTTCATGGTGAGCGCAGTAATGATGGCCGATGCAAATAAATAACCTGTCTTTTTGGAATTCATAGGATGGCCCTAGTTGTGGGCATATGGGGTCATGACACGTATTCGCCACATGCTGGTATTTATCTTCTTTCGATAAGGTGAGCTTTAGAATCCCATGTGGGCTGAATACCGAATTCATAGCTGTAAGGGATTCAGGAGGTTTTTCCATCAGACGATGAGCTCTCAACACATTAAGCCCAAGAATGCCACGAGCCTTTTCTTGATATTCCTGATAGTCTCTCATTTCAGAATGCCGTTCAGCAGTATCCCGTATACCGTCAAAGTGTGTGATAATTACTTTAGTCATCATTTTCTCTGGTGTAACACGGACTTCAACAGTTAACTCTTTGCTAAAAAAAATATCTTTCAGAGCGTGGATTTCATTTCTGGCAAGAACCTCATTGGCAGAGGTTTTCCTTAACCCATCCGAGGGGTTTGTAGGAGACGGATTTACAACATT
>NZ_SMME01000490.1:808-1039 GCF_009711465.1 Parendozoicomonas verongulae | reverse complement strand
AGGCAAAGCGATTCAAGTAGGTATACGCCTGATGCCTCCAGTACATATGGTTCTCAATATCCAGAGCGTACAGGTTACTCTGAGCATCGCCAACTTTCACAACGGCACTCCCAGCACTATCCGGCTTACTCTCGTGTGCAGACATGTGACATAGATGCTGCCTTCAACCTTATGAAAACCAACCCCCAAAGAGCATTAGAGGAGATCGGGACGCTATTAAAAAAATATGAG
>NZ_SMME01000490.1:0-578 GCF_009711465.1 Parendozoicomonas verongulae | reverse complement strand
CAATTAAAAGCCAGATGTCTGTTTCTTCTTAACAATTTTGATGGATGTATTGAGTTTATTAACTCTCTTTCAAAGGGCTTGCAGAACAACAAAGGATTGATAATGGCAAAAGGCAGGGCTTTACAGGCGAGAGGCCATTTAATGGAAGCTTTACCACTCTTTAAACACCTTTATGAAAAATACTCAACCTCTCCTAATGATGAAAAAACCAATGGGCTGGCACTGGGCAGACATCACCAGCTCATGGGGGGCACGGAAAACCTGAGAACAGCTCAGGGCATCTTTACCCGGCTGCGCACTCAGGCGGCCGGGGGGCAGGTGAATACCCCTTGTAGTGACAGGGAGATCGAACTGGCTCTGGGCAGACTGCTTCAGGTCATGGGGGGCACAGAAAACCTGGAAGCAGCCCTGGAGATTTTTACCCGGCTGCGCACCCAGGCGGCCGGGTGGCAGCCGAATACCCCCAGTAATGACAGGGAGATCGAATTGGCTCTGGGCAGACTGCTTCAGGTCATGGGGGGATCCGATAACCTGAGAGCAGCTCAGGACATCTATACCCGGCTGCGCACCCTGGCGGC
>NZ_SMME01000824.1:1152-28707 GCF_009711465.1 Parendozoicomonas verongulae | reverse complement strand
GGTTTTCTGGCTATCCCGCCTGGAAGAGAAGCAGAAACTGCAGGCCGCTGCCTTGACTTTGATTCTCGGTGGGGCTGTGGGCAACCTTATTGACCGTGCGCTTCTTGGGCATGTGGTGGATTTTATCCTCGTCCACTATAAGCAGCAGTGGTTTTTCCCAGCCTTTAACCTGGCGGATATCGGCATCACAGTTGGCGCTGGTTTGATGATTCTCGATATGATTCTCAATCCTGAACCGAAAAAGCAGTAAACAGGATAAACAATGACTATAACTCCAAATATTCAGGCGGGGAGCAAGGTTACCCTGCATTTTTCCCTGAAACTTGAAAATAACGATATCGTCGATAGTACCTTTAATCGTACGCCCGCTTCCTTTGTTGTGGGGGATGGCAATTTACCAGAAGGCTTTGAGAAGCATATCCATGGTTTAACGGCCGGAAGCTGTGACTCCTTTCTGGTCGCGCCGGAAGAGGCATTTGGGCAGCACAATCCCAGCAATATTCAAAGAGTAGGGCGGAGCCGCTTTGCGCCGGATATGGAGTTGGTGGAAGGGCTGGTCATCTCTTTTGCTGATCAGGCTGGTGGTGAGCTGCCCGGAGTTATACAAGGCTTTGATGAACAGACAGTGACGGTGGACTTCAACCACCCGCTGGCGGGTAAAGCCTTGATTTTTGATGTGGAAATTCTGTCTGTGGAAGCTGCCTGATTTTCCTGTTTAGCCTTTTATCCCGCTTATCAGGCCGCTTGTCGGCCTGTTCTCCGCTTTTCCTGATACCTACCTGTTCCCGTGCCTAGGCTGTGATTATCAGTTATTGGGTACAGGGAGGTGCCCATGCACTCTCATCGTGGCTATCGCGGTATAACACTCCCGGAGCTTCTTTGGGCTATCGCTATTTTCGGTATTCTGATTGCTGCCGGTGTGCCCTCTATGGTGGGCATGACCAATCGCATCGAAGCTGAATCTGCTTTCCGCCACTTCCGCAGTGCCGTAGCTTTTGCCCGTGCTGAAGCCATTGTTCGCCGGGCCGATGTGGTTCTGTGTCCCCGTCTTCCCGGTACTGAAATGTGTCACTCGGGGGCCATTGGCTCCGATGAAGAAGAAGAACGAGTCTGGAAACAGGGCTGGCTGCTGTTTGTGGATCGAGGTGATTCTTCTGGCACCATTGATGAATCTGAAGGTGACCAGATTCTTAAGGTGTTCGATAAAGTGGATGATGATGTGACCATGAAAATCACCAGCAGTGGCGGTGGCCAGCTCCAGACTGTGAGTTTTGTTCCCAAGGGCAGTAGTTCACCAACAACCTTCTCAGTGCTGTTTTGCCTGAAAGATGATTATGGTGATGTGGAATTTGCTGGCCTGACAGTGGTTCACCATGGCCGGGTTCGCATGTCGGACAGGGATGAGGCCCAGGAGGGTTGCAATGCGCTTTAAGGTGATAAGGCAAAAGCAAAAAGGGTTTAATCTGGTCGAAAATCTTGTGACCCTTTTTGTGCTCTCTGTGGGTTTGCTAGGGGTTGCGGGTATGCAGGCTGTGGCTATGAAAACCCAGCAAACCAGCCACTTCTACCATAAGGCATTATCTCTGGCTCAGGGTTTTTCAGACCGCGTGCGTGCCAATATGGAAGCTGCCGAAGCCGGTGCCTACGACCTGAAAAGTCCGGCAGAAGGGCTAAGTCTTGCCTTGGATTCCGATTGCACCAATACCGGTTGCACTCCGTTGGAGATGGCAGGGCATGATATTACCGAGTGGCGGGAGGCGGTAAGGCGAACCTTGCCTAAAGGGGAGGCCTACGTTTGCCAGGACAGCACCCCAAGTCAGGATCCGGAAGATTATTTTGGTGATCCATTCACTGTTATTCCCAACTCCTGTGATGGTCAGGGGGATATTTATGTCGTTCATATTGTCTGGGATATGGATCCGAAGCGTGATGGTGTGGTGATTCTTACATCGGATCCGGAAAAGTCTGATGGTCATTACATGATGGTTTTTGAACCCTGATGCCAGGTTAAGAGGCCTTTAGGAGCATTCTATGAAAGGATTTCAGCGTGGCTCCCTTATGGTGGAAGTGATGGTGTCCAGTTTGATTGGCACCTTGCTTCTCTATGGTGCCCTTTCGATCATGCTGAATAGCAGGATCAGCTTTAAAGCCCGTGAAGGTTTATCCCGCATAGAAGAGCGTGGTCGTCTGGCTCTGGAGATTATTGCTGACGATATACGCCTGTCGGGTTATAGGGGGTGTGTATCCAGTGGGGCTCAGGAAATTATTAAAGGCGTAGATTTATCTGCCAGCTGGATTCAGCCAGAGCTGGGTGTACGTGGCTGGGCATTTAAAGATACTGAGTTTGGTGATGATCTGGATGTTCATCTGCTGCAAGAGTCCAGTTTTACCACAGGAAACTGGGTGCCTGACGATCCGAGCATCAAAGGCACAGGTGTGGATATGCTCAAACGCAGTGATGTGCTTGAGCTTTGGGTTGCCCAGCCTTTTGTTATGGATATCACCGGTGCGACAATATCTGACTCCCTGAAGCAGCTGTCGGCTGATCCTGACACTATGGAAGGATTCCCGGACAGCAGTGAAACAGATCCTGAACGCTTATTGCTAGTGAGTGACTGCTCGAAAAATATGCTGGTGAAGGCGGACTCTTTCAGTTCCACAGGTATTGTATCTCTTGATCTGTTAAACAGTAACAGCCAAACCTCGCAACTGACATCTATGAGCCAGCCTCAGGCTATTATGATTCAAGGCCTGATGTACTATCTGGCAATACCCTCTGATCGGGATCGCCCCTCACTGTATAAAAAAGAAATCAACGCAGATGGAAGCTTCAAAAATGCAGTGGAAGTGTTACCCGGTGTATTGAACTTTCAGCTTCAGTTTGGAGAGAACACGGATACGGAATTGTCGGTTGACCGGTATGTGGACGCCGATGAAGTGTCCGACTGGGCCAATGTCATCAGTGTGCGCATTTTTATGCTGGTGGAAACTGAAATTGAGGATGCGGTTCCTGATGCCATGGAGTTTTACTTCTTTGGGCGAACTTATTCGCCCTCCAGCTCACAGGACAAACGTATACGCCGGGAATACACAACCACGGTTACTTTGAGAAATCGTTCTCTTGGCCTGGTTTTGACCGGTGACTCTGATACTCCAACACCGTGAGGGTATGAGTATGAAGCGACTGCCTCAACAGCATGGTGCGGCACTTGTTGTTGCCATGATTCTGTTGACACTGCTTACGCTGATGGGCACAGACAGTATGAGAACATCCATGCTGGATATGCATTTGAGTAAGGGGTTTCAGGATCAAAATCATGCATTTCAGATTGCCGAAACAGGTTTGCGTCTGGCGGAAGAAGTTCTACAGACGGCTACCACTGATGCGGAAGTGACAGAGCTGTTAACGGAAGCCAGGATTAATATTGAAACAGGCTCGATTGACTACCACGACAGCAGTTATTGGAATTTGAAAGACTTTTACGACGATGACTACCTTGTAAAGATTGTCGTGCAACGTTGGCGCTATATTTCCGATAGCCTTGCTATCGGTGCAGAGGATCCTTCTGGCATTCAATACTATCGTATTACAGCTCGTGGCACCGATGCCGGCTATGCCAAGTATTTAAATGACGGTAACAACGAAAACTACAGAAAAAGCCGTTCGGTTGTTGTTCTGCAGAGTATCTATGCCGCTCGGCATAACTAAATAAGATAACGTGCGACAGGGAGGATAGGGATATGCGACTGTCGGTGATAGCAGCTTTTTCATTACTGCTGGTTGGAACCAGAACACCTGCGATGAACTTTTCCGAGAAGCCTTTGTTTCTTGCGACAAGTTCGCTGCCCAATGTCTCGTTGATGCTGGATGACTCCGGCTCAATGGATTGGGAGTTTATGAGCAACCCCCACTACCGTTACTGCTCTTTCTTCCCTGGCGTGCCGCCAACGCTGGATGAAGGTACTGAGGTTACTACCGGCGAAGGAGGAGGAGACGATAAGGTCTGCTTCTATGAAGATGAAAATTTTGGTGGCACAAAAACCTGTTATAAGGAGTCAGGAGAGGCTGATGCCTCTCTAAATGATACTTGGTCGTCTGTTCGTTTGAGGCCAGGCTGGGGTGTGAGGGTATTTGAACATTATGAGAAGGGAGATAGTAATACCGATATTACAAGCGATAGAGTAAGACTATCTGATGGTTGGGATAATATTATTTCAGAATTTGAAGTTTATGAAACCAATGCCCCAAGCACCTGCCTTAATAATGAGTTTTATAACTCAGGTTTGTTCTATCCCAATAACAAGAGTTATAGCTATTACTACATGTTCGGGAGCTGGAGCAATTACAATACGACAGATGTCAAGTTCTTCGATGAGGAGCATGGAGACTGGCGGGCATTTTCCGGTGATATGAATGTGTTGTATTTCGACCCGGCTCAGGAGTATGAACCATGGGAAGGTTACCCCAATGCCTCTTTTAGTGCTGGACGAATGCACCCCCATTCTACCCATGCTGATTACAATGTTACCCGAGATTTAGAGGGGCATGTCTATGCAACGGCTATAGATTCGGCTGGATTTAACGGGGACAAGCCTGTTCAGGCGGACGCGAACTATTCTGCCATTCCCAATGGCCTTATAGATGCCTGGGATGACCATACTCTTTATCAAATTAACGGGGCATCTATATCTCGCTGGAATGTTACGTTCACGCTGGAAGATGATTCACTGGGTGAGAATGTCGTGCGGCGTTCGGTACGTTTATCTGATATTACCAATGTTGACGAAGTAGAAGCGATTAAAACAAATTATGCAAACTGGTATCAATATTACCGAAATCGTCAGTTCTCTGTGACATCAGCAGTGAGTACGCTGATCAATACAACGCCGAACTATCGCTATTCCCTTGGTTATATCAACCGTGGAGATATCGTGTTCAATGCTCCAGCGGATAACAGCGACCTTATCACCCATAATAATAACCTTCTCGATGAGCTGTTCAATTCCTATAATGCAGCAGGTGGTACTCCCCTCAGAGCCGGGCTGGATAGGGTGGGTAATTACTTCAAAACAACAGGAGGCAGTGCTCCCATAACAGAGAGCTGTCAGCAAAACTTCTCAATTCTTTTTACCGATGGTTATTGGGGGGGAGCTTTTTCCAACGGGGCTATTGGCAACTCAGACGGTGATCCTTACTCAGAAACTGTGGCAGACGTAGCCGATTACTATTACAAGGAAGATCTTCGCCCCGACTTGGTGGATAACGTTCCTGTTTCTCCTGCAGATGATGCCCAACATCAGCATATGTCCACCTTTACTGTGGCTTTTGGTGTGGAAGGGGCTTTGACTGATAGTGATGGTGATGACTGGCCTGACCAGAGTGGTGTGAATCTCACATCCAGCTCTGATTGGGGTGACCCTTTCAACTGGGATAGCCCCGGTAAAATTGATGATATGTGGCATGCCGCCTTTAACAGTAAAGGTCTCTATACGTCTGCAAAAACACCAGGCCAGGTTGTGGAAGGACTTTCAGCTGCGTTGGCGGAAGTTACTCAGCGTATTGGCTCTTCCGCATCTGTTGCCACTAACGCGGGAAGTCTGCGCAGCAATAGTACGGTGTATCAGGCACGGTTCAGTAGTGATACATGGGCAGGAGATCTATGGGCACTGCCTTTGAACAGTGATGGCACGGTCAGCCCGACACCAAGTTGGCAGGCAGGAGCACTGCTGGATAGCAAAAGCCATATCAGCCGGGTTATTCTGACTGCGGATAAAAACAATGCAGGTAAGCTGGTGGGCGTGCCTTTCCGCCATAGTACGCCCAACTTGCTCTCGAACGATTATATTGTGCGGTTGAGCGACGGTATGACAGAACTGGGTATTAATGGCTCAGTTGATGATTATGCTGATGCGCTGACCAACTTCTTGCGCGGAGACACTGCCAACGCTGGTGGCAGGCCTGAGGAGACTTGGACAAAGTGTGCCAATGAGGGGGATACCTGCAGTTTTAGCGGAATCCGGACTGTGCGTTATGGCATAAATAACTCTTGGACAACCAGGGTTGTGACAGGACCAGTTGCGTGCAGCAGCAGTGTGTTTGAGGATCCTGCTCAATCCTCTTCTAAAGAGTGCTACCTGGGCACGGCAACGAACTACGGATTCCGTGAAAAGAGCAATAAGCTGGGGGATATTGTTGACTCTGATCCAACCTATGTGGGTGCGCCTAATGCTTACTATAACGACAGTGGCTATCAGTCGTTTAAAAGCGCTAACTCCAGCCGAAGCCCTATGATTTATGTGGGAGCCAATGATGGTATGCTCCACGGCTTTGATGCAGAAACCGGGCAGGAGCGTTTAGGCTTTGTGCCTTATACGATAGCTTCTGAGCTACATCATCTTGCCAATCCCAAGTACCCCCATAAGTTTTATGTCAATGGCTCTGTTACTGTGGGAGATGCCTGTACAGGTTCACTAGGCTGCAGTTGGAAAACACTATTGATTGGCAGTTTACGATCCGGTGGTCGTGGTGTCTTTGCTCTAGATGTTACGAACCCCAATAGCTTCTCTGAAAGTCAGGCCTCCAATATTGTGCAGTGGGAGTTTAATTCCGATAGCGATTCCGACATGGGATATAGCTATGGCAAGCCTTTGCTTGTGAAACTCTCTACCGGCAAGTGGGCTGTGATTACCGCCAACGGTTACGCCAGCAATGATGGTAAGGCGGTGCTGTTTGTTCTGGATGCAGAAACGGGTGAGCCATTGGCTTCTGGCGGAAAACTGGATACCGGGGCCACTGGAGCCAATGGGCTTTCCAGCCCAACAGCTGTTGATACTGATCAGGATGGCGATGTGGACTTCGTTTATGCTGGTGACCTGAAAGGCAATCTGTGGAAGTTCGATCTGCGTTCCACCAATCCTGGCAATTGGGGTGTCGCCTATAGTGCTGGTGGAAATCCTCTGCCTCTATTTGCGGCCGGAGCGGGTAAGCAGATTACCACAGCGCCAGAAGTCGGGCGCCACCCTACGGAAACCGGCTTTATTGTCTATTTCGGTACGGGCCAATATATAGAGGTGGATGATAACCAGATTCTTGGGGAGCCAACCCAGGGCTTCTATGGCATATGGGATGATAATCGGAGTAACAGTGATTTTTCTGCCTCAATAGCACCTGCCAACTTGCTATCCCAAACCATTCTGGCAGAGCAGGATTTTTATCCCCACGACACCAACGGTGACGGACTCAACAACAGCAATGATGAAGGGATTCGTTTCCGGGCTACCAGCAATAATGAAATTTGCTGGAGTAATTGTGACTCCGGGACAAGCCACCGTGGCTGGGTATTAAATTTCGAGTTAGAGGGAAATAGCCGTGGTGAGCGTCAGGTCACGAAATCGGTTTTGAGAAACGGGCGCATTATATTCACGACCCTGCTTCCCTCCGGTGATGCTTGTAAGCGAGGGGGTACCAGTTGGTTAATGGAGCTGAGTGCGACTGACGGCAGTAACCTGTACGAACCACCTTTTGATATCAACCATGATGCCGAGTTTGACAGTGATGATTTGAACTATGCTGACTGGACAAGTGAATCCCTCGTGAATTTCTGTCCTGATGGTAACTGTCAGTCCCCATCCGGTATTTATAATGATGGCATTATCCAAACCCCTGCCATCATTACTTGTGGCATAGGGGTAGAGTGTAAATACCTGAGCGCCTCAGATGGATCGGTGGATAAAATCGATGAAAACGCTGGAGGTAATAGTCTTGGACGACAATCCTGGAGAGAGCTGAGAGGAGATTAAGAATGAAATGGATACTGGCTCTATTAATAAGTGTTGTTTCCCTGTCCTCCTATGGGGCGGAAGAACAATTGACGAAAGGAATTTTAGAAGGCATCAATAATAGTACCCGCGCGGTGATTATTGGCAGTCGGGAATATCCCATGACAGATAATGTCAAAATTGAATCACCTTACCTGGAGTCAAATCATTATTTTCTGCTTCCAGGTTTAACCCTTTCTCTTCACTCGGAAGACGGGAAAAAGGTGTCCCGTATTGTTATTCATGGGCCATACTCCTTGTTACGTGAAGCTGTAAAACACTGATTTTATCTGAAATTTACCTGTCTTTTATAAGCTCTCATTAATAAAAGGCGGGTTGAAATCAGTCAAAGGATTTTGAATTACGGCTTTGGATCAGGATGTTCCAGCAGTAGAAGTGCAAAATCATGACAGAAGTGAAAGTAGTAAGGCCATTCAAAGGGTTTACCCTCTTTGAAATCCTCATTGTTCTTGCGATAGTCAGTATTCTTATGTCTATCGCATACCCCTCATACCGTGATTACATTGTTCGTGCCAGCCGGTCGGATGCCCATGTGGCGATTCAAAAAGTGGCTATGGCAGAAGAGCGAATATACGCGGTGAGCAGTCAATATACCGGTAATATGGATTCCCTTGGTGGGCGAGAATCGCCGGAAGGTCTTTATGAACTGGCAGCCGTCACTGGAATCTGGAGTGGAACAAATTGTGCCTTGGCCGTCAATGATACGACAGCAACCAACTCTTACACCATCCTCGCGACACCCACAGCAGGCAAATCTCAGGAAAATGATAGTGACTGTACATGCATATATTTTGACAGTCGTGGTGTCAAGGGCTCGACCGGTGGACGTGCCAACGCCCAGGATTGCTGGTAACCCCCGCTAGTTAACCACCTGCCTCGCAGTACCCTCCAAAACTAAACTTAAATACGTATACCTGCGACTTTTTCAGGTCGCAGGTAGCGTTTACTTAGTGAGTTTTTGCAGGGGACGCTTTGCAAAAGCTGTTATCAGGAAGTTGCTGTATCGATGTCTGATAGTCGAGTCTGGAAAGTACTCGTACTGAATGGCACAGAAGTTGATAGTGCGGTTTGGTCGAGTGCATTAGATCAGTTAGGTGGGGAATTTCTATTCTCTTACCCGACTAGTCTCGACCATTTGAAAACCCTTCTCAATGACGAGCGTTTTGATTTTATCGTAGCCTATGATACATCAGATGCAATCGTTCCACCTGATAAAGCCTTAATTCATCAAATCACTATCCAGCCAGAGACGCCTTTTATTGTTGTTTCCTCTGAGTATTCCTCATCCACTGTCGTTAAGTGGCTGAAGGCTGGAGCTCGTGACGTTGTTCCATTTGGGTGTAAAGAACATATTTCGCTTGTCACTTTTAGAGAGCTTAGTCGATCTCACAATTTGTCAACAAACTTTTCTTCTGGGGTTGAAGAAACTGACGACAGTGTTCAAAAGGTTCTTACAAAGCTGCTCAGTACTCCTGTTGAGAGTCGATCAGAAAAACTATTCTTCATGATCGAAATCCAAGAGTGGACTGGCTTGCTTAGCCGACTTGGCAAAGAAAAAACATCGGTTGCCAGATTGTCTGTGATTGATGAAATCAAAACCCACCTTAAGCCAGACTCTCAGGTTGAAATCATAGAGGAGAAATTTATTTATGTCATCACTGACGCCGGAGAAAAATCTCCGGAACAGATTGCATACGACGTTGTTCATGGAATGGACCAGTTGTTTATCGACATCGATGAACACAGTCTGCAAGTGGGAATTAGCATGGCGGTTGTCCCCCTGAATTGTCCATTTGGAGATTTTGAAGAGCTAGATACTCGCGCGAAAGAATTGCTACAGGAGGTACAGACAATGGGCGCAAATAAGTTCAAGGTATTCTCTCAGGCTGTTGTTATTGAGAAACAGGCCTCGGAAGGGGATGCCCACGCACTGGTGCAACACGCGCTGGATAACAACAGCTTTGAGCTGCATTTCCAGCCGGTGGCCAGCCTGAGCGGCGATCCTGAAGAACACTATGACGTGTTACTGCGGGTGGTTGACCCACAAGGCAAGAACGTATCAGCAGGTCAGTTCATAGGCGTGATTGACCGTACACCCCTTGCAGAAAAAATCGATAAGTGGGTGATTCTGCACAGTATCAAACGCCTTGTTGAGCACAAGAAAAGCGGCGGTGGTTCTCATCTGTTCCTCCACCTGAGCAGCGCCACAATTCAGGATAACAAGTTCCTGCCATGGCTGTTCCTGTTACTCAAAAAAGCGGGCGTTGCACCAAGCAGTCTGATCTTCCAGTTCAGTGAAGAGGGCATTGCCCGTTATAAGGATCAGGCATTGAAGATGCTTGGTGGGATGAATAAGATTGGTTGCCGCACCAGCATCAGTCACTTCGGCAGCACTATGAATCCCATGCGTATTGCTGAAGAACTGAAAACTGATTACGTCAAACTCGATGGTAAGCTCACTGAGCATCTGGCGGAAGATAGCGAAGAAGAGAAACAGGTGCATGAGATGATCGAAAAACTTGAAGAAATGTCCCGTAGGGTCATCGTACCGCAGATTGAAAATCCGAATGTGATGACTAAGGTGTGGAGAACCGGGGCCTCTTACGTTCAGGGTTACTTCTTGCAGAAGCCCAAGCCGGATATGGATTATGACTTTAGTGCAGATGACTGATAGGAGTCATCACTCAGCAACGGCCTCAGCTACATGTTCGGGACTATCCAGGTTGAGCTTCTTCAACCGGTACCGCAGTGCACGGAATGTAATTCCCAACTGCCTGGCTGCAGCGGTACGATTCCAGCGAGTGGTTTCCAGTGCTTGAAGAATAGCCTGTTTCTCAAGGCCTTCGAGGTAGTCTTCCAGGCTATCGAAGTTAGGTGGTGGAGTGTGTTTCCTCTCACCTTGTGGCTGTTCAGTTGCACTATCCTGTTCCGGCTGAATTTGTGCCTCCTCATTAAGGTAGAGGTCTGCCGGCATAATGGTATCGTTTTCACACAGGGTAAAGGCTCGCTCCAGAATATTTTCCAGCTCCCGCACATTTCCCGGATAAGAATAATGTAACAAGGCATGATTTGCTTCTTGAGAAAGCACCGGTGGCTCAATATCACACTCATCCCCAAGCCGATTTAAAAAATGCTCTGCTAAAAGAAGAATATCTTCCCCTCGGTCCTTAAGCGGAGGCACCTTCAACTCGATGACATTGATGCGATAAAACAAATCCTGACGGAAGCGCTCCTCCTGAACCTCATGGGCCAGGTCTCGGTGGGTTGCACTCAAAATCCGAATATCAACAGCCTCTTCTTGCTGACTGCCCACGGGGCGAATCTTTTTTTCCTGAATGGCTCGTAATAATTTCACCTGCATATGCAGGGGAAGGTCGGCCACTTCATCGAGAAACAATGTGCCACCATGGGCAGCGTGGAACAGGCCGGTTTTATCATTCACTGCGCCGGTAAAGCTGCCTTTGCGATGACCGAAGAATTCACTTTCCATCAGCTCAGAAGGAATGGCACCACAGTTCACTGCCACAAAGGGCTGATCTCCCCGGGGGCCTTGTTCGTGGATCATTCTGGCTACAACTTCCTTACCCGTGCCGGACTCTCCATTTATATAGACAGGAGCCTGGCTGCGGGCGATGCGGCTGATCTGCTGTTTCAGTTTGTGGATGGGGGCCGACTCACCCAGCATCTTAATTCTGGAAGCCTTCTTTTCAGACTGGGAAAGTTTGAGAGCCTGATTCACCAGCTCTCGCAGGCGGGGCAGCTCTACAGGTTTGGATACAAAGTCAAAAGCACCTGCTTTTAAAGAGGCAATGGCCGTATCCATGCTGCCGTAGGCAGTAATCACAGCCACCGGCGTTTGGGGGCAGTGTTGCTGAATGAATTGAACGAGCTCAATACCATTGCCATCGGGCAGGTTCATATCTGTTAAGCAGAGGTCGAAAGATCCACTCTTAAGTTGGAGTTCCGCTTCAGCGACAGTAGTCACAGCCTCTGTATCCAGCTTCATGCGGCCAAGAGTGATTTCCAGAAGCTCCCGAATATCGGGTTCATCATCAATGATCAGAACGCGTGGAGGATTCATATCTGCTTCCTTTATTATTTTATCCTAAATCATCTTCACTCAATGCGTTTACCCGGGTGAGCAAAAGATATTCTAAATGTGCAACCGCCGTCGTTTTTAGTTGAAAGCAGTTCAAGGCTGGCCTGATTTGCCTCGCACAGCTCCCGGCTGATATACAGGCCGAGACCAGTGCCGCTTTTGTCGGTGGTAAAAAACGGATCGAATACGCTGCCTGCCTGATGAACAGGAATACCGGGGCCCTGATCAATAATTTCCAGCCACGGATGCCCCGATGTGTTGACGCCAGTTTTGATCATCAGTGAAGCAGTTCCTGTTTTCTGCATGCTGTAGCGCAAGCCATTCAGGAAAATATTCATAATAACCTGATGCAGCTGTTTGGTATCAAAACGGGCAAGTAGCTCTTTTCTGGTAGGCTTAAACTGGATTTTGGGCCTGTCAAAGCCGGAAAAGTGTTCCTCGCGGATAAACTGGTTTAACCAATCGTTCACATCAAGTAGCTCCGGGCTCCACTGTTCTTTACGGGAGAGCTGCAGAATTGTCTCGATAATGTCGTTCATCCGGCGGCTGTGTTTATGCACGATGTTGAGTAGTTTCTGATCGTGCTTATCGAGATTTTCTGATTCTGACAGTAGCTGTGCCGAATGACTGATAGCGCCAAGAGGGTTGCGGATCTCATGGGCAATACTGGCGGTAAGCTGGCCCAGTGCTGCCAGTTTAAGTTGTTGTGCCTGCTGGGACATAGTGGCTTTGTCTTCCAGAAAAACCAGTACATAAACATCAGCTTCATAGGCCAGGCGGGTAAAGTTGGGCTGCACATCGGGAGTGTCAGGTGTTGCACGGAAACTGTTTTGACGCAGGTTTGGATTTTCCTTCCACTGCCAGTAGGCGATTTGCAGCTGATGGGAAATCGTATCCAAATCCCCCTCATCTGTCTGAGTGGCAAGCATCAGATGAGCAGCATCGTTCATCATAACCACTTGATCCGGTTCCCGAATAACCACAATACCGGTGCGCATATGCTGCATAATGCGCTGGCTGAGTTTCTGTAAATCTATGGCGCGACTCTGGCTGAGCTGTGCCGTTTTTTCGGTGTTTTTCAAGCGCTGGTTATAACTTTGCATGAGCAGGGCAGTGACGAAGAACAGCGTACCTTTCAAGCCCACATCAATATGCTGGGAAAACAGGCCGATGGAATCGGTGTAATAGCTGATAAACATCAGGAAGATGGAAGCCATCGCTGCCAGTAAAACCCCGATGCGACCTGGTATCAAAATATTGCCTATGATAATGGGCACAAAAAGCAGGGTGGTGAGGCCGTTATCCTGTTGTCTTCCCAGCAGCAGCAACAGGCAGATCAGGGAAATATCTAAAAACGCAATGCCAAATACAGCCGTTGTACTGGGGCGGGATCGGAACAGCAGAAAGGTCACAACAAACTGAAGCAAATATACGCCGCAGTAAGCCACTGCATATCGGGTACTTACAGAACCAAAGAAAAGTGGAGATTCAGGAATAAGAATGACCAAAAAGAGAGAAACGGCCAGCAGGAATCGGTAACTGTTATAAAGGTTGTAAACGCGATCGGCGGACATCGGCTCGGGAGGCAAAATCTTCCCCTTATTGCTTTTATTAACAGTTATTATGTTTTTGAAATTGTTACTGATTTTACACACCCCACTGGTTGTCGTGAATATCGCCCTGCACAAAGTTGACTATACAATCACAAAAAGAGGTGTCTTTCGGGTAACTCAGCACTGTAAACAGCTGAAATAACTTATAGAATACCCACCATTTGTATCTGATTTTGAGGTGTCCATGGCTGCGACTCTGCGCGTTGCCCTTGCCCAGCTGAATATGCTGGTGGGAGACATAGAGGGAAATGCCCGCCGTATTGTTGAAGCTGCCAATGAAGCCAGCTCCCGGCACGGTGCCCATATTATTGTGT
The DNA here is from genome assembly GCF_009711465.1 of Parendozoicomonas verongulae. Classification (GTDB taxonomy): domain Bacteria; phylum Pseudomonadota; class Gammaproteobacteria; order Pseudomonadales; family Endozoicomonadaceae; genus Sansalvadorimonas; species Sansalvadorimonas verongulae. The sequence goes on along the minus strand of NZ_SMME01000824.1, from coordinate 14,842 downwards.
TCCCGGAACTGACTCTCTGTGGATATCCGCCGGAAGATCTGCTGTTACGCCCGAGTCTGGATCTGCGTATTCAAAAGGCGCTGGCCATTCTGGCCGATGTAAAAGGCATTGATCTGGTTGTTGGTGTACCTGTGCGTAATGGTACAGCGCTGGAGAATCAGGCAGTTGTCGTGCGTGATGGCAAAGTTATCGCCAGCCACACCAAGTGGCATCTGCCTAACTACCGGGTTTTTGATGAGAAGCGTTATTTTCAACCCGGTACAGAGGCCGGTGTGTATGACGCTAAAGGCGTGAAAGTCGGCCTGACAGTCTGTGAAGATATCTGGTTTACAGATCCGGCCGCAGCTCTGAAAGAGAAGGGTGCTGAGCTGATTCTGAACCTCAACGCTTCCCCGTTCCATATGGATAAACTGGGTGAACGACATGACATAGTGCGCGAGCGTTGCAAGGAAAGTCATGTTCCTGTCGTGTATGTCAATCAGGTGGGTGGTCAGGATGAGTTGATTTTTGACGGTGGCTCATTCGTGATGAACAAGGATGGCGAAATTGCCACCTCTGCCCCTACCCATGAAGAGCACTTGCTGATTGCCGACTTCGATCAACAGACCGGTGCCTTCCTTTCTGGCGAGCAGGCGCCTCTGAAATCTCTTGAAGCCCGTATTTACGACAGCCTTGTTGTTGGCGTACGTGATTATGTCAACAAGAACGGTTTTAAAGGTGTGGTACTCGGTTTGTCTGGCGGTATCGATTCTGCGTTGACATTGGCTGTGGCGGTAGATGCCCTTGGCCCGGATCGCGTAGAAGCGGTTATGATGCCTTTCCAGTACACCGCTCAAATCAGTAAAGATGATGCTGCAGAAGAAGCCCATGCTCTTGGGGTCAGCTACAAAGAGTTGCCCATTAAAGGTATGTATGATGCTTTTATGGAGACGCTTTCCGATGAGTTCGCCGGCACCAGGCGCGATACCACTGAAGAGAACCTGCAATCTCGCTGCCGTGGCGTTATGCTGATGGCGATTTCCAACAAAAAAGGCTATCTGGTACTCACCACGGGCAATAAGAGTGAAATGGCTGTGGGCTATGCGACCTTGTACGGCGACATGGCCGGTGGTTTTGATGTACTGAAGGATGTACCGAAGACCATGGTCTTTCGTTTATCTGAGTACAGAAACACCTTGTCCTATGTGATCCCCCAGCGGGTGATTGATCGCCCACCCTCTGCCGAACTGGCACCGGATCAGGTGGATGAAGACAGCTTGCCTCCTTACGATATTCTCGACGCGATTCTGGAGATGTATATCGAGCAGGATATGAGCGCAGAAGCCATTATAGAGCAAGGCTACGACCGGGATGAGGTGTATCGCATCCTACGTTTGGTGGATATCAACGAATATAAGCGCCGTCAGGCTCCGGTGGGTGCTCGCATTACTTCCCGTGGTTTCGGCAAAGACCGCCGCTACCCCATCACCAACGGCTGGCGCCCCGGCCTGTAACGGCTGCAGAAAAAGGATGTTGATATGACTGACGATACACAACAGCAGCCCGCTATGATCCGCGATACCTTCCCTGTCGGCCCGCTGCAGTGCAACTGCACTATTATCGGCGATCCGATTACCAAAAAAGGTATCGTAATTGATCCGGGCGGTGATGCTGACCTGATCCTCCAGCGTGTGCAGGCCCATGGTTTAACGATTGTGGCACTGATTCATACCCATGCACACCTGGATCACTTCCTGGCCAGTGGTGAGCTGAAGGAGAAAACCGGTGCACCTATTCATCTGCACAAGGAAGATAAGTTCCTGTGGGATGCCTTGGAAATTCAATGTCAAATGTTCGGCGTGCCCTATAAGCCTGTTCCTGATCCCGATGCCTGGCTGAAAGACGACGAAGCACTGCCATGTTGTGATGGCGTAGCCATGCACACCCCCGGCCATAGCCCTGGCTCCATGAGTTTCTGGTTTGGGGATGAAAAACTGCTGGTGGCCGGTGATACCCTTTTCCGCCGCGCTATTGGTCGTACCGACCTGTGGGGTGGCGATTACAGTACGATTGAGAAATCAATCCGTACCCGTTTATACACTCTGGACGAAGAGGCCATTGTGGTTGCAGGTCATGGCCCTGACACCACAATTGGTGAGGAAGTCCGTGAAAATATGGTAATCAGAGGGGTGTAGTAAAACCTTATGATAAAAAAACGAATCATTGCACTGTCTGTAGCCGGAGCAATTCTCGCAGGCTGTCAGACAACCGATCCGTATACAGGGGAACAGCAAACCGCTAAATCCACAAAATACAGTGGCATTGGCGTGTTAGCTGGAGCACTAATTGGTGCCGCCGCCAACGGTAAAGAGGGTGCATTGGCCGGTGCAGCACTGGGAGGTTTAGCGGGTGCAGGATACGGTGCTTATACCGATCGTCAGGAAACAGCACTGCGCAATGAGCTGCAAGGCACCGGTGTTCAGGTTGTTCGTAATGGTGACAACCTGAAGCTGGTTATGCCCGGCAATATTACCTTTGATAGCAGCAAGGCGACAATTCAAGCCAGCTTTTATCCCGTGCTTGGCTCTGTGGCTCGTGTTATGAAGAATTACAATGAAAACCCTGTTGTGATTACTGGCCACACTGATTCCACCGGTAGTGAGGCGAGAATCAATATGCCGCTGTCAAAGGCCCGTGCGGAAAATGTAGCTATTTATCTGGAGCAGTTGGGTGTGTCCGGAACCCGTATCAGCGCTTATGGCGTAGGTTCGAGTCAGCCGATTGCAACGAATAAAACACCTCAGGGGCGATCCCAGAATCGTCGGGTTGAGATTGATTTGAAACCGCCCGTCGGGTGATTCGGTTTCTCTTTGCGAATAGGGCGTTCACATGATGTGTGAACGCCTGTTTTATTCAGGAATAGCTTAGTTCATCTTCTCCAGCATCTGATCCTTCTCTTCCCAAATGCCATTGACCCAACCCTGAATCTCAGCCCGATACCCTCGGTCTTCCATATAACTTTTTCCAACGAAGTGTTTGGGAATTTCGATAGTTTCCATATGCACAGTAGCGCTTGGACAGCGGCCGCAGAGGAAATCCCAGAAATCCGGTACCTTGCCTTCGTACTTGATTGTGATGTTGAGCAGGTAAGGCATATTGTGCCCCATTGCGCCTACCACAAAACCCACACCGCCGGACTTGGGTTTCAGCAGGTGTCTGTAAGGTGACCGCTGTCGCCTGTGCTTTTCTTCTGAAAAACGGGTGCCTTCAAGGTAGTTGTAGATACATACCGGGCGATCCTTAAATTTCTCGCAGGCTTTACGGGTGGTTTCCAGATCCTGGCCCTTTTTTTCAGGGTGTTTCTTCAAGTACTCTTTGGTATGACGCTGCATAAACGGAAAGTCCAGTGCCCACCAGCACAGCCCTAGTACCGGAACCCATATCAGCTCTTTTTTCAGGAAGAACTTGAGCTGGGGAGCGCGTTTGTTCAGCAGCGTCTGCACCACAACAATATCCGCCCAGGATTGATGATTGCTGGTTACCAGATAGGAGCGATCCAGAGAAACATCTTCAAAACCTGTAGCTTTGAGCTGCATTGGGCTGCAAAGGGAGAGTATGTTGCTATTGTTGTTGATCCAGGCAGACGCAATGCCATCCAACCCTTTATTGCAGAGTACCTGTATAGCTTTTATGGGCACAACAGCCTTTAGCAGAGCAAGAGCAAAGAGAACAACAGCCCAAAGCAATGTGTTGACAACTAATAACAGACTGGCGATGACACCACGCAGGAGTGGCGGCAAAAAGCGGAGCATGTAAACCTCGTTATGATTTTCCAAGGCGATTATTGTTTCAAAAACTGCCCGGATTATCTGATGACTTTTGTTACATGGCTATAAGTACCCGGACCATTGCTTTCGCATAGTCTGGCGGCGTCTTTTTCCGCCCTTGCTGCGTCACAACTCTTATCACGTAGCGGGCTGCGTTCCCGACGTTGGTCCTTGAAGAGCGAAAAAATCCACTCGCCATCATTATGCGAAAGCAATGGTCCGGGTACTTAGGTGTCTTCAGTGGAGGCATCTCATTCCTGAGATGCCTGAATGCCAGTCAGGGCAATAGTGTAGACAATATCATCCACCAATGCCCCCCGGGAGAGGTCATTCACAGGTCTGTTTAAACCTTGTAGCAGTGGTCCCACACTCACCACATTTGCGCTTCTCTGTACTGCCTTGTAGGTGGTATTTCCGGTATTCAAATCCGGGAATACAAACACTGTAGCGCGGCCAGCTACCGGGCTGTCCGGTGCTTTGCTGACAGCAACGGAGGCGATGGCGGCCGCATCGTATTGGAGCGGGCCATCAATCAACAGCTCCGGGGCTTTTTCCTTTGCAATGCGAGTGGCTTCCCGCACTTTTTCCACATCGGAGCCCTGACCAGACTTCCCTGTGCTGTAGCTGATCATTGCTACCCGGGGTTCAATACCAAAGGCTTGTGCAGAGCGGGCGCTTTGAATGGCAATATTTGCCAGCTCTTCGGCATTAGGGTCGGGGTTTACCGCGCAATCGCCGTATACAACCACCTGATCCGGCAGCAGCATAAAGAAGACAGACGACACTAGTCCGCCAGCAGAAGGGTTGGTTTTAATCAACTGGAAGGCAGGGCGTATGGTATTGGCCGTCGTATGTACCGCACCGGATACGAGACCATCCACATCCCCCTGCGCCAGCATCATGGTACCAAGCACAACAGTGTCTTCCAGCTGGGCTTCCGCCATGGCGTCTTTCAAGCCCTTGTGTTTGCGCAGTTCTACCATGGGAGCGATGTATTTACGGCGGATAGATTCCGGCTCGATAATGACTAGAGTATCGGGCAGGGTGACATCAAGACCCCGTGCAAGCTCTTGAATTCGCTCTGGATTTCCAAGCAGTACACAGTTGGCAATGCCTTTCTCCTGGCAGATAACAGCTGCTTGAATCGTGCGGGGTTCTTCTCCTTCAGGGAGCACAATCCGCTTTCTTGCCCCTCGTGCCCGTTCCATCAGCTTGTAGCGGAAGGCAGGAGGGGTGAGGAAGTTCTTATGAGGTTCACCGCAGTGGGCACGCAGCTTTTCTATGTCGATATGCTCCGCTACGGTATTCATCACTTTTTCCATGCGTTCGATGTCGTCTTTTGGCACTTCAGGATTCATCCTGTCCAACTGTGTAGCAGTGTCGTAGGAATTGGTTTCCGTCAGCATCACCGGAAGCCCGGAGGCCGATATGGCGGGCTGACATAAGCGAAGAATACCTTCCGGCGGTTTCTCACCATTGGTAAGCAGTAAACCTGCCAGTGGAACACCATTGCTGGCTGCCATGCAGGTAGCCATCACGATATCGTCCCTGTCTCCTGGGGCAATAATCAGGGTGCCTGCAATGAGATGTTGGGTGATTTTGGCCGAAGAGCGCGCACAGAGAATACGGCGAGCAACACGGCGGGTGTCGATAGTACCCTCATTAATAATGGTGGCGTTCAGGCAATTGCAAATATCCCGGGTGCGGGGCGCAGAAAGTTCCGGGCTCCAGGGAATATGAGCAATGGGCGGGAAGTTCTTGACCGGCATTTTCGGAAGAGGTTTGAAGTTACCGGGGGTGCTGCCAAATCGCTCGACTAGCTCTGCCGACATTTTGTTGAGGATATAGCCCAGTACATTGGGACTTCTTACGCCCCCATGGTTGTCGGCACTGATGCGCAGGTGGTCTGCCAACTCCCGAGGGGTGTTTTCATCAGCACGGGACACAATCAATACATCAGCGCTGAGTGTGCGGGCCATATCACTGTTAAAACGGGTCACCCACGGCGTATTACGGGTAGGCGTCAGGCCTTCCACCACCATTGCATCGGTGTTGTTTCCGCCAGCCTTGTTGAGCAGACTGACAATCTCTTCCAGTACATCGTCCCGACGATTTTGACCGAGCATGTCTTCCACATGCTCGAACGACAGTGGCTCAGGAGGCTCAAGGTGCAGGGTTTGTCGGGCAAAGTGAGTGGAGCGTTCAGGGCCGCTCTCCAGCGTATTGTCAGACGCATACTGCTGGGCGACAGGTTTACAGAAACCAACCTGTAAACCCACCCGCTCAAGTGCACGGATTAACCCCAGTGAAACCGATGTCAAACCCGCCCCATAGCTGGTGGGGGTGATATAGAAAATATGCATGGCTATGCTCCTGTGAAGCCTCTTGCCAACATCTGCCAATTGATTTCGCTGGGTAATACACGGGCACTGGCCATGTAGTACACGAGTTGCCCTGCATGAATTGGGTGATCACCGTGTGGGTTTAGTACCAGATCGTTTCCATGAGCACTATCGGCTATTCCCAGGGCAAGGGCATCGTTATTGATTTTAAAGTAGGTGATGATGTCTTTGAATGTGCAACCGGTGAATTCGCCAGGCACCTGAATGCTGAACTGGGTTGGCCCGCTCAGGGTGTTCAAAAGCTGGCTTTGTACACGGGAGGAACCCGGATCTTGTGCTGAGCGCACCAGCATTTCGGTGGTGGTGCTGATATGACATTCTACCTGAGGTGCATGGGCTTTCAGGAGGTTAGCTTTATCTGGATTATCAAAGTGACACACGATATGGGCGTCTGTACCGGTAGCAATGAGCTTAAGAGCCGTTGTCAGTGTATTTTCATCATTATGGCCTGTGATGATTATACGGCTGGCGTCTTTCACGGCTGCACGCTGGCATGCATCATCTGAAGCGAGATTGGCGGTCGCAACAAAGTGAATACGCTTGGGATCAGGATTTTCCATCTCCCGGGAGGAGACCAGCACAACAGCTCGTTTCTTTCGGTTTATGTCGCCAAAAATCAGCTCAATCATCCGATGAGTACTATATTCGTGCCAGCCCATGATAATCAGGTGGTCGTGCAGCTGGCCGTTGAAGTCCAGTTGTCCTTTCATATTTTGTCTCCAGGCTTCAACAAGCTTTGTGGTTATTTTTCCGACCAGCGTGGCGAACAGGCTGATGCCTCCGGGAATAACGAACAGACTGACAATCAGCTTCCCTAACTCTGATTGAGGTGAGAGATCGCCATACCCTACGGTAGAGGCAGTGACCACATAGAAGTAGTAAAAGGCTCTTGGGGGCGTAAGGTGTACTTCCTGAGCCATAACAAGAAATGACCAGGAAAGAACAAAGTGCGCAACAAAAGCGATGGTCAGCGCCGACCAGCTGAGCCGCAGCATATGTAAATTGATTCTGAGGAATGCCCTGACAAGGAAATTCATGCAGTGGCCTCTCGTTGTTAGGATGTGTTTGTTATGCCGGTATCTTATCAAGATATTTTTGTAGCGTGTTACTGCTGTCCATACGTGCATCCACTACCGACAGGAAGGTGTACACTCCCATCAGCTTACGATTGAGAAACAGGAACTCTTTCGGTGGCACTTCAAAGTAGCGGCTGATGGCCGACTTTGAGGCCTTAACCACAATACGATGGGGCAAGTCGCTGCTTTTCCAAAGATAGCGGCCACTGAGCACCGGCTCAATCATCATCCGGCAGAGCCTGGCAAAGTCGTTTCCGATTTCTTCCGGCATTTCTTCACTGATAAAGGCCAGATTTTTGGCCCCTTGAATAATATGCTCAGGGCGGTTGTGCCAGGAGGCGGAAATCACCCCGTTAATGTGGTTCATAGTATCATCCGGGTACTGATTCACTGCTCCAAAATCCAAGAGCACCAGAGCATCCTGTTTTTGGCCGCTGTCTTCTTTCAAGCGTACGCGATAGTTGCCAAAGTTCGGGTCTGTCTGAATCTCATGCCACTGGAACATCTCTTTGAAAAACAGTTCAAGGAGGTGGGAGCCCAGATGGTTGCGGCGGGCTTGTGACAGTTGTTGTACTGATTCGCTGGTGACTTCCAGCCCCGGCTCGTAGCTGGTGGTAAGCAGCCTCTGGGTGGAATATTCCGGAAACACTTCGGGCACTATAAAACGGTTGTCGTTTTTCAGGCGGGCGGCGAAACGCTGGGTCGTGCGCGCTTCTTCGAGGTAATCAATTTCCCGATGAAGCATTGTGCGAATCTCTTCCAGCCACTCGTCAAATCGATGGGTGGCTTTAATCATACGGGTGAGGCGAAGCAGGCGGGCAACGCCGTTTAAGTCAGAATCTACTGCATTGGCCACGCCGGGGTATTGCACTTTCAGGCACAGTTGCCTGCCATCACTCAGGCGGGTAGCCCGGTGAACCTGACCGAGGGAGGCTGCTCCAATGGGCACGCGCTCTATTTTGAGTTCTGAAAAACGCTCTGCCCCCAGCTCTTTTTTTATGGCTTTACGAATTACAGGCCACTTCAGAGCCGTGGTCTGATGTTCAAAACCATGGAGAGCCTCAGTGACTTCTGGTGGTAGAAAGTGTTCACCATACAGTGCCATCATCTGGCCAATTTTCACCACGCTGCCCTTCAGCTTGCCCATCTCGTTCACAAGGTAGGCTGCCTGTTTAGACTGCATGTCCCGGTTACGCTGTTGTCGTTTGTCTTTGCTGGAGAACACGCCGGTGGCAAAGTGAGTGACCATTCGCCCACCAGCCATCAGGCCAGCAGAGGCAAGATGGAGGCGTCGTTCAATACTGCCGGTTTTTATCCGTGAGACAATGGGGTTGCCGTGGTGGTCTTTCATAGGTTTTGTATTGTTGTTTCCCTGTTGCGGATGATGAGCGACCAGCGCTTTCCTGTATAGTGGCGTCCGTTTATTTTTCTTTCTCTTTACTCCCACTCTTTATTCAAAATATGAAGAGACTTCTGCTCTCAGCCTACGATGCGGTGTCTCACCGCTACTGGCGTGGCTATGAGAGTATTCTACTTTCGGGCTAGATAGCGTTGGGGAACTCTCAAGCCTGACATGCGGTCAAATAATGAAATTCCTGACATTAAGGACGAACTCCTATGGCCACTCCAGCACCCGGACACTCCAGAACCCACTTTGCTCACTCTGTACCCGCTTCAGATAATGAGGAGGGCTGTTCCCGTTCCAGCGTTCCATCCCCTGATTTTACACGTTACCAGCATGAGTTTGAGCATTCGTCATGTCCGCCCAAGTCTTTGTCTGGTGGTGACTGGGATGTCTCCCACCATGGGGAGACTCAGCCTGAAAGTCGTATGGATAAGTTGGCAAAGGATGTGCGGGAGACGGTTAATCGGGAATGGGCTTATAGCCAGCTCGAGTTGGTTCTGAAGAGTCTGGATGACCCCTCTGTGGCCGAAAAATGTGGCTTTACAATTACCGTTGTTCTTCAGGGAACAGGGGAAGAGATTCAGATTGCACCTGTTAAATCGGGTACACAGTTATCAAAGGAATCTCTGGATCACTATCGCGATGTCGCCAAGGAAAATTTCAGTCAAATGCAGAACGACGTCAGGAATATGGGCAGCATGAAAGACCTGAGGGACTTGAAACAAGCGATGTGTGAGGAGGCAGCCAGGTCATCTGACGATGCAGGGGAAGAAACACCTGCCAATTCCTTTGTATGGGATGATTTCTATGGAGTTGTAAAAAATGAACCTCGCAGTTTTACATGGCAGAGTGGTGATGGTCATGTAAAGCTGATTTTCCAGTCTGTACCTGATTTGTCCCGCAGTCACGTAGAAGAGTCAGAAACCGAGAGCGAGTCAAAGGGTAAAAAGAAGAAACGAACGCATCATATCCAGAGATCTCCCCAGTATGGTTCCCCCAGCGACAGCTCCAGTAACACGGATTCCTCTGATGAAGATACCTTTACAGGGAGTAGCTGTGGTGGACGGAGATTCGGCACACAGGGCAGTCTCCCTGCGGAACACTAAAACAAGTGTTCCGGAAGAATAGGGTGCCCACTTTTGCTAGAATGCCTGCCACACGCTAAATCGCCAGTTGGCTAATAAGGATAAGAAAGTGTCATCTTCACAGAACGCAGGCTTCACGCCTCAGGTTGTGGTCTGCGCCTTATATAAGTTTGTAACTCTCGATAATTATCAGGAACTCCGGGAGCCTTTGCTTGAAACCATGATAAAGCTGGGCATTCACGGCACACTGCTGCTGGCTCAGGAAGGGGTTAACGGTACAGTGGCCGGTTCTCGTGGGGGCGTGGATCAGTTGCTGGCATGGCTGGAACAGGATGAGCGCCTTAAGCCCATTGAGCGAAAAGAATCTTATGTGAATGAGCTGCCTTTCAAACGTACCAAGGTCAAACTCAAAAAAGAGATTGTGACTATGGGGGTGGAGGGTATTGATCCTCGCAAGACAGTGGGCACCTATGTGGAGCCTGAAGACTGGAATGCCCTGATCAGCGATCCGGATGTTGTGCTGGTGGATACCCGTAACGATTACGAAGTGCAGGTGGGCACCTTTAAAGGCGCAGTGAATCCCAATACTGAAACCTTTCGTGAGTTCCCTGAGTATGTAAAAGCCAACCTGGATAAAAACACCCATAAAAAAGTGGCCATGTTCTGCACAGGCGGTATCCGCTGTGAGAAATCCACGGCTTTTATGAAGCAACAGGGTTTTGAAGAGGTGTACCACCTCAAGGGGGGTATTCTCAAATATCTGGAAGACGTGCCTCAAAAAGAGACGCTCTGGGAGGGGGAGTGTTTTGTGTTTGATGATCGGGTCACGGTGAATCACCAGCTGGAACCGGGTAGCTATGACCAGTGTCACGGCTGCCGTCTGCCAATTACCGAGCAAGATAAACAAAGCGAGAAGTATCAGCAGGGTGTGAGCTGCCCCCGCTGTTATGACCGTTTAACCGACTCCCAAAAGAAACGTTTCTCGGAGCGGGAGAAACAGATGCGTCTGGCAGAAATGCGTGAGGAAGTCCACATAGGGGCGGGCGTTTCTGAGTGCATAAATTTAAAGCGGAAAAGTAAAAAAGAACATAGAGATACGCAGAAAAAAGTGAAGAAGAAAGTTAAAGAGTAGTGTAGGTGTTTTGATTGATTTTTAATCGGTATCTGCTGCTTAAACTCGGTATGATGCCTGCTCTTTTCGAGGAGGGTTGCTAAAATCTGCAGTTTTTTTGCGGAAGCTGTATCAGATCAATACAAAATCGAATAAGTGGTGATACTTTGAGGCTTCTCTTAAATGAGTATCGCCTCGTGGTTTGTACTTAAGGCTCCAAATCATTACTTTCACCACCATCACGGGAAAGCAATGGTCTGGATACTTATTTTAATAACAGCTTTTCCTTATTGGCATTTGCCAGTTAAACCAGAAACGAGGCACACGCGCCCTTTAAACAACGCTCGGGAAGAGTGTTAGGGTTTTTGTCTATTAAGGAGTTTCTGGTGGGAAAAACACAAAGTCAGTTCTCTCTAACCGCTAAAGTCTTGATCCTGAGACAAATGCTTTGGGGAGCATCGTTTTACGGTGTCTATGTTCTCTTAACACGCTTTTTTCTTGAAGAGTTAAACTACAGTGAGGTGGATACCCTGATGATGCTGGGTGCCTTCGGTGCTGTAGGCCCTGTCTTCTCTGTTCTGGGTGGCCTCGCTGCCGATAGATTTATTGGTTCATTCCGCTCAGTTTATATTGGTTATATATTTTACAGTATCGGCTTCCTGTTGTTGGGTATAGGCGCCAGCAAACTGAATATAGAAATGAGTATTTTTGCCATTGCCTTAATTGGTTACTCGCGGGGGCTTTCTGCTGCCGGGCCGACTGTTCTTCTTGGTCATTCTTTTGCGGCCGATAAGCGTGATGTTTTCCAGCAGGCACTGACAATCAACTACTCCATTAATAACCTGGGGTCATTTATTGCTCACTACGTGTTCCCGTTCTTTATCGTTTATCACGGTTACCAGGGAAATTTCTATATCTCCATGGTGCTGATGCTGATTAACGTAGTTTTGTTCTTTATCTTCCGTCGTCAACTTACTGAAGTGGGTAACAAGGTTGATAAGCGCCCCGTTCCTCTGATGACATGGGTTGGCTTTATTGTTGCGTCTATAGCCATGCTGGGCGCGGTGTACTGGATTTTTGATAACCTGGAGCAGGGTAAGAATCTCCTTTATGGCGTTGGTGTGCTGGCTATCCTTTACTTCGTTGTTGAGACCTTTAAAGCCAGTGCTGTTGAACGCTGGAAGATGTGTTCTGTGCTTGTATTCATGGTTATCCTGATCGCGTTCTATTTCTACTACGGTCAAATGGCTACCTCCATGAACCTGTATGCCATCAATATGATGGGTGGCGAAATTCTTGGCTTTATTCCCATCAAGCCAGAATCTAATGCCGCGTTTAACCCTCTCTGGTGCTTTGTGATGGGCGCACCCATGATGTATGCATACGCCTGGCTTGAGAAAAAAGGCATTCATATGTCTATCCCTACCAAGTTTGCAGTGGCTTTCATTTTCTCTGCGATCGCCTTTACTCTTCTGGGCATGTCGACTGGTCATATCGGAGCTGATGGGAAAATTGCTCCCGAGTGGATTGTGATGGTTCACCTGTTCCAGTCTATTGCTGAATTGATTGTTGGAGCGCTGGGTGTTGGCTTTATTTTTGAAATGGTGCCAAAGCGTATGTCTGGTTTTGCCGTTGGCTTGCGTGCGGTAACTCTCTCTCTGTCCGGTATTTTTGCGGCGGTGATTTCCACCCACATTGCCTTGCCCAAAGATATTGTTTTGACACACGAGGTTGTTGAGAACGTTTACGGCAGTTTCTTCTACACTCTTGGCATGTTGGCAGTGGGTATGTCTGTGGTCACTTTGGGTCTTTCCAAAGTTATCAGCAAGATGATTGCCCGCAGTAAACAGATTGAAGAAAGTCAGAATACTGGTGAGCTCACAGCGAAAACTGCTTAATTCCTGATCTGAAAAATCATTGAAAGCCCGGCCTGCCATGGTTGGGCTTTTTTATAGATGGCATGGCCTATATTCATAAAAACAGGGCGATGTTTTTATCTCTTCAGTAAAACCCTTCCATTTTGAAAAGAACGTTTACTCCTCACTTTTATCGGTATCAGATCAATATTTGCAGGAATTTGCGGGGATAGTATTTGCCGTATCTTTTGTACTGATTTATGTCGCTGTTTTAGCGGGTGGTCGCATTGTGGGTGCCCTGGGTGCTGGTTTCATTGTCGAGATGGTGCCTAAGCGTCTGTCCGGTTTTGCGGTTGGCCTGCGCTCAGTAACCCTGTCCCTGTCCGGTATCTTTGCGGCGGTTATCTCCACCCGCATTGCACTGCCCCGCGACATCACTCTGACCACTGACGTTGTAGAGAACGCATACGGTTCCTTCTTCTACAATCTGGGTTACCTGGCACTGGCCATGGCTGTTGTAACTTTGCTGCTGTCCAGAGTTATCAGCAAGATGCTGGCCCGCAGTAAGGCCATTGAAGCTGGTGAGGGTGCAGAGCTGGCAACTGTCGTTTAACTCTCTCTGGCTACACTCATCTTCCCTTAAAGCCCCGGTCGCTATTACACGACCGGGCTTTTCTATTGTTTTATTGCGAAACAGGCCGTCCCTTCATGCATTGTCTATATTGGTGGGTTCCATATTTGGAGTCTTTCATCATGTATCACATGCGTGGTTTGGTACGAGCTCTGTCGTTGTTCTTCGCCTTTTGTTTGATTAGCTCTTCAAATGTTATGGCGATGAAAACGAATCCTTCCACCGGAAAGCCTTTTACGGATGACGAACTGCTGTACCATTTTTGGAGGGAAAAGCCCCCGTCAGCAAGTGCCAGTGTATCCACCGGGCTGAGTGGTT
>NZ_SMME01000824.1:309-1142 GCF_009711465.1 Parendozoicomonas verongulae | reverse complement strand
GTGCTTTCTGTGTATGAAAAAGACTTTTGCATCACGGTGGAAAATGCTCCGGGAAGGAAACCACTTAATCATATGTCAATGACCTACAGGCTGAATATTCATCCTTTCGAAGAGGGAACCCTCCAGCGGGGTGTGTTCAAGAGAGAAGATATCCGGGCAGATAGTGAGGGGAAGATAAGAGAAACGATACGTGTTGTGGATTTCTATGAGGCCGGTTCCGTTGATTACACAGTCGTGCTCTCATCCGAGAGCAGTTCGGGTACGCCTGTGGAGATCAAAAGATTCCACTTGAGAATAGCAGCACTGAAGGAAAGCCAGGCTCGCCAGTTCCGGGGGGAGAGTGGTGTTGAAAGGACAGGCAGTGATACACCATGGCTGGAAGGTGAGCATAAAAAAGCAATTATTATCGACCTGTCGGACATACCCATGACTGATGGTGCTGTTGTGGAGCAGGATAAGTTTCAGGCCTTTTTGCGAAGCATGGCGCACAAAACCTTGAAATCGGGAATTAATCTGCTGGTGACCCCCGATGACAAGACAATTGAAGGTCTGAAAGCTCTTAAGGACTGTGTCATTGTCAGTAAGGAACGATACAGGAGTACTATTCAACCTATATTGCAAGGCTTGAACGAGCAGGAAGACTGGGCATTGGGTATCATCAATTACGATCTCTTTGATTCACAACTTTCTGATACTGACCTGGTCAAACTGGCCCCCCCTTTTTCCAAAGCCTCTATGGATGACGATACCATTGTAAGACGTGTTGATGAGCCGGTTTTCCGTAGTGGAATAACGGAGGAGGGCGTCTCACTGCCAGCGCAAAGCATGATGGA
>NZ_SMME01000824.1:0-299 GCF_009711465.1 Parendozoicomonas verongulae | reverse complement strand
TGACAGTGGTGAGTATTATGAGCTTGATGTACACGAGGGAAAGGTGACCCTTCCTCTTCCCCTTAGGGCATTTCCAACTCCGAGCTGGCAATATCGAGTGGATATACAGCTTACGGACAATGTGAATACAGAGTATGTCCGTTATAACCTGGTCGCTCTAAACCCTGATGAAATTGATTTTGTCAATGTTGTTTATTTCGACCCTGTAGTGACTGGTGCCCATGAAAATGATCATGCATTAGTCGACCAAATGAAAAAGATGCCTATCTGTGAGTATGGGGGATTTTGCCCACAGCTGT
>NZ_SMME01000326.1 GCF_009711465.1 Parendozoicomonas verongulae | reverse complement strand
GTTTGACTTTCGTAGGCCTCAAGAGTGGTCCGCAGGTCGGAGAGGTACTGATGGAACAACTGATGACTGGCTGACTTTGACGCTGCTGTAAAGAGTGAGGCTACCTCAGTGATGCCTTCTCGCAATGCCTTAATAGCACAAGCATCAGGCACTTTTTCTACTTTCCTTTTGTGAACGGATGACTCTGGCAGGTCAGGGCTCTCAATACCTCCTGTGGGTACGATCTCCTTGCAGGTGGTTGCAGTCGGCTTTACTGGCGCACTGGAAACTGCCTGAGACATGTATTCCATGCTTACTTTTGATTGATGTTTAGAAGCTAATGATTCCATTTCAAGTCTCAGGTACAGGGTTGTGATTGGTTTTCTTCAGACACCCTGTACGTGAAAATGTTTTGTTAAAGCTGTTAGAGGGCGTAACAAAAAAGTCAGCTTCGCCCGCTGGGTTCTTCAGGCAGATGAGCGGGACGATCATCCTGTGGCCGGGCAGATTTTTTTGTGTGCCCTTTCGGTTCAGGCTGTTGGCTGGACATTGTACGGTACTCAATAACCCGTTCCCC
>NZ_SMME01000836.1 GCF_009711465.1 Parendozoicomonas verongulae | reverse complement strand
AAGAATACGATGACTATGATGATGAGTATCAGGATGAAGAGACGGAAGAAGACTACGACGCAGAAGAAGACGATTATTATCAATAAAAGCCCAGTGTCATTGTTCTGTAATACTCTCCGATTAAATGAATAACTGTGATCCGTTATGACACAAATACTGATTTACAATTTCTGTTCTTGTTTAACCGCCATTACCCCGGCGGTTTTTTTTGTCCTGAAATCAGCAAATTGCCACCTTTTGCAAGAAGCATTGGCCGGGGTTTGACGAACCAAAACCTTCTGCCTTAACTGGTAAGTAATACGTCTGCTACCCAGACGTTTTCTTCTTCAGATCTCTTCTCGTGCAGCTGTTTGACCCGAAAGAGTGATTGCTAAACACGGATGGTTGGCAATATGGGTGATTCAAGCCGTATTCTGGTGATTGAGGACGATCAGCACCAGAGACAGCAACTTAGAACGATTCTAGAATTCCTTGGGCATGACATCGTGCTGTCCGGAGCCGGTGGTTGGGAAACTCGCATTACAATTGCGCCAGAAGATTGTCTGGCTGTCATTGTGGGGCGTTCTCCCCGAACTCTCGATATTCTCAAACAGTTGAACCGGCACTGCCCGGCACTGCCCATTTTGATTAACGGGGCTTTCAGCCGAGTAGGACTTCAGGGGAGTTTACGCCGTCAGGTGGTTGGCGAACTGGAGCATCCGCTGACCTACAGCCAGATTGTGGATGCGCTGCACCTGGTGCAGGTTTATCGCATTCATTGCCGTCAGGGGCAGATCCTTGCTGGCCACCACGATGCGCAACTGTTTCGTAATCTTGTAGGTAACAGCCGTGCCATTCGTCAGGTACGGGCTTTGATGGCGCAGGTGATGGATAAGGATGTGAATGTTCTTATCACCGGTGAGTCAGGTACAGGTAAAGAGGTTGTGGCCTGTAATCTCCATGAAAACTCCAGCCGTAAGGAAGAACCTTTTGTACCGGTGAACTGCGGTGCTATTCCTCCTGATTTGCTGGAAAGCGAACTGTTTGGTCATGAGAAGGGCGCGTTTACTGGCGCTATCGCTTCCCGCAAAGGTCGTTTTGAACTGGCTGAGGGGGGCACGCTGTTTTTAGATGAAATTGGTGATATGCCACTCTCCATGCAGGTCAAGCTGCTCCGCGTTCTTCAGGAGAAGAAATTTGAGCGTGTAGGTGGTACGGCCTCTATTGAAGCGAATGTGCGGATTATTGCGGCTACTCACTGCGATTTAGAAAAAATGGTGGCAGAAGGTAAGTTCCGTGAAGACCTTTATTACCGCCTGAATGTATTCCCTATTGAAACACCATCCCTGCGCCAACGTTCTGAAGATGTTCCGTTGATTCTGAATGATCTGATCAACCGTATGGAACGTGAACAGCGTGGTTCTGTGCGTTTCAGCTCTGCTGCTATCCTTTCGCTTTGCCGCTATGAGTGGCCGGGTAATGTGCGTGAATTAGCGAATCTGGTTGAGCGTCTCGCTATTATGTACCCCATGGGTGTGATCGGTATTGACGAGTTGCCGGGCCGGTTCCGTAAAGCGGTTGGTGAGGCTTCTGAAGAGACCGGTGTAGCAGAGATGTTCCCGACCACTATCCAGCCCTCTGGCATGGGTGGGTTGGATGAGCTGGCAGTGCTGCCTGTCAATGGTTTAAACCTGAAAGAGTTTCTGTCGGATCTTGAGCGCAGACTCATCCGCCAGGCGCTGGATGACTGTAATAATGTGGTGGCCCGTGCAGCGGATAAACTACAGGTTCGCCGGACGACTCTGGTGGAAAAAATGCGCAAGTATGGTTTGAACCGTTATGAGCAGGCTGATAAAACCTCGACTCCTTAAGAGCCTCCTTTTTAGCTTCTTGATCATCGGCTCTTCCCTTGTTTTTGGGGAAGGGTCGGAAGCTGTTTTTCCGATTGTCTCTGAGAGCACCGCTCCCATTGTTCCTGAAGCTGTTTCTGCAGATACCGATAATGAGTTGGGCATGATGGAATTGGTGAAGATGATGTTCACCTTTCTGTTTGTCATTTGCCTGATGTTTGGCCTGGCCTGGTGGGTTCGTCGCTGGCGCCCGGATTTGGCCCCTGGCCAGATTGGGCTGAAAACCCGTGCAGTTTTGTCCCTTGGAGGGCGGGATCGGGTTGTTGTTGTACAGGCGGGTGAGCGGCAGTTGCTGTTGGGTGTCTCTTCCGGGCGAATTACCTTGCTGGGTGATTATGACAAGCTGCTGCCTGAGCCTGAGATTCGTTCTGATTCTGCTCAGACGTTTCGTGATCTTTTGAAGCGTTCTTGATTCTTCGCTTTTCTCTTAGCCTTTTCTCGGTTTCGTCAACAGTCAATTATCCCCCCTCTTACTGAAATCGTGCAACCGTTATTCAGGTTATGGAGTACCTGAAGGTGTTGTATTTCTGTCGCTCTAAACCCTCTTAAATCTATCGAACGACACCCTTCTGACATTCCCTCGTCATTCTCAAATGAGCTCTTCGGCAGAAATCTGGCGGCGCTGATTTGACATGTCAAAAAACAGAGGAAAACGAGGTTATATGTCTTTCATTTAAAGGCTGATCGTCGTATGAGTTTTTAAAATACCTCTTTTAAAACAACATCTTACAAAAAGTTTTTATGGAATGTAAAAAATAGGCCGTGTTGGCACGCTCACTGCAGTACCTAGAAATACATGCGCCAAGGATGGTGCTGAGTTCAAACAATAGAGCGGACCGTAAAGGACTATGGATGTGAAACCCGCAAGAGTCATTGCCATTGCCAGTGGCAAAGGTGGCTCAGGTAAGAGTTTTCTTACCCTGAATCTGGCCGAAGCATTATCCCGTATGGGGCGGCGTGTTGTTGTTCTTGATGCCGATTTTGGTTTAGCCAATATCGAGCTCCTCACCGGTGCTGAACCCGAATATTCCATTTCGGATGTGTTAGCTGGGAAGTGCGATATCACCCAAACCCTGATTGAAGGGCCAGGAGGTGTACGCATCATTCCCGGTGGGCGCAGCGAACCGACTATGGCATCGCTAAGTCACGGTCGTTTATCTGGATTGATCAATGCCATAGATGTGTTGGCTGGGGATATTGATTATCTGCTGATCGATACCGCTGGTGGCCTCTCTTCCAACGATCTTCAACTGGTACAGGCAGCAGGAGAGCTGCTTGTGGTGATGACTCCCGACCCTCTGTCTCAGGCAGATACTGCAGATTTCATCAAAGCCCTGCGCGGCCATTGTGGTATTCAGCAGTTTGGCATTCTCACCAATATGACACGCCGTCAGCGTGAAGGCCATACCCTCGTTGAAACCCTGCAGCAGCGTTTGGATTTCGAGCAAGACCTTGTTCTTCGACATTGTGGACAAGTGCCATTTGATCAGGATGTGGCTAAGTGTTGCCAGAATTTCCAAAGCCTTCTGGAAGTTCGCCCCGAATCACGTACCGCCCGTGCTTTACAAATGCTGGCTGAGACATTGGATCGTCGACGAATCAGCAGCCCTGTCGCCGGGGGGATGACTTTTTTCCTTGAACAGACTGTGAATGCAGGAGGCATGTAAGCATGGAAGCTATTGTTCACAATGCCAGTGATAAGGATGAGAGCAACCGGAAGCATCTCTTTCAGGTTGAGGTTGTTGAGAAGCATGCCAACCTTGTAAAACGCATTGCACGACACTTGTCTGCCAGAATGCCGGCCAGTGTGCAGGTGGATGATCTGGTGCAGGCCGGCATGGTGGGTTTGCTGGAGGCCGCGGGGAAATACGATGAGTCTAAAGGTGCCAGCTTTGAAACCTTTGCCGGCATCCGTATTCGCGGTGCCATGCTGGATGAAATTCGACGTGGCGATTGGGGGCCTCGTTCGGTTTACAGGAACTCCCGTCGTGTCAGCGAAGCGATTCAGATTGTAGAGGCCCGTGTGGGGCGTGATGCTCGTGATGCAGAAGTGGCCAAAGAGCTGGACGTGTCTCTCAACGACTACTTTAACATGGTGAAGGATCTGAAAGGCTGCCGGTTATTCAGCTTTGAAGATATGTTCGACAGTGAAGAGTCTCGTTTTCAGCGCTCCGGGGATGGCTGTACCCCTGATGCTGATTTATACGATGAGAAATTCCGCACAGCATTGATGAATGCCATTAAATCTCTTCCTGAAAGAGAGCAGCTGGTGCTGACTCTGTACTACGAGAAAGAGCTTAACCTGAAAGAAATTGGCAAGTTGCTGGGTGTGAGTGAATCGAGGGTGAGTCAGATTCATAGTCAGGCAGCACTTCGACTCCGCGGGCGTTTGCAGAGTTGGAAGTGATTACAATGACATCGGGGCACGGAGGAATGAAGGGCTGCTTGCGGGGGGTTCTGGGAGCTGCAGTGTTGAGCCTGGCTGGGGTTATGCCTGCGAAAGAGGCGCCGGTATTTGTAACAGGGGCTGAAACTATTTCGACAGAACAGGCACGTGAGCTGTTTCAAAGTCAGGCTGCGTTTATTGATGTGCGCAGCCGCGAGAAGTGGCAGTGGGGGCATATTGAAGGTGCCCAGCACTTTGGCTTGTACTCGACCTTTGCCTTGCTCAAACATCCCGGTTTTATCAGTAAGGATCAGCCCCTGGTGATTTACGGAAACGGCTCTCACACCATGAGATCAGCACTGGCTGCTCACTTGGCTGCGTCGTGGGGGTATAAGACGGTTTATTACTACCGGGACGGGTACTTTTCCTGGCAGGCCAAAGATCTGCCTATCGCTCAGTCAGAGGGGCGCAGCGCGCTGGAAGCTTCGATCCTGCAATCTTTTTCTGAATAAATGCTGCCCTATCGAATGACAGGAGCACTGCAAGGGCATGCTGAGAAGAGAGGAAATAACGGTGAATGTCATGGCTGAATAGTATTAACCGTAATATAGTAGCGCTGTTTTTCTCTTGTCTGGAATATAAGTTTGTCTCAGCTTTCCTCTCTATCGGCGTCCGGGCTGACATGCGAACGTGATGAGCGCACTCTTTTTGAATCCCTCGATTTCACCTTGTCCTCTGGCGAGGTGCTGCAGGTAGCAGGCCCTAATGGTGCGGGAAAAACCACGTTGATGCGGGTGATTGCCGGGCTTGCTCTGGATTTTCACGGCGATATTGTCTGGAATGGACAACCTGTGAAAGATGATCGCCCCGGTTTTCAGGCCTCTCTCCTGTATATGGGCCATCAACCTGGTGTGAAATCCATTATGACGCCGGAAGAAAACCTGCAGTGGTCTATGGGGCTGCACCGCAAGCTGGACAAAGAAGAAATCTGGGGTGCACTGAAGAAAGTTCAGTTGCGTGGTTACGAAGATGTCCCCTGCTATCAGCTGTCTGC
The DNA here is from genome assembly GCF_009711465.1 of Parendozoicomonas verongulae. Classification (GTDB taxonomy): domain Bacteria; phylum Pseudomonadota; class Gammaproteobacteria; order Pseudomonadales; family Endozoicomonadaceae; genus Sansalvadorimonas; species Sansalvadorimonas verongulae. The sequence goes on along the minus strand of NZ_SMME01000836.1, from coordinate 28,990 downwards.
TGGACAAAACCGCCGTGTGGCCCTGGCGCGTTTGTTTCTTGCCAGACAAAAACTCTGGATTCTTGATGAACCCTTCACCGCTATTGATAAAGCCGGCATTGCTGAGCTGGAACAGACGTTAGTCGACCATGCCCGCCGTGGTGGCATGGTGATGATGACAACCCACCATGAAATGGACATGGATTACTCGGGCTTCCGTCAGCTGGTATTGGGGGGAGAGTAATGAGTGTAATGAGTGGTTTTGGCGTGGTTTTAAAGCGGGATTTGCATCTGGCATTCCGCAACCGCGGGGATCTGATCAACCCCCTGGTGTTTTTCATGCTGGTGGCGACACTCTTCCCATTGGGGGTGGGGCCAGACCCCGAGACTCTGATGATTATGGGAGGCGGGGTGATCTGGGTGTCGGCCTTACTTTCCAACCTTCTGGCTATGGATAGCCTGTTTCGTTCTGACTTTGAAGATGGTTCCCTTGAACAGTTAATGCTGGCTCCTCAGCCCTTGTGGATGACAGCTATGGCTAAAGTGATCAGTCATTGGCTGGTGACAGGGCTGCCACTCACACTCCTATCTCCTGTGCTGGCCATTATGTTTGGTCTGCCCTCCGAGGCGTTACCAGCTATTGTGGCGACACTGTTTTTGGGAACGCCGTTGCTCAGTTTGATCGGTGCTATAGGGGCAGGGCTTACAGTAGGGCTGCGAAAAGGGGGAATATTACTTTCGCTACTCACGCTTCCTCTCTATATTCCTGTTCTCATTCTTGGAACCGGTGCGATTGATGCCGCTGTGAGTGGTATGGCCTGGCACGGCCATTTACTCTGGCAGGGCGTGTTGCTGGTGCTGGGTATCACTTTTGCGCCCCTGGCTATTTCTGCCTCTCTTCGTATCAGTGTCAGTGGATAGTCAGTAAAAAGTAGAAGGAGAGAAAGTTTTCTTGATTCGTATCAATGTCGGGAGATAGTTTAAATACTTATATGGCTTCGGCTTCTAGACTAAGTGCGCCAAAACCTTAGAATAGCGATAAATACTTATAGGGGCATCGGTCGACTATGAAGTGGACGTTCTTCCATCGTATGTCATCGCCAAAATGGTTTTATGATTTCAGCGGCCAATGTCTGCCCTGGGTAGGTCTTTTGGCACTGGCTCTGGTTGTCACCGGACTGACATGGGGGCTTTTGTTTACGCCACCAGATTATCTTCAGGGAAATAGCTACCGGATTATTTTCCTCCATGTACCATCTGCCTCACTTGCCATGACGATTTATGTGGGGCTGGCAGTGACTGCTGCCATCGGTTTTGTCTGGAAAATCAAACTCGCTGATATGGCGGTAAGCTGCCTTGCACCGATAGGCGCTTCATTCTGCGCTTTGGCGCTTATCAGCGGCTCCATCTGGGGCAAGCCAACCTGGGGCACCTGGTGGGTGTGGGATGCACGGCTGACCTCCATGCTGATCCTGCTGTTCCTCTATCTTGGCCTGATTGCCCTGCGTGAGGCCATAGACAGCAGGGAAACAGCAGCCCGTGCCTGCGCTATTCTGGCCATGGTGGGTGTGGTGAATATTCCTATCATCAAGTTTTCGGTGGACTGGTGGAACACTCTCCATCAGGGCGCAACTATAAAAATCACCACAGAATCATCCATGGCTATGGAGATGCTGATCCCTCTGTTGATCTCTATCGCTGGTTTTTACCTGTTCAGCCTGTTTGTTTTCCTGCTTAGATTAAGAGCTGAAATTATCAGCCGTGAGCAACGTACAACCTGGGTCAAAGCTTTACTGGGGGCGCATTCCTGAATGTATTTTGAGAGTTTAAGTGATCTGTTCACCATGGGTGGGCATGGACCCTATGTCTGGGCGGCTTACGGAATTGGCCTGAGTGTGCTGGTGTGGAATCTGCTTTCTCCCGTACTTCAGGGGCGCAGGCTGGCCAGCACCATTCGGAGAAATGCCCTGAGAGACACAGTTCGTAAAGAGCATATTGGCAACGAACAATTAAAAAGTGAGGGGTGCCGATGAAAGCCGTACGTAAACAGCGCCTTATGCTGCTGGGCTTTATTGCCTGTGGTGTCGCGATTGCTTCAGGGCTGATTCTTACTGCTCTGCAGGAAAATATAAACCTCTATTTCTCACCCGCCCAGATGCAAGCGAGTGAAGCGCCACTTGAAACTCGCATGCGTGGTGGTGGTGTGGTTGTGCCCGGTTCTGTTAAACGTGATGAAAGCAGTTTGAAGGTCAACTTCCAGATTACCGACGGTGAAGGTGTCGTCACTGTTCATTATGACGGCATCCTCCCCGACTTGTTCCGAGAAGGGCAAGGCATTGTTGCCATGGGCGAGCTGGACAAGACCGGCGAATTTCACGCCACTGAGGTGCTGGCCAAACATGACGAAACCTATATGCCCCCCGAAGTTCAGGATGCCATTGATAAGGCTCATTCCGGAAAGAACTACTCAGAAAAGAGCGAAGGGTATCGCTCGGTCAATACAAAAGGAACACTTGCACCGGAGCAGAAGTCATGATGCCCGAGTTAGGGCAGCTGGCCCTGATACTAGCGCTTTGTCTGGCTACATTACTGGGAACTTTGCCGCTTATCGGCACCCTCACAGGCCAGCGTAGCTGGCAGGCACTGGCGCGTCCGCTGGCTGCCGGACAGTTTGTGTTTATGATGCTGGCTTTCCTTGTGCTGGTACAGGCATTTGTTGGGGATGACTTCTCCGTTGCTTATGTCGCCAACAACTCTAACAGCCAGTTGCCTGTGGTTTACAAAGTCAGTGCTGTGTGGGGGGGGCACGAAGGCTCTCTCCTTTTATGGGGCCTGATCCTGTGCGGCTGGACACTGGCCGTTGCGATTTTTTCCCGTGAATTGCCGTTGGTTGTGCTTGCCCGAGTGCTGTCGGTCATGGGGCTGGTGAGTATTGGATTTCAGCTGTTCATGCTGCTCACCTCGAATCCGTTCACACGTATCCTGCCCTACCCGCCGGCTGACGGCAGTGACTTGAACCCTTTGCTGCAAGATTTCGGTCTGATTGTTCACCCCCCCATGTTGTATATGGGGTATGTGGGATTCTCCGTGGCTTTCGCCTTTGCTATTGCTGCACTGATGGGTGGACGACTGGATGCTGCCTGGGCGCGGTGGAGTCGCCCATGGACGGTAATCGCCTGGGTTTTCCTCACACTGGGTATCGCACTGGGCAGCTGGTGGGCCTACTACGAGCTAGGCTGGGGAGGCTGGTGGTTCTGGGACCCGGTGGAAAATGCTTCCTTTATGCCATGGCTGGTGGGCACTGCCCTGATTCACTCTCTGGCAGTATCAGAGAAACGCGGGCTGTTGAAGAGCTGGACAGTACTGCTGGCTATTAGCGCCTTCTCCTTAAGTTTGCTGGGTACCTTCCTGGTGCGCTCTGGTGTGCTGACTTCGGTGCATGCATTTGCCACCGATCCAACCCGAGGGGCATTTATTCTTGCGTTTCTTATCGTCGTTGTGGGCAGTTCATTATTGCTGTTTGCGCTGCGTGCACCGGTTGTGAAAAGCAAGAGTGGGTTCAAGCCACTGTCTCTGGAAACTTTCCTGCTGATCAATAATATTATTCTTACCAGCGCCTGTGCCGTTGTACTGTTGGGAACTCTGTATCCTCTGGCTATTGATGCTTTGGGACTGGGTAAAATTTCTGTAGGGCCTCCTTTCTTTAACGCCTCCTTCGTTCCGATGACGCTGCTTCTGGCACTGACGCTGGGTGTGGGAGTCACTGCTCGCTGGAAAAACAACACTGCTGGTTACCTGATGCAGCAGCTACGCTGGGCAGCTATGGCCTCTATTGTGCTGGGTATGGTATGGATGTTTGTAGATCAGGGGGAGTTCCATGTTCGCGTTTTGATCACTATGACGCTGGTATTCTGGATTACATTGGCTTCGGTGAAAGCGATTTTGAACCGTTGCCGTAATCAGAGCTCATTGGTTGAGGGATTGAAAACGATTCCTCGCAGTGTATGGGGAATGCATATTGCCCATATTGGCCTGGCAGTCTCCATGGTGGGTGTACTGATGGTCACAGTGGACAGCCATGAGCAGGATCTGCGAATGGCTCCCGGTGATGTGACGACTTTGAAGGGGTACGAATTCCGTTTTGAAGGTGTACGCAAAGTCCGTGGACCCAACTATATCTCCGACTACGGCACTCTGCGGGTGTTTTACGAGGATAAGCAAGTTGCGTTGATGCACCCTGAGAAGCGTTTTTATAACGTCTCGGGTTCCGTCATGACTGAGGCAGCTATTGATCCGGGGTTATTCCGTGATCTTTATGCGGCACTGGGGGAAGACCTTGGAAACGGCGCCTGGGCGATAAGAGTACAGTTCAAAGCCTTTGTGCGCTGGATCTGGCTGGGTTCTATTTTTATGTCTATTGGTGGTGCGCTGGCTGTGATGGACAAGCGCTATCGCATGTCTGTCCGTCGTCGTGCAATTACAGGAAAGGGTTCAGGAAAAAATAAAGGGGAAGCTTCAGCTCCTCAGGGAATAATAACCAGTTAACCGGTGTGTGAATGAAGCGTGTATTTCTGTTGTTACCATTGCTGGTATTGATGGCGTTGGGGGTTCTGTTTTTTCGTGGGTTGTCGTTGGATGACACTGTACCTTCGGCGCTGATTGCCAAACCATTTCCGGTGTTCTCCTTGCCATCCCTGGAAGAGCCAGGCACGACTTTGACGGAAGGCATTCTCAAAGGGCAAGTCTCATTGGTGAATGTCTGGGGGAGTTGGTGTCCTACCTGTTATGCTGAGCATCCTTACCTGCTGGAGCTGGCTGAACAAGGGGTAGTGATCTTTGGTATGAACTACAAGGATGAAGGCGACAAAGCCATCGCCTGGCTGAACAAGCTGGGGGATCCATATCGCACCAACTTTGTGGATGCGGATGGTCGTCTCGGTATTGATCTGGGTGTACGCGGTGCTCCGGAAACCTTTCTTGTGGATGCCGATGGTGTGATTCGTTACAAACACGAGGGGGAAGTGAATGCACGTGTCTGGAATGACATCTTTGAACCCATTCTGGCTCAACTGAATCAAGAACGGGAGGGAAAGAAGTGAGAAAACAGGCCTCTCAACTCGTGGTTCTGGTGATGTCATTGCTGTTTTCGGTGATGGTACTGGCCGCGATCGACACATTTACTTTTACAGATCAGGACACGCAGGATCGCTTCAAAGTGCTGACAGAGGAGCTGCGTTGCCCCAAATGTGATGGTCAGAGCATCGCAGGCTCTAATGCACCCATCGCTAACGACCTGCGCAGCATTGTGTATCAAAAGCTGGAGAGTGGTGAAAGCGATCAGCAAATTGTGGACTTTATGGTGGATCGTTACGGAGAGTTTGTTCTCTACCGCCCGAAAACAACCGGCAAAACCCAGTGGCTCTGGTATGGGCCTATTGCCTTTGGTGTGATTGGTGTTTTGGTTCTTGGTACCATTGTTCTGCGCTCCCGTTCACGGGATGGATACGACGAAGACCTCGATGAGGAGCATCAAAGCAAGCTGGATGTGGTTCGTCAGATGCTGGATGAGAAAGATTCTACAGGGAGAGCCGAATGAACGAGTCAGTCACCCTGTTCTGGTTTGGTGCGGTTGCGCTGATTGTATTAGCGCTGCTGTTTGTCTGTCTGCCGCTTGTGCATTTTCGGCGTAATCCTCCTGCTGACGATATTCAGAATATTGAACAGGTCAACCTGAATGTGCGCCGGGAGCAGCTTGCGGATTTAAAGTCTCGCTATGAATCCGGGCAGTATTCACAAGAGGAGTTTGAAAACCATAAGGCCGAGCTGGAGCAGAATCTGCTGGATGATCTTGACGGTTTGAAGGATCAGGGGCAGCAGAGCCCAAAAACAAGCGGCCTTGCAATACCGCTGGTATTAGCTGCCTTTATACCAGTGCTTGCTATTGGACTTTACTACAAGCTGGGAGCTACAGATCAACTGGAACAAACCGCTGCTATTAATGCACTGGCCAGTGCCCATAGCTCAGCCGAGGGAATGTCGGCAATGGAAAGTATTGTTGAACGGTGGCCGAATGATTACCGCACCCGCTTTGAGTTGGCAGGCTTTTATATGTCTTCTGGCCGTTATGCAGAAGCGGCAGAGCATTACGGCATTATCGTAAAGCAAACCGGTGGTCAGCAGGGGGAACCTTTGGCACAGCAGGCGCAGGCGTTATATCTGTCAAATGACAACCAGATGAACCCGCTCATTGAGGGGTTGATCAAGCAGGCACTGCGGATGGCGCCTGAAAATACCACGGCTCTGGGTCTGGAGGGTATCGCCGCTTTTGAATCGGGTGACTACAAAACAGTCGTACGGGCGTGGAAGACTCTGTTGGCATTGACGTCTGACCCAACCGCACGTCAGGCATTAAAGGCTGGCATTGCCAGAGCGCAACAGGAACTGGGTATCGAGCCTGAAGGAGAGGCTGCAGTCGAGCCAAATAAATCCCTTAAGGTTCGTGTATCGCTGGACAAAACTGTTGAACAGATTCCCGCCAGTGCCCGAGTGTTCGTATATGCTCGCTCGGTGGATTCTCCTATGCCGTTGGTGATTATGCCGTTAACCATGGCCGACCTGCCGGGTACCTTTGAGTTGGCTAATGCTGAGCCGATGATAGCGGGTGTTACTCTCACTGAGCATCAGAAAGTGGATGTGGTAGTAAGGATTTCGCTCACCGGAAATGTGATGAAACCAGATTATGAAGGCGTGACAAAGAGTATCGAAGTGGGGGCCGGCGAGCAGGCTAACGTTATTGTCCTGCCAAAAGATGTGTAACTATAGTGTCACAGTTGAAAGTTGCATTTCGGAAAGCATAACTGTTTTAATGAGAGACGTAGCTTTACAATACCCTGATTTTTGGCTGCGCCGTACAAAAGAGCGTCGGGGGTACCATGGAGTTGGTGCTGACAGCCAGAGGATTCATGACTGTCATGATAACAGGATAAAATAAGGGCTCGATGCGTCTCAAATGTATCAAACTGGCCGGGTTCAAATCCTTTGTGGACCCGACTACTGTCTATTTTCCCAGCAACATGTGTGGTGTTGTTGGCCCCAATGGCTGCGGCAAATCGAATATTATCGATGCTGTACGCTGGGTAATGGGTGAATCTTCCGCGAAAAACCTGCGGGGAGAATCCATTACCGACGTTATCTTCAAAGGCTCTAATTCCCGAAAGCCTGCCAGTTATGCTCAAGTGGAACTGGTTTTCGATAATAACGCAGGCCGTATTACCGGCGAGTATGCTGCGTTTAATGAAATATCCATTAAGCGTCGTCTGACCAGTGATTCCGCCAATACCTACTTCCTGAATGGCAGCAAATGTCGCCGGAAAGATATTATGGATATCTTTCTGGGCACTGGTCTTGGGCCTCGCAGTTACTCCATTATCAGTCAGGGGATTGTTTCCAATCTGATCGAATCCAAGCCTGAGGAACTGCGTGTTTTCATTGAAGAGGCGGCAGGTATTTCCCGCTACAAAGAGCGTCGTCGGGAAACGGAAAACCGTATCCGCCGAACCACAGAGAATCTGGAGCGCCTTACTGACCTGCGGGAAGAACTGGAACGTCAGCTCTCTCACCTGAAGCGTCAGGCAGAAGCGGCCGCTCGCTATAAAGAGTACAAGCAGGATGAGCGGGTCAAGAAAGCCCAGCTCCACGCTCTGCGCTGGCAAACCGTGAATATGGGTGCCGAAGCTCAGGCTTCCGCTATTCGGGAGTTTGAGATTCAACTGGAAGCGGCGATTGCCAAACAACGTTCCAGCGACAGCGATATCGAAAAACTCCGTCAGCAGCAGATCGAGTTAGGTGACGCTTTTCAGACGGTGCAGGGGCGCTTTTACGCCACCGGCAACGAAATCACCCGTCTGGAACAGACCATTACCCACAAGCGGGAACGTGCCGGGCAGCTCACCCGAGACCTGCAGGAAGCTGAGCAAGCCGCTCAGGAAAACCGCCTGCAACTGGAATCCGATAAGCAAATGCTGGCGGATCTGGATGAAGAGCTGCAGAGCATTGAGCCAGAATTGGAACTGGCTACGGCCGGAGAAGAGGAACAGGCTGAAGCTCTGGAAAATGCCGAGCAGAGCATGCACACATGGCAGCAGACCTGGGATGCCTTTAACCAGCAGTCCAGTGAGCCCCGTCGTGTCGCAGAAGTTGAGCAGTCCCGTATCCAGCATCTGGAGCTGGCTCTCGATCGCATGGGAGAACGCCTTGCCCGCCAGAAAGAGGAGCTTGCAGGCCTGCAGGCCATAAGTGCTGATGAAGAGCTGGAGCCCCTGCACGAGGAGCTGGCAGAACTGAGCTTTCAATCCGAAGAACTGCAAGAGCGTCGTGATACACTGCAGGATGATATTCGTGAACAACGTCAGACTCTGACGGCGCTTGAGCAGGAACGTTCTGCCTGCAGTCGGTTATTGAACGAATCCCGTGGCCGTCGCGCGTCTCTGGACGCTCTGCAACAGGCTGCACTGGATCAGGGCGAAGGTGGCTTGCGCTGGCTGAAGCAAAAAGGTTTGGCGAATCAGCCTCGTCTGGCTGAGCAATTGCAGGTGTCCAGTGGCTGGGAAACAGCCGTGGAAACGGTTCTTGGCGATACTTTACAAGCGGTGTGCGTAGAAGGCTTTGATGGCTTTTTTGATGAGCTGGCTACCGGCTCAAGTGAGCTGGAACAGGCGAACCTGACCTTCCTGAGTGGCGAACATGTCACCGTTCAGCAACCCGGCGGTCAGCTCCCATGGCTTGGTGATTACGCCGGTGGTACAGGTGATTTGCTGGTGGGTATTTATGCCGCAGATTCCCTCGATCAGGCTATGGGGATTCGCGCCACGCTGGCTCCCGGTGAGTCAGTGATTACCCGTGACGGTATCTGGCTCGGTCGTGAATGGCTCCGTGTAGCGAATGATAGCGATGCCAGTGCTGGTGTATTGGCTCGTCAGCAGGAGCTGGAGCAGCTGATCATCGACCTTGAAGCGCTGGCTGAAAAGGAAGAAAACCTGCGCATGTCTCTGGAAGAGGGGCGTGAAAATGTGGAGCGTCTGGAAACTGATCGAGAAGAAAGCCAACGACAGTTGACAACTTTGGCCGCTCGCCAGAGTGAAGTGAAGGCTGACCTCGGTGCCCGACAGGTGAAGCAGGAGCAGGAAAGCCTGCGCCGTAACCGCCTGCTGGAAGAAATTGCCGAGGCGGAGCAACAGAGCCAGGTTGAACAGAAAAATCTTTCCGAATCCCGCCTGCGTTTGCAGGACGCGTTGGATCGGATGGAAGAAGATGAAGGTCGTCGCGAAGAGCTGCTGCTGGAGCGAGATGACGTGCGGGCGGCGCTGGATCGCATTCGCCAGATGGCCCGTCACAGCAAAGATGCGGCCCATCAGCTCTCCCTGCGCCAGCACAGTCTGGCTAGCCGTCGCGAGTCTATGGAGCAGGGTATTGTCCGTCTGGAATCTCAGCGTGAGCGCCATCAGGAGCGTATCGAACAGCTGCGTCTCTCTCTCTCTGATAGCGATGAGCCAACGGATGATCTGCAGATGGAACTCGAAGAGCTGCTGGATAACCGGCTGGTGATCGAAGAGCAGATGAACGAGTCCCGTCGTCAGTTAGAAAATGTGGAGCATACTCTTCGCGAACATGAACGCGGTCGTACCGGTGCCGAGCAGGAAGCTCAGGCTGTTCGTGAGCGTCTGGAAAAGCTGCGCATTGACTGGCAAACCCTGCAGGTGCGTCGCACCACTTTGCAGGAACAGCTGCAGGATGATGGTTTTGATTTGCAAACGGTTCTTTCCAATCTTCCGGATGATGCAAAAGAATCTGTTTGGGAAGAGGATTTATCTCGTCTGGAAGCTAAAATCCAGCGATTGGGTGCAATCAACCTCGCTGCTATTGAAGAGTATGAACAGCAGTCAGAACGAAAGCGTTATCTGGACTCCCAGAATGACGATCTGCAGGACGCGCTGGGTACCTTGGAAAACGCCATTCGTCGTATTGATCGGGAAACCCGTAGCCGATTTAAGGCCACTTTCGATAAGGTAGACAGTGGTTTGCGTGAACTCTTCCCCCGGGTGTTTGGTGGTGGTCAGGCGTATCTGGAGCTGACCGGTGATGATCTGCTGAATACCGGTGTCACAATTATGGCGCAACCTCCGGGCAAGAAGAACAGCACCATTCATCTGCTCTCCGGCGGTGAGAAGGCGTTAACGGCCATTGCTCTGGTATTTGCAATCTTCCAGCTGAATCCATCGCCGTTCTGTATGCTGGATGAGGTGGACGCGCCGCTGGATGATGCGAACGTAGGCCGGTATGCCCGCATGGTTGAGGAGATGTCCGCCAAGGTACAATTTATTTATATCTCCCACAATAAAATTGCCATGGAAGCTGCGAACCAGCTGATTGGTGTGACCATGCACGAGCCCGGTGTTTCCCGACCGGTTTCTGTAGATATTGAACAGGCGGCAGCTATGGCTGCGTTGTAGTGGGATAAGCAGTGAGTAAAAATGTCGGTCTGATCTTTTGTCCAGGGCTCAGACCATGTTAGGTTTAACAGTAAATAACTTGAGTCCTGGGGACTCATTGATGGAACATCAGGTTGGCATAGACCATGGAGATGAATTTGCGCGACTGGCTAGTCATTATTGGCGTTCTGGTGGTGCTGGTCGTACTGGCAGACGGGTTGCGTCGCATATGGCTGGCTCGGCGAAAAGAAAATGAGTTGAGCTTTGGGTTGGAAGATATCCAGGGGCAGGCTGATGACTTTGGCAGCGAACTGCCAAACGGCGGTGCACGTCTGAAAGATGGTCAGACACTGTCTGACCTTGATGATGTCAAAGGTACCGCACCTGTACGGGAAGAGCCGACTCTTTCCCCTGAGCCTGTGCAGGCATCACCTCGGGTTACGCCTAAAGCTGAACACATCGCAAATGGTGTTCCAGTTGGTTCCGACGAACCGGCTGTGACGGATGTCGTTTCTTCTGCTCGGGTTGTAGAAAAAGAGAAAGCGACTGCAACCGTTGAAGGCTCAGCAGAAGTGTTGGCAACAGAGGTTCAGCCTGAACCGATTGCTGAGTCTGCTATAGCACCGGAAGCCACGGTTGACTCTCAGCCTGACGCACCATTGCAGTCTCAGCCAGATGTTCGTAAAGATCCATCGGTACTGCCAGGGCAACAGGCACTGGCTCTGGATGAACCTGTTCCTGTGCTTATGGATATGGATCTGCGTGCTGAGCCGGATAGACGCAGAAAACCTGCAGAAGCCAAACCATCCCGTGAACCAATGAGTATGCCTTTCTCCTTTGATGTGGAGGAGCTGGAAGACAAGGCTAAAAAACTGCGGGATAAGATCCGTCCCTCTTCCCGGAAAGTGAAAAGCAGTGAACCTGTTGAAGTGGTTGCTGAACGCGAGATTGAGGGCGAATCTGCTATCGAGGGTGTACAGCCTGCACCAGCTCCAATGGAAGAGATACTGGTAATTAACGTCAAGGCACCGGAAGGCCAGCCATTCACCGGTGATAAGCTGCTGGAAATATTTAGGGACGAGGGCCTGCGCTTTGGCGATATGAACATCTTTCATCGCCATGTACGAGAAGATGGCAGTGGTCAGATTTTGTTCAGCGTGGCCAACGGCGTAGAACCGGGCACCTTTGATCTGAAAACCATGGAGAATTCTTCCATTCCTGCACTGAGTTTCTTTATGGGTTTGCCTGGGCCTGAGGAGCCCCAGCAGGCGTTTCGGATTTTGGTTGAAGCGGTGCACCATCTGTCTCGTGATTTGGGTGGCATCCTGCGGGATGAACAGCACAGCGTGCTGACTGGTCAGACTCTTGAGCACTATCGTCAGCGAATCAGTGATTTTGAGCGTCGCCATTTGTGTCAGCGAAAGAAGTCTACTGCGCGGGTTTAAACCCGCGTTTTTCTATCTGATATTTGCCCGGCAGCCTGAAAGGCTGCCGGGTATTTGCTTTTTAAATACTTCACTCGGCTATTGCCATGTCTACTAAGTCTTCAAATCAAGATGATCAGAGTCGTATCGAGACCCTGAGAAAAGAAATCCGCCACCATAATCACCGTTACTATGTGCTGGATGACCCTTCTGTCACTGATAGTGAGTATGATCGTCTATTCCACGCTCTGCAGGAACTGGAACAGGCACATCCTGAACTGATTACCCCCGAGTCCCCTACCCAGCGTGTGGGTGCCAGGCCATTGTCTGCCTTCAGTCAGGTGCGGCACGAGCTGCCCATGCTCTCACTGGATAATGCCTTCAGTGATGATGATCTGACAGATTTTAACCGCCGTCTGAGTGATCGCCTGAAAACAGCAGAAGAACTGGAGTTTGTCTGTGAACCTAAGCTCGATGGTATTGCCGCCAGCCTGTTGTATGAAGACGGCAAACTGGTACGGGGGGCCACCCGTGGAGATGGCACAACTGGTGAAGATATTACCCAGAATGTGCGCACCATTGGCTCTATCCCTCTTACGCTGATGGGGGAGGGCTGGCCTCGCCGTCTCGAAGTACGTGGTGAGATTTATATGCTCCGTGCCGGTTTCGACAAACTTAATGAAGAAGCCCGTAAGAAAGGTGAAAAAATGTTCGTAAACCCCCGCAATGCTGCGGCGGGCAGTTTGCGGCAACTGGATTCTCGGATAACTGCAACACGGCCACTGGAAATGTGCTGCTACAGTGCAGGCCTTGTGGAAGGTGGAGAGCTGCCGAGTGTTCATGGCGAAACACTGGAGCGTTTCCAAAGCTGGGGTTTGAAAATCAACCCGGAAATGCGAGTGGTGAAAGGCGTCAGTGAGTGCATCGCTTACTACGAGCAACTGGCCGAAAAACGTGACAGTCTGCCTTATGAAATAGATGGCATTGTCTTTAAGGTGAACAGCTTTTCTCTACAAGAACAATTGGGCTTTGTAGCCCGTGCCCCTCGCTGGGCTATTGCCCGCAAGTTCCCCGCTCAGGAAGAAATGACGAAGCTGCTGGATGTAGATTTTCAGGTCGGTCGTACGGGGGCAATTACTCCTGTTGCGCGTTTAAAGCCTGTCTTTGTCGGGGGAGTAACGGTCAGTAATGCCACACTCCATAATATGGATGAAGTTGAACGACTCGGTGTGCATATTGGCGATACAGTTATTGTTCGCCGTGCCGGTGATGTGATTCCTCAAGTTGTACGGGTGGTAGAAGAGCATCGTCCAGAGTCCGCCAAGGCTATTGCTCTTCCTGAGACGTGTCCTGTATGTGAGTCAGAAGTTGAACGCAGCGAAGACGAAGCCGTTGCCCGCTGCACCGGAGGCTTGTTCTGTCAGGCTCAGCGTAAAGAAGCCATTAAGCATTTCTCTTCCCGCAAGGCCCTGGATATCGACGGCCTGGGCGACAAACTGGTTGAGCAGTTGGTGGATAAGGAGCTGGTACAAACCATTGCAGATCTGTTCCGTCTCACTGTGGGGCAACTGGTGCGCCTGGAGCGTATGGGGGAGAAGTCTGCCACAAAACTGCTGGAAGCTCTGGAGACAAGCAAAACGACAACACTGGCGCGTTTTATTTACGCTCTGGGTATTCGTGAAGTCGGCGAAGCCACTGCGGCAAGTCTGGCTTCCCATTACGGTGATCTGCCCGCGCTGCTCAAGGCCGATGAAGAGGCTCTGCAGCAGGTGGACGACGTTGGCCCTATAGTGGCCAAACATATAACCTTATTCTTCCGCCAGCCCCATAACCTGGAAGTGATTGAGCAGCTGCAGGCCGTTGGTGTTCAGTGGCCTGTGGTGGAAGTGAACAAAGAGGTTGCCGCTGAACTGCCACTGGCAGGTCAAACCTGGGTTCTTACAGGTACACTGTCCTTGATGACGCGCGATCAAGGTAAAGGCTATCTGCAACAGCTGGGTGCCAAGGTTACCGGCTCTGTCTCGGCCAAAACAACGGGGCTTGTGGCTGGTGAAAAGGCTGGTTCCAAACTGACGAAAGCGCAGAATTTTGAGGTGCCTGTTAAGGATGAGCAGGCATTTTTGGAGATGCTCAGGGAATATGGAGTTGAGGTCTAATGCTTGGAGCACGATATCTTAAAATCATTTTGATGGTCGTTGTGACTGTAGGGCTGGCGGGTTGTGCCACGCCTGCACCGCCCCGTCAGCCCCATAACCTGTGTTCGATCTTTAAGGAAAAGCCTTCCTGGTATCGTGCGGCAAAAAAAGCCAATAAGCGTTGGGGTACACCGATTCAGGTGATGATGGCGATCATGTATCAGGAGTCCAGTTACCGCCATGATGTGCGCCCGCCACGCCCCTGGTTCCTGTTTATTCCTTTGCCCCGTAATAGCTCTGCCTATGGATATGCCCAGGCGCAGGATGGTACCTGGGATATGTATTTGAAGGAGGTGAACCCATGGTTTGCAAGTCGGGATGACTTTGAAGATGCCATCGACTTCATTGGCTGGTACACCCACAAAACCAGAGAGAAAAACGGAGTCTCTCTCTGGCATGCCGATAAACTCTACCTCAATTACCACGAAGGCTGGGGCGGCTATGCCCGTGGCACTCACCACCGGAAAAAGTGGCTGTTAAGTGTCGCCAATAAAGTGAAGTGGCGTGCCGGTGAGTATGGAGAACAGCTCAGGCGCTGCAGTTTGTAAGTACCCAAACCATTGCTTTCGCATAGTCTGGCGGCGTCTTTTTCCACCCTTGCTGCGTCACAGCTCTGGTCACGTAGCGGGCTATGCTCCCGACGTTATTCCTTGAAGAGCGAAAAAATCCACTCGCCATCATTATGCAAAAGCAATGGTCCGGGTACTTAGTTTGTTCATTTCTCTGGTGTCTGAAACAGTGTTGGAAATTGTCTGGCCATTTCACGAGTCACACGGCCACCCTGTTTAAATAGGGTGGCCGCTGCTTCTGCATCCATGACCCAAACAACATTCAGGTGCTTCTGTAATAAGCTGGCGGGAACCTGTGGTTTTATCGGCCCTAGAATGCTATTTGCAATGGCGGCTTTCTTTTTCTCTCCCCAAGCCAGGACCACAATCCGTTCCGCATGCAGAATGTCTTTGGGGCCAAGTGTACGGGCATGGGTTGGTACCTTAGTCGTATCCCCGCCAAAGTAAGGGGCGTTAGCCTTGCGGGTTGACTCTGTAAGCTTGACGATGCGGGTCGGGGTTTCAGCTGAGAGTGTATCGTCTGGTTCATTGAAGCCGATATGTCCATTTTCTCCAATTCCCAGCAGCTGAAAATGGCGGGGGTTTTGTGTAAGAAGCTTTTGTAATCTTTGTATTTCCGGATCGTTCTCACTCTGGGCCTGTGAATCGAAAATATGGAACTGGTCGTCTGTTAACTCAAGGTCAGCAATGAGATGTTGGCGCATAAACTGTTTGTAGCTATTAGAGTCTCCTGGTTCGAGGCCAATATATTCATCCAGGTTAATGGTAGAGAGATTATCGGTTTTGAATTTTTGTTCTCGAAACGCTTTAACCAGATTTTCATAAACAGGAATGGGGGAGCTACCGGTTGCTAAGCCGAACGTAGTAGGAAGGTTTCTAGCTTCACGTTCATTGAGCTGGTCAATCATCCACTGAGCAACCAGCGCACCGCCCTTTTCCTTGTCAACGACGATAACGTGTTGTTTGTTGAACTGGCAGGCAAAGGCTTTGTTTTTCAATTCTTTCGGGATTGTCCACCATGTTTGCCTCTTTAAGGGCTTTGGTCTGTCCATGGTATACGTACGGTCGGGGCTTTTTTTCAATGTTGCAAATTTTGGCTTATCAGGGAACATCCTTTTGATGGGAATCCTATGGGGCTTACGCAGCGCGCTATCAAGGCCCTCAACCGGTACAGTATATTCCTTTTTAGCCCCCATGAGGATAGGGAGGGTTGTGAGTAGAACAACTGCCAGAGTCAGCTGTTTGAAAAAAGATTTATAACTTTGAAACCTGCTGGGCATCATCGACCTACTCCTCAAGGGCCTGGCAAACAAGAACCGGCCAGAAACATAGCAGAGGACAGCAGGTTAAGGGTGGAATGATTTTCAGGCGATACTTATGTCGGACCTTGGCACGATATTGGCCGTTTCCGTCAGCTCATCCCATACAATAATGGCACTGCCTTGTCGCAGCTGTTCCATCACTTGATGGATGCGGGTGGAGAGTTCGCTGTTGTCACCATTATCTGTGCCATAGCGGGATACAAACTCCGTTATCAGGTTGTTCAGTGTATTTTCTTCCAGTTGTTGCCAAGGGATAATCATGGGTGTGAACTTCTATAAACAGTAAAAGCCCAGTCTATCACCGAGCTTTGTTCAAATAGAGAGAAGCAGGGTACTTATAAAGCGCTTACACTGCCTCTATGGAAAATACCTCAAAGCCTGTATCACCTGCCTCGTTGATTTCAATAATGCGCCAGCGAATATTGTAATCCCATAACAACACTCCGTACTCCTTGCGGGGGCGCTTCTTTAGATACGCAGGGCGCGGATCCTGTGTCAGAACCTCCTGAATCAAGCTCTCCAGCGGATGGCCGCTGGAGAGCTCAAACCTCTTGCACTCTTCCCGTGCCTGCTCAGTAAAGCAAACCGGTGTGTTATCTGGTGCTTCAGGAGCGAATCCGGCACGGGCGTTGTCAATAGCATCTGCCCAGGGAAGGTAAGGCTTGATATCGACAACAGGTGTGTTGTCGAGCAGGTCAATACCGGAAAGCTCCAGCCACACCTGTCCATTCTTCTGGCAGATTTTTTCCAGTTTAACGAGGGAAAGCCCCAAGGGGTTAGGCCTGTGGGTGGCCCGTGTGGCAAATACTCCCATGCGTTTTTCACCACCCAGTCTAGGTGGGCGAACAGTAGGGCGCCAGCCAGCCCCCTGAGTTTCGTGAAACAGAAACTGAACCCAGATATGGCTGAATGCATCGAGCCCGGCAACCGCTTCCGGGCAGTTACAGGCCCCTGAGAGTTCGAGTTTCGCACGGGCACTGGTGGCCAGCCCCGGTTGTCGGGGGATGCCAAATTTTTCCTGATAGCAGGAGCGAATAATCCCAACAGGTTGCAGGGTGTAGAGGTGATCAGACACGGTAGGCTCTTCAATAATTCAGGAGGGCAGACTAACCAACGCAATTCCTTCTGACAATCATCTTCCATAGATCATTGCCGTTAGTTGCGCTTTGCATGCTGTCATGAACCTGTGCTCCTCCCTATGTGTCAATTACTCACTAGTAGCCTGACTAAGCACGGGATGCCGGCGGCACGCAAGTGTGTATCAGGTATAGAACAGAGCAGGCGCGTGCCGCTCAATTACTCGCAGGAGACAAAAATGGAAGCAAGCAGCAAAAGTGGAGCACAATTGGGTTCACTCGCATATATCGAGAGTGGTGCTCAGTATGATCAGTTCCATAAGGTACGCGAAGCCTGTGGTCAGAAAGGCCCCTTTCCGGTTCGCAAAGTCAAGCCGGAGGAGGTGAAAAGCTATTTTGGTTTGACTTACGGATTATCGCTCCTTTCCAGGGTGGTGAATAAAGCTCGTAAAGTTTGCCCTGGTGCGGCAGAAGTTACGCCATTGACGCCCCGTGAAAAAGAAGTGCAGAAGGTGAGAGATACCTTCCTCAAGGTGGATGCCAACCGCAAGAAAATGTTGGCTGAAGTATACAAAACACTGATCGACAGTGAGCGCAGTGCAGTATTTAATCTCACTGGAGCTACAAAAGAGCTACTGAATGACAGCTACCCGTATAGTGCGCTGCTGGTGGCTCTGGGGGTGCCTGATTCCGTGGTTGATAACCTGCGTGCTGAGGGTGGTGATCTTACCAGCCTCTCTGCAGAGAATCGCGACGTTGTAGTCAAAGCGCTGATAGTGCTGGCAATTGAAACCAATGCTCTGAAATCCATTCAGTTTGTTGATGAAAAAGCACCTATAGCTCTGGCTCGTGCGGTGCACATGGCTATGGTTGAATCCGGTATTATGCATGCGGATACCCTGAAGAGCGTGCTCTCAGATGAGGAGCAGTCTGAACAGTTCTTTGGTGAACTTTTGGGTAACCCTGATTATCGCGTAGATCTCAAAATCGCCACATTTAAGGAAACCCATAAACGTGGTCAAAATGCTTTGCAGGCTATCGGACAAGATGAAGGTGCAAGGCGTGCCATGACAACCTTGCTGGGTCGTCTGTATCTGCAGCGCTTTACCATGCTGGAAAATAAGGCGGACTTGCCTGAGCCGCCTAAACCGTTCTCTGAAGATTTGACCATGGAAGAACTGGCGGTGGCCTTGAAGTTTGAGATGGGTATTGACCTACCTTCTCAGATCATGCTGGCTGTACAGTTATGCGTAGCGGATAAGAATTATGCCCGCAGTAACCCGGATGAACAGACTGATTTTGAACGTCTGTCCGATCTCCTTCGCGGCAATAACCCTCTGATTGCCGACTTGATGATGCCGCCTTCGGAAGATGATGGCAACGTTGATTATGCACCATGCCGCAAGTACCACGCAGCAGCATTCCACGAAGCTGGTTGTGTAGGTGGAAAAGATGGTAGTGACGATGCCATGCGTGTGGCTACCTACCTTTACATGCGTGGTGATGATGTTGATCCGAATCGTCTGGTTAGTATCTTAATCAAACAAGGGGCTGATGCACCGCAAGATTCAGCTATTCGTAAAATGCTGGACATTTTGGTTGAGAGGCAGGTGATCGCCACTGCTGACGACAGCTCTCTCGCACCTAATGGTGACCTGTGTAAATTTGGTGAAACAGTGCAAGATGCTGATTTTATTGTTGAACTGAGTGCAGCACTGGAAACCTCAGACAGCGTTGTGGAACTGTATAAAGCATTGCGAACTATCGGTAATGAAGAGGTTGCGAAAGTTCCAGAGGGTACTGATTTTGCAACATGGCAGGCTGCTATTAACCACGCTAAGTGTGTTCATAGTGCTCAGATCATGGTAACCACGATGGAATCTATCGTGAGTGAAGGATGTCACAACAAGTTCTTCAAAGTAAGCCTGGCAGAGCGTAGAGTGGCTGCAGCACCGGCGGCCTCACTGTATGTGGTACCTGACTCCTCCCTGGACACGCAAAGCAGCAGTGGAGTGCCCGTAGGTGAGCGTGCTGTGAGTGTTGTTAAGGACGACACCCATGATGATAACGCTACGGGAGTGGAGACTGACGTATCAGAAGAATCATACGTAGACGCCATGGATTTCTGTGACAGCGCCAGCAATATATCCAGACATGAGCTTGAAAGGCTGGCCGATGAAGCTCGGGATCTCCGTCAGGATCTATCTGAACTCGAAGTGCAGATGGAGGAGCTGCAAGGTAAGGATCAGAAAATAGCGTCTTTGGAAGAAGCTCTTAAAATCGCAAGGGAAAATCAAGAGGAAATGGCGAGCCGCATGGAGCGTAAGCGACTACATTCACCTAGCCTGCTTGAGGGGAGTGCTTTGTCCAGTGCCAAGCGTAACATGGTTGAAGTGACCCGTGACGATTTGGCTGGGGTGTCTCAGGCGCTGACTGAAATGGGTGCGGCCTCTGTGAACAGTAATGATAGCGGGATGACTGTACTTATTAACTCTGCAGGGACAGGCGCTTCGGACATAACGGTCGTGGGCGAAGAGTTGGAAACAGAGGCTTCTGTTGTCACTCCTGAAGAAACGGTTCTCACTCCTAAAAAGAAGACCAGTCAGCGTCGTAAGAATCGCCAGAGGGGGTCTGAGGAAAGCTTTATTTCTACACGTACAACGCGTTCTGCGGCAAAACGTATAGAGCAAGAGTCAGCCCAGGCATCGTAATCCTCAGGGCACAGGCATCTGGCATCATCTGATGGTGCCACGTCTTCAGCTTTTGTAGGTGTTGAACAACTCTGCGTTGAATCCAGAGATGTAAACGGTATGTTTTGTTGGTTTATAAGGGAGCCTTTTGGCTCCCTTATAACGTTTGAATCAAGTCAAAGTGGCAACGGCTTTCTTTATACGCTCAACACCTTCTTTCAGCAGGTTGAATGTACAGCCAAAATTCAAGCGAACGCAGTTTGGATCACCAAACGGCGCACCGCCTGTGAGACCAATGCCGTGTTGTTCAAAAAACGAATCAGGATTTTTAATGCCGGGAAGGTCGCACTCAACCCATGCCAGATAGGTAGCCTGATGGGGTGTCATCGAGAGACCGGGGATAGCGTTAATGTGCTCCAGTAGATAATCATGGTTTTGGCGTAGATGCTCCAGCAGAGATTGTCGCCAGGGTTCTCCGCTTCGGTAGGCAGCTTCAGCTGCGGTGAAACCGAAGATCATGCTGTCAGGTGAAGGGACTATACCTTGGCGGGTTTTGCGAAACTTTTCCCTTAATTCCGGGTTGGGAATTACTGCATAGGCGCAGCCAAGGCCTGCCACGTTAAAAGTTTTGGAGGGGGACATCAGGGTGATAGAGTTTTCCCTGGCATAATCGCTGATAGAAGCATAAGGAATATGCTGACAGTTTTTATCGAGAATCAAGTCGCAGTGCACCTCATCGGAGCATACAACCAGGTGATGCTTTTTACAGAAACATTCGAGTCTTACCAGTTCAGCCCGCGTGAGTACGCGACCATTAGGGTTTTGTGGGTTGCAAAGTAAGAAAAGGCGAGTGTCGCGGGTGACGTTCTTTTCCAGCCAGTCCCAATCCAGCTCCCAGGTATCGCCTTGCCTACGCCAGAAAATCTGCAACATCTGACGTTTAGCCAGCGGAGGTGCGGTTAAGAATGGATAATAAACCGGGCAGGGGACAATAACACATTCATTTTCTTCGGCAAAAGCGCGTACAGAAATATTGAGCGCACACACCAGCCCCGGTGTCCAGTCCAGCCACTCTTTTTCAATAGGCCAGTCGTAGAGATTGTTTAAACGTTCAACTACAACCTCTTCCAGACTGTCAGGAGGGCTGGTGTAACCAAACACTCCGTGAGCCACGCGCTCATTCAATGCCTTGATGATTTCTGGTGGCGACTGAAAGTCCATATCTGCTACCCACATAGGTAGGATATCCCGATCTTTGTATTTATCCCACTTCAAACTTGAAGTGCCCTGACGATTAACAGGTGTGTTGAACAGGGTGCTGGTCATGGTGTGTCCATTCTTATTGAGTGCCAGAAATTATGAGCTGCCAGAGTGTGCTCTGCACGCTGGCAGTGAGGCGGATGCTACAGTTGCGCCAAGGCTCCAGTGCGCAGGAACTCTTGAGCTAACTGATCCTGATCACCGCGGGCAATAATGCGACCCTGTTTTTGCTCGAGCTGGTACTCATACATCGGGTCGTAATAGTCATTGAGCAGTGCAAAAATCCAGTCGCGATGGCGTGTAGAGCCCTGACCGGCCAATTGTTGTTTCAGGGCTTCTTCCATGATGCTTCGGTACTCCTGATGACGGGCACCACCTAAGCGCTTGCGAATTCGATCCATACTGGCGAGCAGCTCTTCAGAAAAAATTTCAAAGCCTTTTTCCTCTCCATGAAGAGCCTGATTATCTTTCAGGTTTTGCTCAATGTACTCTTCAAAGGTGATTTGAACCCGGGTTTCAAGGGTTTCTTCCAAAAGCAGGATGGGGGCTTTCTCCATCTTGGCTTTCAAGGTGGGTGGCAGGCAGCACCGGCCAATCAGTTTGCTTTCATCCTCCAGCAGGAATGTGCTGGTACCCTTGTCCCGCAGTTTAAGAAAGTTGATGGAAAGGTTATTCTCAAAATCAATCTGGGTTGGCTGTCCACCGACCCGGCGGCCAAAGCTGGAGCCCCTGTGGTTAGCAATCCCTTCCAGATCGATATGATCCGGGAAGCGTGTTAGCAGGCGCGTTTTTCCGGTTCCGGTTTTTCCTCCAAGAATCACAAAACGACTTTGGTCTATGGTTTCTTCAAGGTAATCAATCAGCCAGGTGCGCAGAGCTTTGTAGCCACCAGTGATAAGCGGATAGTCGACCCCCTCTTCTCGAAGCCAGGACTGTACAAGATGAGACCGTTCCCCGCCTCGAAAACAATAGATGTAGCCACTGGGGTTCTGCTGGGTGAACTCTATCCATGCCTGGGTTCGCTCATCCCGAATGTCTCCACATACCAGCTGGTGGCCCAGCTCTAAGGCGGCATCATGACCCTTGCGTTTATAGCAGGTGCCAACCTTTGCTCTTTCCTCATCGTTCATCAAGGGGGAGTTGATGCTCTGTGGGAAGGCTCCCTTGCTGAATTCAATAGGGGCGCGTACGTCCACCAGTGGGATGTCTTCCAGAAACAGGCGACGGTAGTCGCTGGTGTTGGGGCGCGTATCTGTCATTCCGTTTACTTGATGCTCGGCTGGCACAAAGCTGAGATTCTATCAGAGAGTGGGGGATGCCAGAAAATCCGGAATGACCGACCTCCGGATTTTCTGGCACATCTCAGTATTAAACCGAAATTATCAGGCTGATGTGGTTCTGTTCAGCGCTGGTGCCTGTGGCCCTTCAATCAGAGGGCGACGAAGTGCGGTGGCGCGCAGGCGAAGAACGGGCGTTTTTTCCGGGTTGGTAAGGCCGATCCTGTTAGCGATAGGCTTAACAACCCAGGGCTCCACCAGTACTTCGCTGGTCAGGCTCATGATATCGAACATGTTGCTGATGATCACACCATCACCCATGGGAGAGACAACATTGATAAAACCATTCCTCATAGCGTCACCTCCGGGGATATAGTTAGCTGCCAGCTTACTGAAACCTTTCAGGGCAAAGGCGGCCAACACGGAGGAGCCAACGCGAGCGACACGGGTTGTGGTGCTTTTCTCATCACCCAAAAGCCCATTGACGGCTTTTTTTAAACCATAACCCAGACTGACGCCCGCTGCTTCTGCCGCCACAAAAGCGGTGGTGGCGCGATAGGTGTGGTCTGCCATATTCCAACCGGCTCGGCTGATAGCCTGCATAATGCCTGCACCAGTGGCCATCAGGCCAGAGGTCGTGAAGTCTGCCAAAGTCTGGCTGCCTGTGAGATCTGATACCAGATCAGCAGTCAACTCGCGAGCGTTGTAAACCACTGTGATAGCCAGAGAGTTAGTCAGGTAGTTCTGGCCCCATACGGAACCCTCAGTAGTACCTTCAGGATTGCCGCCAGGTTTGAAGTTTGTGTAGCGGTTCAGGCCTGCGAGCAGAGCAGAACTGATCAGGATTTGCGCAGCTTGCCCCGCTCTGGCTGAGGTGGTGTCACCCCAACCGGTCAGATCATGAAATACAGACTCCGTGGTTCTTTTTATAGCTCGGCTAAAGGTATTGGTGGCGCTACTGGTGGCATACAGAGTGATCATTTGATCCCAGGTTGAAGTCTTCAACCAGTCCAGGCCGTCTGTTTGCATCAGTATGGAGCCCATACCCATAACGGCGGTACTGGCGATATCAGGAATCGGATCCAGCAGGTTGGGGCGGTCTTCACCGGGCTTGCGGCCTAACATATGAGAGCCGAGGGTGCTGATGGCTTCCCCTGTGTTGAGCACGGAAAGCAGAATACCCTGACGAAGGTGGTTGCGAGAGATCTCCTTGTGGATCGACTCACCCGCTTGTGAGTCTAGTGTAAAGTGACGAGGGGAGCTCTCCTCAGAACGGTACTTAATACTGTAGTCTGCCACTTTCATCGATATCAGGTATATGGCACCGGTGGTGATATCACTGATGGCTCTGGTTACGGGAGAGTCCAGAGATATGGGCTTCAGACGGATGTCTGTACCTGCCTCATCCCTGCCCAGTCTGACAAGGTAATGAATCTTGCCATCGGAATCTATCTCTCCGGCTGGAGCAAGGTGTGAGTGATTGTTGAGAACCACTTCAAGCAGTGCATTTTTCAGATCGTCTGGCTGGCTGGTTAGCAGGGAGTGATCGACGCGCAGATGAAGCTGACCTTCACTGTCGGCGGTGAGCCGTGCCCCTTTGCTGGTGACCTGCACAGACTCCGGTGCACTTGGCTCGGCAACGGTCTCTGTCTCTGCCAGTGCGATAGCCGGGTTGCCAAGCAGAAGTGCAGAAAGTGGAGCCAGAAGATGCCTTGTTCTGTGTAGCATGCTCATGAGTTGCCCTGTTTCCTCTTTATTGGTCTCTATGACGGTTTCTGTCTCTGCACCGATGCTGATATTCGAACTGCGCAGATGACGAGTTCAGCGGGGTGTTGCTCATACGCAGATCAATATGCAGATCAAACGGATGGCGCCCCGGGAAAGTTGATTCTTCTGGAGTCAGTCCTGTTCAGGGGGGGAAGCTTAGATAACTTCTGGCAAGTTGCAGGATTATCTTTTCCATGATTCGGACTTTTTTGTTACAGAAGTTGGTTCCATGGTGCTGTACCCCGTTAAAAGTAATGGTTTTAAGCCTGGTTTGCGGGTCTACACTTGGTCGGTTTATCTCCATGCGCTTTGAGGTGGTTTGTGGCCTTCTGCTTTCCTCTTCCCCGCCTGCTGATGTTCTTGGGAGTGCAGTTACTCCGGGGCATATTGTTGTTTGCTGTTGGGCTGCCAGCGGCGTGTTGGGTTTTGGCTGAGGAGTCGGGGCGGGGGCAGACGGCTAATCCGGTAAGAACCCAAAAAGAAGAAGTACCGGTGATAGGGTTTGTTCTGCAGGAGTTAGGGAGTAGCGCCTATCAGCAGCTGGAGGAACAGGCGAAAGCATATTGCGAGGAAGAATTGGCTTCGGGACAAGCGCGCTGCCAACTCATATCAGGGGGTGCCCTTGATGGGAGGGATGTCGCTGTGCAAAAGCAGTGGTTTAAGCAGTTGTTGCTTAAAAAAGTGAACAGTCTGGTTATCGCCCCTGTCAGTACAAAAGCACTCATTCCCCAGTTGATTGAGGCCCGTAAGAGGGGGATTCCAGTCGTCAATATCGGAAGCCGTTTTGATCTGCAGTTACTGGTTCGCAACCGTTTACAAGTTCCCTGGGTAGGGCCGGATAATGCCGCTGCTGCACGCACTATAGCCAGTCATCTGGCGAAGACACTGGAGAGTGGCGATAAGGTTATCATTCTGGCAGGGCCTCCGGGAGAGTTAATGTCTTTTACCCGCGTATCGTCGGCCAAGAAAGTATTGGGTAATGCCGGGGTGAATGTGGTGGCTGTTGAATCAGGGCAGTGGGACAGTGACCGTGCGCAGGCAGTAACCCTGAGACTGCTGGATAAATACTCTGATCTTAAAGGCGTTTTCGCAGCTTCCGACAACATGGCTCTAGGAGCTATGCGTGCAGGGGATTTGAAAGGCATTAAGCTGAAGGTGACTGGTTTTGGTGGGGATCCACGATTGTTGGATTATGTGCGCACCGGACGGATTCTGGCAACAATTGACTGGTATCCTCGTCAGCAGGGCGTGTATGCCATTGATAAACTTCTGAATGGTTCGCTGGTGGATGATCGTATGACCCCGTGG
Organism: Parendozoicomonas verongulae; assembly: GCF_009711465.1. GTDB lineage: Bacteria > Pseudomonadota > Gammaproteobacteria > Pseudomonadales > Endozoicomonadaceae > Sansalvadorimonas > Sansalvadorimonas verongulae. Next base: position 3,636 of record NZ_SMME01000836.1, on the reverse strand, counting down.
CGTTTAATTGTTTCCAGTGATCTTAAGGATTAAAACGCAGTGACAGTGGCCAGCCATCAGCTGTATCATCAGTTCATTCAGTTAAAACTGATAATGCATGCAGTCCCTTGTAAGGGCTGCCACTGCCCATTAACAAGCAGTCCCTGGTTTGGATTGCCACTGATTCAATATAAGGTAAATGTATGCCGGTTATTACCCTTCCTGATGGCAGCAAACGTGAGTTTGCCCAGCCCGTTTCCGTTCTCGAAATTGCTCAGGATATTGGCCCTGGTCTGGCAAAGGCGACCCTGGCAGGTCGTATTGATGGTGATATGGTTGATGCCAGTCACATCATTGAAAATGATGCCGCATTGAGTATTATCACCAGCCGTGACGAAGACGGCCTTGAAGTGATTCGTCACTCTACTGCTCACCTTCTGGCAATGGCTACCCAGGACTTATTCCCAGGTGCTCAGGTAACAATCGGGCCTGTTATCGAAGACGGTTTCTATTACGACTTTTCCTACGAACGAGCCTTTAATCTGGACGACCTCGCGCTGATTGAAAAGCGTATGGACGAGCTGGCCAAACAGGATATTGCTATTGAGCGTGTTGTGATGTCCCGGGAAGACGCCATCCGTGAATTCGATGGTATGGGTGAGAAGTACAAGGTTGAGATCATTAAGGAGCTGCCGGAAGGCGAAGAGATTTCCGTTTATCAGCAGGGTGAATGGAAAGACCTGTGTCGTGGCCCCCACGTACCTTCCACGGGCAAGCTGAAGTCTTTCAAGCTGATGCGTGTGGCCGGTGCTTACTGGCGGGGTGACTCTAACAATGAAATGCTGACCCGTGTTTACGGTACAGCATGGGCAGACAAGAAGGCTCTGAAAGCCTATCTGCATCGTCTGGAAGAAGCCGAAAAGCGTGACCACCGCAAGCTGGCCAAGAAGCTGGATTTGTTCCACCTTCAGGAAGAAGCACCCGGTATGGTGTTCTGGCATCCAAATGGCTGGAATATCTATCAGTCCCTCGAACAGTACATGCGCCAGAAGCAGATGGAGCGTGGTTATCAGGAGATCAAGACACCTTCTCTGGTAGACATCTCTCTGTGGGAGAAGTCCGGTCACGCCTCTAAGTTCGGCGATGACATGTTCACCCTGAAGAGCGATGACCGTGTGGTTGCAGTTAAGCCCATGAACTGCCCTTGCCACGTGCAGGTGTTTAACCAGGGGCTGCGCAGCTACCGTGATCTGCCTTTGCGACTGGCAGAATTTGGCTCCTGCCACCGTAACGAAGCATCCGGTGCCCTCCACGGTATTATGCGTGTCCGTGGCTTTGTTCAGGATGATGCCCACATCTTTGCGACAGAAGACCAGATTCAGTCCGAAGTGTCTGAATTTATCGACTTTCTGCATGAAGTCTACTCCGACTTCGGTTTCGAGAAGGACAGTCTGATCTACAAGCTCTCTACTCGCCCTGAGCAGCGTGTAGGCTCTGACGAAATCTGGGACAAGGCAGAAAAAGCGCTGGCTGAGGCTCTGGATGCTGCGGGCCTCCCTTGGGAGGAACTGCCCGGTGAAGGTGCGTTCTACGGCCCGAAGGTAGAATTCTCTCTGAAGGACTGCATCGGCCGGGTATGGCAGTGCGGTACTATCCAGGTAGACTTCTCCATGCCTGGTCGTCTGGGTGCGGAATACGTGGATGAGAACGGTGAACGCAAGACTCCAGTGATGCTTCATCGGGCAATACTGGGTTCTTTTGAACGTTTTATCGGTATCCTGATCGAACACTTCGAAGGTCGCTTCCCCGCATGGCTTGCACCTACGCAGGCCGCTATCCTCAACATCACTGACAGCCAGGCACCTTACGTAGAAAATGTAGAACGCAGGCTGAAAAACAGTGGTTTCCGAGTGAAAGCGGACTTGAGAAACGAGAAGATCGGCTTTAAAATCCGCCAGCACACTCTTGAACGAGTGCCTTATCTGCTTGTAGTTGGCGATAAGGAAGTAGAATCTGATTCTGTTGCTGTGCGTACACGCTCCGGTGAAGATCTCGGTACTATGACCGTAGATGCTTTCCAGAAGTTGCTGGCAACAGAGATTGAACAACGCAGCCGTGCTGAAAACTGATCTTGGCTAAAGCCTGACAACAGCAAGGTAAACGTTGTTGGCAGGCTGTCCGTTCAAGACAGTTGAAAAACTTTTTAGGCTAAACAGGAGAATTAGCAATCAAACGTTCGAATCCGCGGGATCGTCGGCAACAAGCACCTCGTGCTCCTATTAATCAGAACATTCGTGCCCAGGAGGTGCGTCTGATTGCTGCCGATGGCGAAATGGTCGGTGTCGTTCCGCTGAGACAAGCTCTTGATCAAGCTCTTGAAGCTGAACTTGATCTGGTAGAGATTAACGCAACTGCCATTCCACCGGTCTGTAAGATCATGGACTACGGCAAGCACCTCTACGAAGACAAGAAACAGAAAGCGGCTGCTAAGAAGAAGCAGGTTCAGACCCAGGTTAAGGAAGTAAAATTCCGTCCCGGAACTGAAGATGGAGATTACCAGGTAAAACTACGCAACCTGGTCCGTTTCCTTGAAGAAGGCAATAAGGCTAAGGTATCCCTGCGTTACCGCGGTCGTGAGATGGCTCACCAGGAACTGGGAATGCAGTTGCTCAACCGGGTTGAAAAAGATCTGGAAGAGCTAGGTACTGTTGAACAGCGTCCAAAGATGGAAGGCCGTCAACTGATCATGGTTATTGCCCCTAAGAAGCGAAAGTAATGTTAGTGTAAGGAGGTTCGTTCGGGCTTCCTTCTTCTGAAATTATTTTCATTATTTATGCTGCCTAACCTGAGTCGGTCATGAACTCAGGCCGGGCCTTTGAATGCGGAGTCAATCATGCCAAAGATGAAGACCAACTCTGGTGCAGCCAAACGCTTCAAGAAGACCGCTAGCGGTTTCAAGCGTAAGAGCGCCTTTAAGAGCCACATCCTGACCAAGATGACTACCAAGCGTAAGCGTCAGCTGCGTGGTACCAACCTTGTTAGCGCCGCAGACAAGCCGCTCGTAGAGCGCATGCTGCGCGTACGTTAAGTTCAGACTGGTTTTTAGAGGAAGTTTATAATGGCTCGAGTTAAGCGTGGTGTTGTCGCCCGTCGTCGTCACAAGAAAATTCTGAAGCAGGCTAAAGGTTACTACGGTGCGCGTTCCCGCGTATTCCGCGTAGCCAAGCAGGCGGTTACCAAAGCGGGTCAGTACGCTTACCGTGACCGTCGTCAGCGCAAGCGTCAGTTCCGTGCACTGTGGATCGCCCGTATCAATGCTGGCGCCCGCATGAACGGCATGTCTTACAGCCGTCTGATCGCTGGTCTGAAAAAGGCTAACGTTGAGATCGACCGTAAGGTTATGGCTGACCTGGCTGTTCACGAGAAGGCGACTTTCGCTGCTATCGTTGCACAGGCAAAAGCTGCCCTGGCTTAATCAGTCTTTTTATCCTTTGGGGTAATCTGTCTGATAAAAAAAGACTCCTTCGGGGGTCTTTTTTATGGCTGATATTTAAGCCCGGTTTTTATTAAGACTGGTGTAACCACTTTGCTTTAAAGAAAAAGTGACAATCTACATCACATCTTTGTCAGCAAATCCCGAGGGTTTGATTTCCGCCA